>VGZJ01000208.1 GCA_016872595.1 Planctomycetota bacterium
AAGTGCCGGTATCGGTGGTCACAGATGTGCATCAGACGCCCGCAGAAGGGGCAATCCCGATCGAGAACGTCGAGTTCCAGGAGGGCGAAATCGGTATCCTTGGGCCAGTGGTAAGGCATCCTGCCGACCTCCACGTTTGAGCCGCCTCCAGCGAAAAGATGATCACGCAAGAGTTTACACACAGAATACGCTACCTTCTAGCCCTCTCGCGGATCGTTGAATTGGTGGACCACCTTCGCATCGCCGCCACCCGCCGCTCGCACGTAATCCACATGGAGTTACCGGGGCGGATTCGGGTGGCCATCTTATCTCGGTGGTCCGTGGGGGAGCGCCAGCGTTCATCCCCTGCTCGTCAACAACCGGCTGCCCCCCGACCACCCCCCGTGTTGGTATGTGGTCGCGGACCAACCGCCCCCGGTCGAGTTCGTCGCGTTCCTGACCGAGGCATCGGAAGCGGTGGTGGACGTACCGGCGGAATGTCTCCTCCCCGCCTAGGATGTGATTGGCATCGCCGCCCACCTAGCGAAGCACCGCACGCTGCCGCGGGCGTACACATGGCGGACCCACGACGACCGGGGCACCGTGATCTACGCCAGGCGGGACCGGCCGTGGGAGGACTGGGGCAAACCAGTCTACCGATACAATCCGGGAGCAGTTCCGTTCTGAGCGGGCCAGGCCGAACCATCGGCTGCAGCAGACCGGGGCCGCCACATTGGTTTCTGGGAGTTCGTAGCTCACCGAGGCGGCCCCGGCTGCTGAGCGTGGTCGTTCGGCTTCTTTGTGGAGGATCTCGATGCGGTACTTCTTCTGTGTTCTGTTCCTGGCAGCTACCTCGACCATGATCGCCCGTGGGGATGATCTCGACACGTTCAAGAAGGCGAAGGCCCCGAAGTTCGTCCACATCCAGGACGTGGACGTGCCGAAGCAAACCCTGAGGATAATCGTCCCGGCAGTGAGAATCGGGGAGGTGCAGAAACAGGTGCCGAACCCCAACGGGGGAGAGCCTGTTATCATCACGGAAGCCGTGGTGGAACACATCCTCGTGCCTAGGGACGTGCCCCTCAAACAACTTCGGATTGAAACCGCTGACGGAAAGAAGGTAACCGGGGCCGACGACGTGAAGGCCCTCAAAGGCAAGACGGCCCTGTTGGCCACAGGACCCGAGGCCGTGGCCCCGATCTTCCTCAAAATGCTGGCGAAGGATGTCGTCGTCATCACCCGAGTCCAAGACGAGAAGAACGCCCCGGAGAAATGACCGGCGCGAAGCCGAACCGTCCGCTGCAGCAGACGGCCGCCGCATCCTGGGTTTCTGGGACACATGTAGCCCCCTCGGCGGTGGCCGCTGCTGAGCGGGGGCGTTCGGCCTCAAGCCATGTTGCAAGACGTGGTCATTCAACCGGAGGAATCACATGTGGCGAACGAGCAGTTTCTTCGCATCGGCGTGCGTCCTCGCCTCGGTCATGGTGATCGCGGGCGTGCCGGAACGGGCCGCTCAGGCCGACGACGTGAAGGACGTGCGCGACCAGATCAAGCAGTTGGAGGAGGAAAAGGCCAAACTGTGGGCGCGGCTGGCGGAAGTCGATGCGCAGCTGCGCAAACTCAACGACAAAACGGGTGGCCCCGCCAAGGAGCCGACGAGGTTCCGCGAGGTTCATTCGTGGTATTTGCGCGGAGGCGGACTTACCACCAGCGCGACAGTCAGCTTGGACGGAAGGCGCATCTTCCTCAGCGAATACAGCGCGTACGCCCCGAAAGGAGGGGGGATTCGGGCGTTTGACGCCGCGACCGGCAAGGTGCTGTTCAAATTCGAGAAGTGCGAGTCCTTCGTCTTCCAGTTCGTCTTCAGCCGGGACGGCAAGCGGATCGTGGCGGGGTGCCGGGACAAGTCGCTCAAGATGTGGGACGCCGAAACCGGGAAGCTGCTCCGCTCCTTCGACGGACACAACGCAGAGGTCGTGTCGGTCGATCTGAGTGCCGATGACAATTACATCGTGAGCTGCGCCGGCGAAAGCTCCGCCGAACAAAAGGTGCGGGAAATTCACGTCTGGGACGCCGAGACGGGCAAACTCCTGCGCACCATAGCACCCGAAAAAACGGTCAGCCGCGTGGCTATCAGTCCGGACAAGAAACGCATCGTGGGGAGCATGGACGGCTACCTCGAGCCCCGGAAGATCGTTCTGTGGGAGCTTGAGACCGGAAAGAAAACCCACGTGCTCACCGATCCCGACAGAAGGGGCGTGCTGGGCGCGCGCTACAGCCGCGACGGCAAGCGGATCATCGGCTTGACCGATACTCTGGGGCAAGCCGTGGATGCGTCCATCATCGAATGGGACGCCGAAACGGGCGAGCACCTGCGCACGCTGAAGGGACCCAAGGGGTGGTATCTGCCGTTCGTAATCAGTCCCGACGGCAAGTACATCGCCAGCGGCTCGCGCGACGAGAGCCTCCTCTTGTGGGACGCGCAAACGGCCCGCGTCCTCGCCGTGGGCAAGCTCCCGAAGGGCGAGGGGCCGGGGAGCATCGCGTTCAGCCCCGACGGCGCCTGGCTTGTGGAGGGCAACCGCAGCTATAACGCCACGATCTGGGCCATCATCAAATGACAGCCCCTGGGAAAATCGGTTGCAGCGCCGAACCAGACGTTGCACATTAGCTGACCATCTCATCGAACTCCAACTGTTGCACCGCGCACTCGCGACCTCCGTGGCGTTTACTGCCGCGGAATTCGAGAGTTGCGCCACCGCGTGAGGGACGACCCTACCGCGGGCGATAGTCGGCGCTCGTGCGTATCTTGGCCGGAATCTGTCCCTGGTGCGGGGAGGGATTCTGTGCTCCGCAAGTACATCGTCATCTACTGCCGGTACTCCACCGACATGCAGCGGGCCGACAGCTGCGCCGATCAGGAACGACAGGTCCGGGCCGCGCTCGCCCGGCGATGCAGTACCAGATCAGGAAGTCCACGTCCTTGAACGAGTCGCGCACGAAGACCCACGTGAGCACGCCGAGCACGACCGCGAGGACGAGCGCGACGCCCTCGCGGAAGAACCACACCAGCGGCGGGGTGAACGTCTCGACCCGCTTGCGGTACGCGACGAGGTCTTCGCCGGTGTCGGCCCACGCGAACCCGGAGATGTAATCGGGCTTGGCGCAGTGCGTACAGCGGAACGTGAACGCCCCGCTGTACGGGCTGGTGAGGACGTGCAAATCGTTGCCCGAAACCTCGGTGACGCGCTCGCACCCGTTGTGCCGGATCGGGCGCGCGTCGGGCGAACGGCGCAACGTCAACTACCTTGGGCCGCGATTGTACCGCGCGCTCACCGCACGATGCGGCTCACCTTCGTTGCGCCGTCGTGTAGCTCGAAGCGGTAGCCGTCGGGGAAGGCGTCCGCGAACTCCTCTTGGTGGCTCACCAGCAGGATGCAGTGCAGGTGCCCGCGCAGGTTCTGCAGTTCTTGGATCATCACTTGGCGGCCGGCGCGGTCGAGGCACCCGAAGCCCTCGTCGATGATGACGCTCTCGATGGGGCGGTGCTGCTTGCTCGCGTACTGGCCGATGCCCAGCGCCAGCGCGACCGCGACGCGGAACTTCTGGCTCCCACTCAGGAACGCCACGTTGATGGCGCTCCCGCCGGCGACGCGGTTGGCGCACTCCAGTTCCAGCGCCTTGTCGGTGCCGGTCTCGGCGTCCACCAGCCGCATGAACAGTTGCCCACCGCTGAGCCGGTCGAGCACGGCGTTGGCGCAGTCCACGATCTGGCGCTCGGCCCGGCGCACGAGGTGCCGCTGCAGGCGGTCGCGGCCCAGCAGTTCGGCCAGCGTCTTGTGCCGGTTGTGGTTCGCGTCCACTTCCTTGTATCGCGCGTTCAGGTCGCCGCGCTGCTTGATGTACCCGTCCAGCACGCGCTTCTGGCCCTGCGCGTCGAGCAGTTCCTTGTTGTGCGCGTCCAGTTCCTTGCGGGCGGCGGCGGCGTCCGCGCGCACGCCGTCCGGGTCGCGGCGCTCGGAGTCGTCGAAGGCCGCTTCTTCCTCTTCCAGTTGCGTGACCTCGGCGCGGAGCGGGTCGAGGCCGCCGCGGGCCGCTTGCAGTTGGGTGAACTTCGCCTCGGTGCCCTTCGCCTCAAGGTCGGCCAGTTCGTTCTGCCACTTGGTGCGGTCGCTGAGGCCGGCGGTTTCGAGCGGCCCCTGCCACGCGGCCGGCAGCGCCTTGCGCTGGCGCTCGATGGTCTCGGCGCTCTGCTTGCGGCTGGAGTCTTCGAGCTTCAGTTCGCCGTCGATGCGGTTCACCTCGCGGTCGGCGTCGGTCAGGCCGCGCAGTTGAACCTCGTTGTCCTTCTCGGTCTTGGTGATCTCATTTTTGGCCGCCGCGAGCGCGCCCTTCAGGCTCTCTTCTTCGCTCAACTTGGCGGTTTGCTCTTGGCGCAGCGCGTCCGGGTCGTCGCCGGGCACGCTCTGGCGGGCTTTCGCCAAGCGGTCGCGCGCGGACTCGACCTTCGCGCCGAGCGCGCGCGCGGTGTCGGCCTGCTGCTGCGCGGCGCGCAGCTTGCGCTTCACGTCCTCGACCCCGCGGGCCTCGGTGGAGAGCGCGCTGAGGTCGTGCCGGTTGGGGTACTCGGCCCTCGCCCAGTCCGTGGGTTCGGCCGGGCCGACCTTCTGCTTGAAGAAGTCCGGGAGCGCGAAGAAGCTGTCGCGGCACGATTTCGTGAACCGCGCGATGTCGGCCGCGGCCTGCTTCTGCGCGGCGGCGGCGTCCTTGTAGTCGTCGCGCATCGCGGCGAGCGCGGCGCGATCCGCGACCTCTTGCGCGCCCAGCTCGGATTCGAGCTTCTGCGCGGCGGCGGCGGCGGCCGTCAGTTCCTTCTGGCGCTTCTCGGCGGCGGTGGCCTCGGCCTCGCGCCGGGTTTTCTCGTCGGCGAAGTGCTGGGGCGTGAGCGGCAGCCCGCAGGCGCGACACTTGGTCTGCCCGGCCATCGTCGTGAACTCGTCGGCCAGCGCGCGGGCTTGGCGCGCGAGCGCCCCGACCTCGGCCGCGGCGCGGTCCTTCGTGGCCCGGTCGTCGCGCGCCGCCTGCGCGCGCTTTTCGAGCGCGGTGAACGCCTCCTTCGCGGTGGTGCCCTTCGCCTTGAGCGCGGCCTCCGTGTCGCGCGCGGACTTCTCCGCCGCCACGGCCTTCGTCAGTTCGGCGCGGTCGTCGTGCAGGCGGGTCAGCACCGCGATGTGCTGCGCGAGCGCGACCAGCCGGTCGTGTTCGTCCTGTAGGCCGCGCACGAGCTTGTCGAGGTCGGCCGGGAGCCGCGCGAGTTCGGCCGCGAGGTGCTTGTGCTCCGCCGCGGCCTCCTCGACCTGTCGCACCTTTTCGAGCAGTGCGACCAGTTCGCGGAGCCGCGTTTCCAGTCCGGCGCGCTTCGCCTCGTGTTCGCCCAGCGTTTTCTTGAGTGTGGCGAGTTTCGTGCGCCCCAAGCCGAGCGCCTGTTCGGCGCGGCGGCGCTTGTCGGCGGCGTTCTCGCGCTCGATGCCGAGGTTCGTGGTGCGGCGCTCGGACTCGCCCACGCGCCCGCGCTCGGTGATGATGCTCGTCACCACCGGGAGCACGCCCCGCAGCTCGCGCAGCCGGGTGTACTCTTTTTCGAGGGCGACCGCGGTGCCGAGGAGCCGTTCGGATTCGGCGAGCTTC
This sequence comes from Planctomycetota bacterium, assembly GCA_016872595.1. Taxonomy (GTDB): domain Bacteria; phylum Planctomycetota; class Planctomycetia; order Gemmatales; family Gemmataceae; genus Gemmata. Next base: position 5,668 of record VGZJ01000208.1, read on the forward strand.
TTGCGCGCCGTTTCGAGCTTGCCGGTCGCGTCGGCCCAGCGCCGGGCGCGCAGTTCGAGCGCGTTCAGCGCGTCGATGCGGACCTGCGTCGCGGTGCGGGCCGCGTCCGCCGCACAAATCAGTTGCTCGACGGCCGCGTACTCCTCCTCGGTCACGGCCCGCGTGCCCTCCAACTGGTTGGCGAGGCCCTCCAGTTCGCCCTTGAGCGCGCGGCGCTTCTCGTCGGCCTTGCCGTGCAACTTCTGGTACCGCTCCAGATCGACGATGCGCGCGAGTACGCTCGCGCGGCCCGCGGGGTTGCTGTCGAGCAGTTTCTCGGCCTTGCCCTGAAGCAGCAGCACGGACGACGTGAACGTCTCGTAGTCGAGGCCGATGCGGTCCTTCACCCACGCGTCGAACTCGCGCTTGTACTCGGTGCCGGACACGGCCTCCCACGCCTCGCCGCCGGCGGCGCTCGGGGTGTGCTTCAGCACCTGCTGCGTGCTGGCGATCTTGTCGTTCTTCTGGCGCTTCACCGTGCGCTTGATGCGGTACAGTTGCTTGTCGCTGGTGAAGTCGAACTCGACGGCGAGCGCGCTGCTCTCCTTGTTAATCAGCTCCGCGGCGCTCTGGCTGCCGCCGCGGTGGTGCCCGAACAGGGCAAACGTGACCGCGTCGAACACCGACGACTTTCCGCTGCCGTTGGTGCCCGAGAGCATCCACAGCGGGGCGTCGCCGAACCGAATTTCCTGCTCGTCTTTGTACGACAGGAACCCGGACATCTTGATACGTTGCGGGATCATAGGCGGTCTCAGAAAAGCGGCAGAAGAGTAGCCGCACGATGAACGCAGACAAAGCCACGATTAGAACAGAAGAGAGATTGTTTCGAACCCTGTCTTCTGCCTTGATCGTGTCTTTGTCTGCGTTCATCGTGCGGCTAAACGTGCTCAGTTCTCCATGTCTTTCAGCAGGCCGTTGGCGAGGGTCAGGATCGCGTCGCGCTCGGCGGGGTCGTGCTGGATCAGCTCTTGGCCCAAGTAGTCGCGCACGGTCTCGTCGAACCCCTTGCCCGCGGTGCCCTCCGTCACCAGCGTCGGGCCGAGCGCGCCGGTTTCCTTCCAGTCGCGCGCGTACCAGCGCGGGAAAATCTCCTCCAACTCGCGCAGCACGTCCTCGAGTTGGTCCTTGCCCGCGGTGTAGCGGATGGTCAGGTTCACGAGGTCGGTTTTCGCGTCCGGGTTCTCGGCGCGCAGCCGCGGGATGTCGTCGGATGGTTCCAACACGACCACGTCGTAGATGCGCGTGGAAGGGAGCGGCAACACCTCCGGTTCCCCGTTCCGGCCGGTCTCGCCGATCTCGACAAGAACGACGCCTTTGTTGTCGCCCTGCTCGCCCAAGTCCATGCGCTCGATGCTGCCGGAGTAGCGGCAGTGCGTCTGGCCCAACCACTGTGGCTTGTGGATGTGCCCGAGGGCGACGTAATCGAACTGGTCCGGCAGGTCCGCGCCCTGAACCACCACGTCTTCTTCTTCGGTGATGCGGAACAGGCTCGGCCCGACGCTGGAGCCGTGCAGGTGAACGTGCGCGCTCAGCACCGCGGGCGCGGCCTTGTCGTACTTGGGGTGTTCGCGGATGTCGCGCAGGGCGTCGGCCCACGCGCCCACGAGCAGCTTGTTCTTCTCGTCCGGGCTGTTGTACTTGAGCGCGGTGTCGCCGCGGAAGAAGCGGTTCGGGGTCGGGTACGGCATGAGGACGAACTGCACCGGGAACCCGCCCATGCGGTCTTCGAGGCGCAGGAACGTCGGCTCCGCGGCGAGGTACAAGCGGCCCGCGGGCACCACGTCGCCGGGCTTGCCGACGGTGGGCGAGGCGAGGTTCATGGCGCTCACGAGCGTCTGGCAGAAGTTCTCGTTGTCGTGGTTACCGGTCAGCGTAAGGACGGTGCCGCCGGTTTCGAGGAACTCTTGGAACACGCTCTGCCAGTGGCGAATGGTCTCGCGCAGCCCGTCCGGGCGCGCGAGCTCGCTGAAAAGGTCGCCGGCCACGAGGAGCACGTCGGCGCGCTCGCTCTTGCAGTAGGCGGCGACGCGCTCGACGGCGCGGCGCAGGTCGTCGGTGCGGTCGATCCGGCCGAGCCGGTCGCCGAGGTGCCAGTCGGCGGTGTGGAGGATTCTCATACCCCGGTATTGTGCCGGGGCCGCGCGGCGAGCGAAAGGTCAGATGCGAGTAAGGCCGCGCGCGCTCGCCTCCGCGGACACCGGGTCGCGGCTAATCGAGCCGATCACCCCGCGCGGCCCAAGATGTAGCGCCCGGGGTCGACCTCGGTTCGCAGGATGCGCAACTGCTCGTCGGTCGGCTCCACCGTCGTGCCGAGCGGGTCGCTCGCCTCCAGCGCGAAGCCGGTGGCGGCGCGCACCTGATCGAGCGTCTTGCCGGGGTGCAGGCTCTTCACGCGCATGCGCCGCGTTTCGGGGGCGAAGTCGAACACGCACAGATCGGTGATGACGCGGTGCGGGCCGGTTTTGGCCGGCAGGCCGGCGGCCTCGCGCGCGCCCGGCCCGGTCAGGTAGCCCGGCGTCGTCAGGAAGTCGAGCTTCTCCACGAACTTCTTCGCGTCGTGCTTCATCACGATCAGCGTCTTCCAGCAGAAGCTGGCGAGGTCGTTCGCCCCGCCGCTGCCGGGGAGCCGCACCTTCGGCTTGTCGTGCGGGCCGATCACGGTCGAGTTCAGGTTGCCGTAAGGGTCGATCTGCGCGCCGCTCAGGAACGTGTAATCGACCATCCCGCGCTGGCAGAACTGCATCACATCGGCCATCGAGGTGGCGAGCACGGCCTTGTGGAACGTGGTGCTGTCGCCGACGCTGACCGGCATCGTGGGGAGCAGCGGCGCGACCCCGCCGGCCTCGAACATGATGACCAAATTCGGGGCGTGCGTACGCTGGGCGAGCATGGCCGCGGCGCACGGCAGCCCGGTGCCCACGGCCACGGTCTTGCCGTCGTCGAGTTCGCGCGCGGCGCAGCAGATCATCAGTTCCATCGCGCCGAATGACATGGGAGAGCCTCCGAAGTTCCGGCCCCGGCCGAATTCCATTCGTGCTGGCGGCGCGGGCGTTCCGATGATACTGTAGAGGTGTTCGACCTGCCGGTGATCCGCGAACCCGCCTTTTCCCGCCCGGGGCCGTCCCATGCCCGCGAACCGGATCGGCTGTGACCAGTTCCGCCAAACGCTCGACCGCCGCGCGGCCGTGAAGGTCGGTGCGCTGGGCGCGCTCTCGCTCCCCAACCTGTTGCGCGCGGCCGAGGCACGGCGCGCGGTCAACAAGCCCACGCGCACGAACAACGTGATCCTGCTGTGGATGCGCGGCGGGCCGAGCCAGCACGAGACGTGGGACCCGAAGCCGGACGCGCCCGCCGAGGTGAAGGGCGAGTTCGGGGCGACCAGCACGAACGTGCCCGGCGTCCAGATTTGCGACCTCCTGCCGATGTCCGCGAAGATCATGGACAAGTGGTCCATCGTCCGCAGCCTGCACCACCACGACGCGGGGCACAGCGCCGGCGACCAGATCTGCTTCACCGGGTACAACTCCGGCCCGAACCCGGACACGAACATCCACCCGTCCATCGGGTCGGTCGTGTCGAAGCAGCTCGGCCACCTCTCGACCGAGATGCCGCCCTACGTGATGATCCCGCGGCTGCTGCCCGGTGCGAACAGCGCGTACTTGGGCGTGGCCCACAAGCCGTTCGAGACGCAGGCCGACCCCGCGCAGCCGGGGCCGTTCAAGCTGCCGAACTTCAACCTCGCGGACGGCGTGACCTTCGATCAGGTGGGCGACCGCAAGGGGCTGCTGACCCGCTTCGACACCATGCGCCGCGACGCCGACAAGACCGGCCAACTGGACGCCTCGGACAAGTTCCAGCAGCGGGCGTGGGAGATCCTGACGTCGCCCACCGCGCGCGAGGCGTTCGACCTCGACAAAGAGCCGACGAAGGTGCGCGAGCGGTACGGCCTGATGCCGGCGTTCGACCCGAAGGCCGCCGACCGGTGCGGCGCGCCCAACTGGGCGCAGCGCATGCTGCTGGCGCGGCGCTTGGTGGAAGCCGGCACGCGCATCGTCACGGTCGATCTGCGCTGGTGGGACACGCACGTCAAAGGCTTCGAGTCCATGAAGCTCGGGTTCCTGCCGCGCTGGGACCGGGCCTTCACCGCGCTGATGGAAGACCTCGAAACACGCGGGCTGCTGGAAACGACGATGGTGCTGGCGTGGGGCGAGTTCGGCCGCACCCCGAAGGTGAACAACAACGCGGGCCGCGACCACTACCCGAACGTGTTCAGCGCGGCGCTGGCCGGCGGCGCGATCAAGGGCGGGCGCGTGGTCGGCTCGTCCGACAGCAACGGCGCGTTCCCGAAGGCCAACCCCAAGACCCCGCAGGACGTGCTCGCCACCGTGTACCGGCACCTCGGCGTGGACACCGAGGCCCAGTACATGAACAACGGCCGGCCGATTCCGGTGCTCCCCAGCGGCAAGCCCATCGACGAGCTGTGCTAGGCGAGCGCCACCCAAGCGCGCCCAAACGGATCTGCAACCACGCGAGCACCGCCCCAATCGCTCCATTCGCCAGCGCCCGCGTCACCGCACTTCGATCATCCGGCACTCGGACAGCATCATCTCGTCGTCGTCGCCCACGAGCAGCAGCTTCGCGCCGGCGCAGCGGGTGGGGCCGTTGTCCGGGCACAGGTGGTCCGTTTCAGAGCCGAGCGCGAATTCGCCGCCGGCGCGGTACGACGCCGGGTACACCAGCGGCAAATGAACGTCGAGAGCCGTGCCGTCGCGGAGCGTGAGCACCGCGGGGCGGTACAGTTGGTCGAGCAGCACCGCGGCCGGGGCCAGCACCGCCTTGCGCAGCGCCTCCCACGGCACCCACAGGTACTCGCCGCCGCGGAACGCTTCGAGCACCGAGGCGAAGCGGTCGTCGGCGTCGCGCAGGCCGTCGAATTCGCGCCCGTCGATGAACCCGCGCACGTCCGGGGCCGCCTTGTCGGCCGCGTCCACCGCGCGCACCGCGTCGTCGGCGCGCGCCCGGCGCAACAGTTGGACCGCGCGCCAGCGCCGGGCCGCGTGCTTCGGCGGCGGGTCGGGGAGGATCGTCGGCGCGCGCCCCTCCACCGTGCGCAGGCGCTCGGCGCGAAACAGCCGGTGCAGGCCGCGCGCGGCCTCGGGCCAATCGGGATCGTCCGTATCGAGGCGGTCGATTTGGTCGCGGGCGTCGTCGAACCGACCGGCGAACGCGAGCAGGTCGAGGAGCAGCCGCCGCGCCGCGGGGTCGGCCGGGGCCGCGCCCGCCGCGGCCTCTTGCGCCGCGAGCGCGTCGGCCAGTCGGCCCTCGGCGAGCAGGTCGTGAACGGTCATACCGACAGTGTATCGCGTCACGCGGCGCGCGCAACGGGGCGCTCGCGGGCCGCCGGCGCGGGGCGCGCGCCGAGCCGGGCCAGCACGTCGGCCACCTCCGCCGAATCGGGCGCGGCGAGGCGCTCCGCTTCGACCACAAGGGCCGGGAACCGCGGCTCCACCGCGGGCGCGTGCCGTACGGTAGCGGGGCCGACCAGCACGACGCGCGTGCCGTTGACGCGCGGCACGCCGGCGAGCGCCTGCGTCGGCCACAGCCAGTGCCCGCACCCGGCGAACCCGGCCGGCAGCGTGCAATCGGGGGCCAGCGCCGCCGGCGCGAACAGTTGCACCCCGGCCGGGGCGAGCAGCCGGTACAGGTGCGCGACCTCGGCCGCGCCGCGCAGGTAGACCCGCGCCCCGGTGCCGGTT
>VGZJ01000209.1 GCA_016872595.1 Planctomycetota bacterium
TGATGATGAAGAACGTCGCCGGACTCCACAACCGGATGTACGGGTAACGACCACACAGGATCGTCTGGCCGAAGTGCGACTGAACCAACACCTATTGCGCAACGAGTCTATTGTCCTTCTTGTACTCCGCGGCCTTCGCGAGGAACTTCGCGCGCACGGCCTCGATGCGCTGCTTGTCGCCGTCCGGGAGCGCCGCGCCGCGCGTCGTCAGGTCGAGTTCCATCTTCTCCGCTTCCAGCAGGTACAGGTTCTCGCGCATCACCTTCGCTTGGTAATACGCCCACTGGTTGCTGGCCTTCTGCTGGGCCATGACCATGTCTTTGCCGGCGTTGCTGCCGCCGAGCGCGGTGACGGCAAGAACGACCGCGTACACCGCGACGCACAGCGCGACGGTCTTGGTGAACGGGTCACCGGCCTTCTCTTCGGCGTCCTTCGGATCGGGGATTTCGACGTCGGCCATGGGGTACCTCGGCAGTGAGGAGTGAGGAGTTAGGAGTAGAATACAGAACTGCAACACTCCTCACTCTTCACTCCTCGCTGCCCGGCGCGCCCAGCGCAGTTTGGCCGAGCGCGCGCGCGGGTTGGCCTTGCGCTCGTCGAACGTGGGGCGGACCGCGTCCGGGCTGATCGCGCCGTACACCCCGGCGCGCAGGCCGGCGCGGAACGCGGCCTTCACAAGCCGGTCCTCGCCGCTGTGGAAGCTGATGACCGCCGCGACCCCGCCGGGCTTCAGCACGGCGGGCAGCACGCGCAGCAGTTGTTGAAGGCTCGCGAGTTCGCGGTTGGTGAGGATGCGGAGCGCTTGGAACACGCGCGTGACGGGGCCGAGCAACTGCTTGCGCTCCGGCGGCGCGCCCGGCCCGCGGTCCACGCGCACGGGGGCCGCGGCATCGACGATTTCGCGCAATTCTTTCGTGCGCTCGATTCGCGCCGCCGCGCGCCGCGCCACAATCGCCGTGGCGATGGCGTCGGCCCGCGGCTCGTCGCCGAGGTCGCGGAAGCACGCCGCGAGGTCCTCGACCGGGAGCGCGTTGAGCAGGTCCGCGGCTGTGCGCCCGCGGGCGCGGTCCATGCGCATGTCGAGCGGGCCGTCGCGCATGAACGAGAACCCGCGGTCGCGGTCGTCCACCTGCATGCTCGACATGCCGAGATCGGCGAGCACGGCGTCGACGTGCGAAACGCCCTCGAGCGCGAGCACGGTGGGCAGCCCGGCGAAGTTGGAGTGGTGCAGCGCGAACAGCCCGCCCGCGGCTTCGAGCTTCGCGCGGGCGGTCGCGGGCGCGCCGTCGGCGGGCGGCGCGGCCCACGCCGGCGGCTCGGTGCCGAGGTTCCCAGCGTCGAGATCGGTGGCGATCAGCAACCCGTCGGGCGCGACGCGGCGGAGCAGTTCGACCGCGTGCCCTGCAAACCCGAGCGTGCAATCGACGACGACCTGCCCCGGCCGCAGGTCGAGCGCTTCCAGTACCTCCGCGAGCAGCACCGGCCTGTGCCCGCCGGCCGCGGTCGAGCGCCGCGCGCGCTTCCGCCAGAACGGGCGCTTCTTCTTCTTGGGGGCTTCGTCGGACATGGGGGTATTGTAGGTCGCGGTCGAGCGAGGCTTTGCGAGCGAGACCCGACGGCCCGAGCGCAAAGCCTCGCTCGACCGCGACCTACGTAGTCGGCAGCGCCTTGCCCTTGGCGGCGAGGAGGCGGCCGAGGTGGTCGGCGCTGAGGCGCGGGTCGTCGGTCAGGAGCGCGCCGAGTTCGGTCAGCACGAAGCCCTCGAGGTCGTCGCCGGTCCAGCCCTCCGTCACCAGTCGCCCGCCAATGTGTTGGAGCGCGCGGTCGCGGAGCTTGTCCGTGCGGCGGGTCAGCGTGCCCTCGTTCAGGTCGAACAGCTTCGCGGCCTCGCGCTGGCTCAGGCGGTAGCGCCAGCGCAGGCCCAGTAGCAGGCGCTCGTCGTCGTCGAGCGCGCCGAGCCACTCGCGCGCCGCGGCCCCGAACGTCTCGTGCCAGCGCCCGCTGTCGGCGGCGCGCGGCGCGTCCATCGGGAGCGCGATCTCGTCGTCCGGGAGCGCGCCCACCCCGGTGTGCTGGCGCAGCTTCGACAGGTGCCAGTTCTGGAACACGCGGATGAGCCACGGGGCGAGCGGGCGCTGGCCGTCGTACCGGGCCAGCACCGGGAGCGTGCCCGCGCTGTCGGGCGCGATCAGGTTGCCCCAGAACTCCGTGACGGCGGTGTCCTGCTGTTCGTCGTTGCGCGGGTACAGGCGCGCGGCGCGGGCGCGGAGCGCGTCTACGAGCAGGCAGTCGCTGCGCCCGGTGCGGGCGTTGAACAGCGCCTCCCACGCCGGGTTCAGCCCGTCGAGGCACCCGACGCAGACGAGCCAATCGACCGCGTACAACCCTTCCAGATAGCCGGCCCACGTCGCGACCGTGTCGGCCGGCACCTTCGGCGCGAAGACGCGGAACGTGCGCTCGAGGTGCGCGACGAACGCCGGCTCCGGAACCTTCACCGCGGGCATCTGCAGCCGCAGGAAGTGGTACAGGAGCTTCGCGCGGGCGCGGTCGGGCGGGGCGAGCGGCGGCGGGTCGGCGGGTGCGGTCACGGGTCGGTCCGGGCGAGAGCTAGGGCGCGCGGTTCGCGGCCATTATAGCCTTCGCCCCCCTCGCGCGGCGCGATTCGCGCGCCCGGCGCGCGGGCGCGAAATACAACGCCATCACACCGCCGCGCCCGGCACACGTGGGAGAACTCATGGAACGCATTCGGGTCATCGATTCGCACACCGGCGGCGAGCCGACGCGCGTGGTCATCGCCGGCGGGCCGGACCTGCTCGGCGGGCCGCTCGCGGCGCGCGCCGCCCTCTTTCGCGACCAGTACGACACGTTCCGCTCGTGCGTGGTGAACGAGCCGCGCGGCTCCGACGTACTGGTCGGGGCGCTGCTGTGCCAACCGGAGAACCCGGCACACGCGGCCGGCGTCATCTTCTTCAACAACGTCGGCGTGCTCGGCATGTGCGGGCACGGCACCATCGGCCTCGCGGTCACGCTCGCGCACATGGGCCTGATCGGGCCGGGCACGCACACCGTCGAAACCCCGGTCGGCGCGGTCACGGCGCAACTGCACGACGCCCACCGCGTCACCGTCACGAACGTGCCCAGCTACCGCAAACACGCCAATGTGAGCGTCGAGGTCGAAGGCGTGGGCCGCGTGACCGGTGACATCGCGTGGGGCGGGAACTGGTTCTTCTTGGTGAAAGACACCCGCGAAGAGCTGCACGTCGGCAACGTCGAGCGCCTGACGGACGTAACGTGGCGCATCCGCAAGGCGGTGAACGCCGCGTTCCCGGAACCCGTCGATCACGTCGAACTGTTCGGCCCGCCGGTGGACCCGGCGAACCACTCGCGCAACTTCGTACTGTGCCCCGGCAAGGCCTACGACCGCTCGCCGTGCGGCACCGGCACAAGCGCGAAACTGGCGTGCCTGTTCGCCGACGGCAAGCTGAAACCGGGCGACGTGTGGCGTCAGGAGAGCATCACCGGCAGCGTGTTCGAGGGAACCGTGGAACCGACCGGCGACGGCGGCGCGGTCGCCCCGGGCATCACCGGCACCGCGTACATCACCGCCGAAGCGACGCTGCTCGTGGGCAGCGAAGACCCACTGAAGGACGGGATTCGCGGATAGGGGCTATCTGTCAATGAAATTGTCTCGAATGGCGGCCCTATTTCCATGCGCCAAGTGAACCCATTCGTTAGCGCGATTGTCTCAACAGCGGGCCTAACTCAGCCTCTGACGGCTCCTCAACGACGATCCGAGACACGCGGAGGTAACGATGGCAACTGGTCAGGAACGGCGACAGCACCTGTTCAAAGCGTACGCGGCCCAACTCACGGCAATCGGCCACGCATACGCCGACTTTCCGAAGATCGAAGACACGTTTCTTTGCCCGTTCTGCTGCCAGACGTTCGGTCAGGATGCGCTTGACGCTCCGCCACGGTTGACAGTGGAACATTGCATTCCAGAATCTTTGGGCGGCACCACAGGCACATCAACCCTGATCTGCGCGGGTTGCAATAACCGCATGGGTGCCAGCGTTGACGCACACCTTTCGCGAAAATACGAGGCCGACGCGTTCTTGACCGGCACGAGTGCGAAGACGAAGCGTGTTACCGTCGAAATGGGTCGTGGCCGCGCACGCGCAGACATGAAGGTGACTGCCGGGGAACGAACCCATGTGACCGTAACATTCGACCGGGACCACTCTCAACCGCAAGAATTCGATGAAGCGATGCGCGCACTCGAAGAGGGAATGAAGAAGCCAGAGGGCTTCAAATGGAAGTTCGATGTCAACATGGGGTACAAGCCAAAGCAGACGCGGGTTGCCCTCCTGCGGATCGGCTTCCTGATGATGTTTCGTCAGTTCGGCTACCCATACGTTCTCGACAGCAACCTTGCTCAGGTTCGAGAGCAGCTCTTGAACCCAGAGTCAGATGTTATCACCGGTCCGGTCGAGATCAGCCTCCCCAGCGTTCCGCCACGGGTCAATGTCGTCGGTATCGTCCAACAACCAGTGGAACTCCAGTCGTTCGTTGTGGTCGTTCGGCTGAAGTCAGGAAGCCGGGCGCTGCACAAGGCAATCTTCATGCCGGGACTGGATGGCTGCCCAGACGTCTACGCCGCATTGCAAGCGGCTCAACAGACTAGTAAATCACTCAACACGACTCTAACGACATTCACCCACGACCCGAAGTACATTTCAGATCCCAAGTACATCACTCTCCCGGACCAACTGTGGCGTGGTTTCAACACAAACGCAAGCGGGGACAAGCAAAGTCATGCTCAAGAGTAGAGGCTCGGAACTCCGGATGAGGTTCTAGAGACGGTCACGACCCGTAGGTTGGTCCTTCTGTTCGCTCCGAACCTACTTCGCCCGCCAGCACTTCCAGCGGGTGAAGCGCGGGCCTTCCGGTCAGGTCGCGGAGCTGGTGGCGGCACGAGGTGCCGGTTGCCACGATGGTCGCCGCCGGGTTCGCGTTCACCGCGGGCACGAGGTCGAGGTTCGCGATCTGCACGCTGATGTCGTAGTGTTGCTTTTCGTAGCCGAACGCGCCGGCCATGCCGCAGCAGCCGGCGTCCAGAACGGTCACGTCCAACCCGCTGACGAGGCGCAGCGCGTCCGCGGTGCCTTTGCTCCCGACCAGCGCCTTTTGGTGACAGTGGGGGTGCAGCAGCGCCGTGCCGGCGCGCGGGGCGACGCCGAGTGACAGCCCGTTGTCACGCACCTGCCGGGCGAGCCAGCCGTCGGCCATCTCCGCGACCGCGGCCACGCGCTTCGCCGCCGGGCCGGGCACCAGTTCCGGCCACTCGTCGGACAGCGACAGGATGCAACTCGGTTCGAGGCCCAGAATCGGCACACCGGCCGCAGCGAAGCGGTCGAGTTTGGCGATGCCGTCGCGCGCCAGCTTCCGCGCGTCGGTGAGGAACCCCTTCGACAGCATCGCGCGCCCGCAACACACGCTCGCCAGTTCCACGCTGTAACCCGCGCGCTCCAACAGCGTGACCGCGGCCCGGCCGATCTGCGGCTCTTGGTACGTGGTGAAGCAGTCGTCGAGCAGGACGACGTGCTTGGCGCTTGCCGCCATCAGGGGGCTTACGCCCCCCGCTCGCCGAGAGAACCACCTGCGGAAGTGGTCGCGGTGCAGTTCGGGCAGGCTGCGGCGGCGGTCGATGCCGGCCACGCCCTCCAGCGCGCGGCGGAACCACTTGCGCCGCGCGAGCCAGTTGTTCGCGCCGGCGAACCGCGCCGCCAACGGGCTGAGCCGGTGGACGTGCTTCACGAACAGGTGCCCCAGCGGACGGGCGCGCCGCGCGTAGTACGCTTGCAGGAACTCGGCCTTCAGCTTCGCGACATCGACGTTACTGGGGCACTCGCTCTTACACGCCTTGCACGACAGGCACAGGTCCATCACGTCCGCGATCCACCGTTGCGCGATGGGCGCGTGGCGCGAAGCACCTCCCCCACCAGCCCCCCTCCCTGAAGGGAGGGGGGAGGAAGAATCCGAAGGCACGAGCGCCAGCCGCAGCGCGTTCGCGCGGGCGCGGGTCGTGTCCTGTTCGTCCTTTGTGGCGCGGTAGCTGGGGCACATCGCGCCGCCCTGCGTCTTGCGGCACACGCCCGCGCCGTTGCACAGCTCGATGCTGCGGAAGAACCCGCCCTGCTTCGAGAAGTCGAGCACGGTCGGCGGGTCGGTTTCCGGCATCGCGCCGGGCGGCACGCGCATGTTCGCTTCCATCGCGGGCGCGTCCACGATCTTGCCGGGGTTCAGCACGTTGCCCGGATCGAACCCGCGCTTCACCTGCCGGAACGCCTCGTACACCACCGGGCCGAACATCTTCTTGTTCCACTCGCTCCGCACGAGGCCGTCGCCGTGCTCCCCGCTCAGGCTGCCGTTGAACTCCAAGACGAGGTCGGTCACGTCCTCCATGATCGCGCGCATGGTCGCGACGCCGGCGCGCTCGTGGATGTTCAGCACCGGGCGGATGTGCAGACAGCCGACGCTGGCGTGACCGTAGAACGCGCCGTCTGTGCCGTGGCGGTGGAAGATGTCGCGGAACCGCGCCGCGAACTCCGGCAGGCGCTCCGGCGCGACCGCCGCGTCCTCGCAGAACGTGACCGGCTTGGCGTCGCCGGGCATCCCGTACAGCAGCGGCACGGCGGAGCTGCGCAGGCTCCACAGCGGGTCGCGGGTGGCCGCGTCGAGCGCCGGCACGCTGGCCGTCAGGCCCGCGACGCCCGTTAAGCGGCGCTGAAGTTCGTGAACGCGATACGACACGTCGGCCGCGTCGTCCGAACTGAACTCGACCATCAGTAGCGCTTCGGGTCGCCCGCGCACCGCGGCCATCGTGTCCTTCAGCGACCGCTGGTTACGGGCAAGGTCGATCAGCATGCGGTCCATCAACTCGACCGCGGACGGCCCCAGTTCGAGGCACGCTTGTAGCGCGTCGAGCGCCGCGGCGAGCGACGTGAACTGCGGCACGAGCAACCCGCGGTGCTTCGGCCGCGGGACGAGCGCCAGTTCCGCCTCCGCGATCACCGCGAGCGTGCCCTCACTGCCGATCAGCAGAGGTACGAGCGAACGAGCGCCGAGCAGCGCGGGCAGGTTGTACCCGCTCACCTTGCGGATGATCTTGGGGAACCGGGCGTCGATCTCCTTTGAGTGGGCACGAACGACGCCGTCGGCGGCGCGGTAGGCGTCGCCCTCGCGCGTGCGCAGTTCGAGCTTGCGCTCGTACTCGGTCGCGCTCAACGGCCCGAACTCGGTTCGCGTGCCGTCGGAGAGAATCGCGGTCAGCGCGCGAACGTGATCGACCGTTTGCCGGTACACCACCGAGCGCGCGCCGGCCGAGTTGTTGCCCATCATGCCGCCGAGGGTGGCGCGGCTCGCGGTCGCCACGTCCGGGCCGAACATCAGGCCGTGGCGCGCGACTTCGCGGTTGAGGTGATCGAGCACGACGCCGGGCTGCACGCGAACGCGCCGGTTGGTCACGTCCACTTCGCCGACCGCGTTCAGATACTTCGAGCAGTCGATGACGATGCCGGGGCCGATGCTCTGCCCCGAAAGGCTCGTTCCGCCGCCCCGCGCGGTGATGGGCACGTTCAGGTCCGCGGCGATCTGCACCGTGACCGTGAGGTCGTCAAGCGTTTTGGGCAGCACGACGCCGAGTGGCTGAATCTGGTAGTGGCTGGCGTCGGTCGAGTAGAGACGGCGGGAGGTGTCGTCGAACCGTACCTCGCCGCTGACGTGCTGGCGAAGGTAGCGGACGAGCGAGTCCCGGCGCGCGGCGGCGAAGTCCATGAGGAACGGTATACGGGCGCGGCCCCGCTCACGGCACGGCTTCCAGAATCTCGACCTCCGGCACCTTCTTGCGCAGCTCGTCTTCGAGCGACGTGAGGACCGTCATGATGGTGGCGGGGCAGCCGGCGCACACGCCCGACAGCCGCACCGAGGCGATGCCGTTCTCCACTTCCAACACCTCGATCCCCGCGCCATCAAGGAGAAGCGCCGGGGCGATCTCGTTCTTCAGCGCGTGCTCGACGCGCGCCTTGAGGCTCATTCGCACTCCCTCGAAACGAGCGCCGTCTTCGCGCGCTCGATGTCTTGATTCAACTGCGCCACTAACTCAGATACTCCGCCGAAGGGGCGCGTCTCACGCAGTTTCGCGACGAACTCGACCGCCAGTTCCTTGCCGTACAGGTCGCCGGAAAAGCCGATCAGGTGAACCTCGATCTTCTGCGCGTGTTCGCCGAAGGTCGGGTTCGGGCCGACGTTGGCCGCGGCCGGCCACGCGCGCCCTTCGACAGTCGCACGCACCGCGTACACGCCGTTGCCGGGCAGCACAGTGTGTACGCCGCCGAGGTTCGCGGTGGGGAAACCGATGGTGCGGCCGCGGCGCGCGCCTTCGATCACCGTTCCGCGGATGGCGTAGTTGCGGCCGAGTAGCTCCGCGGCGCGGGCCACGTCGCCGGTCACGAGCGCGGCGCGCACGCGGCTGCTCGACACCGGCGCGCCGCCGAGCGCGAACTGCGGCACCTCCGCGAACGCGAGGCCCGCGCTTTGGCAAAGTGTGCGGAGCGTATCGTTCGTGCCGGCCCGCCCGCGCCCGAATCGGAAATCGTAGCCCTCGACCACGGCGCGCGCGCCGAGTTGCCGGGCGATTACGTCCTCGAAGAACGCTTCCGGGCTGAGCGCCAGCAGCGCCGGGCTGGTGCGCAACACGACGACGTGTTCCGCGCCGAGCGCGTGCAGCAGTTCCGCCCGCTGCGGAATCGTGGTCAGCGGCGGGCGCTCGGAGCCGGGGTGCAACACCTGATGCGGCGGCGGGTCGAAGGTGACGACGACGGCGCGGCCCCGTTCCCGCGCCGCCGCGACCAGCGCGTGGTGCCCGCGGTGAACGCCGTCGAAGTTGCCGACCGTGACCGCGCCCCCCGCGAACCCCGGCGGCGGGTACTCGTGCCAATCCAGAAACGCAATCGCCATATTGGGCATGATATGCGCGGCGTCCGTGCGAAGCCGCAAGCGGCGCGCCCACCAACCTTGCGAAGCCGGCGCGTTCCGGGCACAATCCCCTCATCACACCACAACCGAGGTTCTGCCGTGGCAAAAGCCAAAACGCCCGCCGAGCGCGCCGCCGAACTGCGCAAGCTCATCGACCACCACAATCACCTCTATTACGTCGAGGCCCGCACGGAGATTTCCGACCGCGACTTCGACAAGTTGCTCCAAGAACTGACCGACATCGAAGCGGCGCACCCGGAACTGGTGACGCCCGACAGCCCGACGCAGCGCGTCGGCGGCGCGCCCATCGACGGGTTCGAGAAGGTCACGCACAAGGTTCCGATGATGTCCATCGAGAACAGCTACGACGAGGGCGACATGCGCAAGTTCGACGCCGACGTGCGCAAGGCGCTCGGCGCGGGCGCGAAGGTCGAGTACGTCGTCGAACTGAAGATCGACGGCGTGTCCATGTCGATCACCTACGAGGACGGGAAGCTGGCGTTCTGCGCCACACGCGGCAGCGGCGGCGTGGGCGACAACGTCACGTCCAACCTGAAGACCATCGCCGCGATCCCGATGAAGTTGGCCGGCGACAAGCCCCCCAAGGTGTTCGAGGCGCGCGGCGAGGTGTACATGACCAAGACCGAGTTCGCCCGCGTGAACAAGGAGGAAGCGAAGAAGCGGGCCGAACCGCACAAGAACCCGCGGAACCTGACCGCCGGCACGCTCAAACTGCTCGACCCGAAGGAGTGCGCGAAGCGCAAGATGACGTTCTTCGCCTACGGCACCGGGGCGATGGAGGGCATCACCATCAGGTCGCAGGTGGAACTGGCCGACGCGCTGAAGAAGTTCGGGTTCCCGGTGAACCCGCACACGAAGGTGTGCGCGAACATCGACGAGGTGCTCGCCTACTGCAACGAGTGGGACAAGAAGCGCAAGACGCTCGACTACGAAACCGACGGCATGGTCATCAAGGTGAACGACTTCGCGCAGCGCGAGAAGCTCGGCTTCACCGCGAAGGTGCCGCGGTGGGCGAAGGCGTACAAGTTCGAGGCCGAACAGGGCGTGACCAAGCTCGGCGCGGTCACGTTCCACGTCGGCAAGTTCGGCGAACTCACGCCGGTCGCGACCTTCGACCCGCCGGTCGATCTGTCCGGCTCGACCATCACCCACGCCAGTATGCACAACGCCTCGTGGGTGGCCGAAAAGGACGTGCGCATCGGCGACACGGTCGTGATCGAGAAGAAGGGCGAGATCATCCCGCAGGTCGTGGACGTGGTGAAGGCCGACCGCACGGGCAAGGAGAAGGTGATCGTGTGGCCGGATGCGTGCCCCAAGTGCGGCGGCCCGGTCGAGAAGGAAGAGACCGGCACCAGCTACAACTTCATCTGCGCCAACACCGGGCTGTGCCCCGGCCAACTGGCGAAGCGGATCGAGGGGTTCGCCCGGCGCACGCGCATGGACATCGAAGGGCTGGGCACGGAGGTCGCCATTCAGCTCGTCGAAAGCGGGCTGGTGAAGTCGGTCACGGACATCTACAAGCTGACGAAGAAACAGCTCCTGACGCTGGAGAAGTTCGGCGAACTGAAGGCGCAAAACCTGCTCGACGGGATCGCCGCGAGCAAGGACCGCGGCCTCGCGCGGTTGCTGCCGGCGCTCACGATTCTGTACCTCGGCGAAGCGATGGCCGAAGTGCTGGCGGAAGAGTTTCCGGCGCTCGATTCCATCGTGGTCGCTAGCGCCGACGACTTGGCGAAGGTGAAGGGTTTCGGCCCGAAGCGGGCGCAGCTCGTGCGCGAGTACTTCGACAGCGACGCCGGGAAGAAGGTGGTCGCGGAGCTGAAGGAACTGGGTATCAAGACGACGCACGACAAGAAGGCGGCCCCGGCCGGCGGGCTGCCGCTCGCGGGGAAAACCGTGGTCGTGACCGGCACGCTCGTCAACTACGACCGCATCACCATCGAACAGGCCATCAAGGACGCCGGCGGCAAGGCGACCGGCAGCGTGTCGAAGAAGACCGATTACCTGCTGCTCGGCGCGTCGCCCGGCAGCAAGTACGACAAGGCGAAGGAACTGGGCGTGAAGATCATCACCGAAGACGAGTTCCGCAAACTGATCGGCGCGGAGTGAAGAGGCGACGAGTTAGAAAGGCCGAAGAGTGTTGACAGGATAAACAGGATGCACAGAGATGAGTGAAGACCGGGTTCTGTTGATCCTGTCTTCATCCTGTTCATTCTGTCAACACTCTTCGGCCTTTCTACTGATCCGCAGGTAGGGAATCCTGTCTATCTCCTCCTCGCATATGGGAAGGGTAGGTCGGACCCGTCCCACAGACTCCGGAGGAGGTCCGGGTCGCACTTCAGCTCGATGAGGCGGTCGGCGATC
>VGZJ01000210.1 GCA_016872595.1 Planctomycetota bacterium
GGCCGCGGCCCGCCGGTACACGGCGCTGGCGGTCAGCGAGGCCCGCGCCAACCCGGACGCCGGCCGCAAGGCGCGCAAGCCCCGCCCCGCGGCCGAAAGCCCAGCCGTTGGCTTCTGAGCCGAGCCGAAACACCCAGCGCGCGACGGGCCAAACGCCCGTCGCGTTTTCGCGCGCAGAGTGCAATTCTCGTTGACCGCGCGCCCGCGCGGCGCGACCATGACGCGACCCACCCACGAGGGCGCGCCATGATCCGCATCGGCCACTGGCAACTCGAATCGAAGACCGGCGACTTCGACGCCAACCTCGCGAAGGTCGTGACCGGCCTCCAGCGCGCGGACAAGGACCGCGTCGAGATCGTGTGCTTCCCGGAGTGCTTCTTGACGGGCTACCCGGACAAGGAGGAGCCGGCGCGCAAGGGCGCGTTCGCGGTCGATTCCCCCCAGATGATGAAGCTGCTCGACAAGACCATGAAGTTTGACGCGACGTACATCGTCGGGTTCAACGAGCTGCGCGGCAAAGACCTGTACAACACCGCGGTCGTCGTCCAGAAGGGCCACGTCCTCGGCACGTACAGCAAGTGCGCGGCCTACATGCCGTTCCACAAGCAGGGGCGCGAGTTCCCGGTCTTTGAAAGGAGCGGTGTAAAGTTTGGAATCATCATCTGCGCCGACGGCGGGTACATCGAGCCGACCCGCATCCTCGCCCTCAAAGGCGCGCGAATCGTCTTCGCCCCGCACTTCAACTTTATCGGCGCGAAGGGCCTGATCGGGCACTTCCAGCACGTCCGCGCCGATCACGTCGCCCGCGCCGTCGAGAACGACGTGTGGTTCGTCCGCGGTAATAACGTCGTGGTCGGTAAGGAATCCGGGCTGAGTTACGAGGGTGTGGGCTACGGCGACAGCTACATCATCGACCCGCAGGGCGAGATGCAGGTGCGCAGCCGGCGCATGCAAGAAGACTTCATCTTCGCCGACATCGAACCGGGCCAGCCGAACAAGGCGTGGGGCGTCGGCCGCTCGCTGTGGAGCGCGCGCGAGTTCAAAAAGCACATGGAGGAGGCGATGAAGGGGTAGTGAGCCGCTTGCGGCTTGGCGTGTGGCGCGCTCGCGAAGCCGCAAGCGGCTCAGGCGAGAACCCCCTTCACGACACTCCCGAACACGTCGGTCAGGCGGAAGTGGCGGCCCTGATATTTGTACGTCAGCTTCTCGTGGTCGAGGCCGAGGCAGTGGAGCAGCGTGGCGTTCAGGTCGTGGACGCTCACGCCGTCCTTCGCGACGTTGTAGCCGTAGTCGTCGGTCTCGCCGTAGCTCGCGCCGCACTTGATCCCGCCGCCGGTCAGCCAGACCGTGAAGCAGCGCGGGTGGTGGTCGCGGCCGTAGTTGTCCTTCGTCAGCTTCCCCTGACTGTACACCGTGCGCCCGAACTCGCCGCCCCACACGACGAGCGTGTCGTCGAGCAGCCCGCGCTGGCGCAGGTCCGTGACCAGCGCCGCCGACGCGCGGTCGGTGTCTTTGCACTGCGCCTCGATCTGCTTCGGCAGGTTGACGTGCTGGTCCCAGCCGCGGTGGTAGAGCTGCACGAACCGCACGTCGCGCTCGATCATGCGCCGCGCAAGCAGGCAGTTCGCGGCGAACGTGCCGGGCTTCTTCGCGTCATCCCCGTACAGCTTGAATGTCGACTTCGGCTCGTCGTTCAGGTCGGTCAGTTCGGGTACGCTCTTCTGCATGCGAAAGGCCATCTCGTACTGCGCGGTGCGGGTGCCGATCTCTGGGTCGCCGGTCGCGGCTTGGCGCATCTCGTTCAGCTTCGCGAGGTCGTCGAGCAGCTTGCGCCGATCGTCGGCGCTCACGCCGTCGGGGTTCGAGAGGAACAGCACCGGATCGCCCTGCGAGCGGAACTTCACGCCCTGAAACCGCGACGGCAGGAACCCGCTGCCCCACAGCCGGTCGTACAGCGGTTGGTCGGTGGGGTTGCCGCTACCCTGCGACACGAGCACGACGAACGCCGGCAGGTCTTTGTTCGTGCTGCCGAGGCCGTAACTCACCCAACTGCCGAAGCTGGGCCGGCCGGCGAGCTGCGCCCCGGTCTGGCAGAAGGTGATCGCCGGGTCGTGGTTGATCGCCTCGGTGTGCATCGCCTTCACGAAGCACAGGTGGTCGGCCACGCCCGCGACGTTGGGCATCAGCTCGCTGACCCACGCCCCGCTCTTGCCGTGCCGCGCGAACGTGTACTTGCTCGGCGCGACCGGGAACGTGTCCTGTGTCGCGGTCATGCCCGTGAGCCGCTGGCCCTTGCGCACCGAGTCCGGCAGGTTCTCCGCGAACCGCTTCGCCAGTTCCGGCTTGTGGTCGAACAGGTCGAGGTGCGACGGCCCTCCCGACTGGAACAGGTAGACGATGCGCTTGGCCTTCGCCGCGGGCGCGGCCGGCTTCGGCCCGTCGGCGTGCAGCAGCGACGCGAGCGCCGCGGTACCGACCGCGCCCGACAGGAACGCGCGGCGCGACTGAAATTGCAGGACTTCGAGTACGGGGTGCATGGTCGGTCGTCTCCGGCGCGCTACTCGCGCGTGGTGAACTCTTCGAGGTTCAGCAGCGTGCGCGCGACTCCGAACCATACGACGTCTGGCTTCGCGCCCAGTTTCTCGTGCGTCTCGACCAACTCGGTCAGAATCGCCAGTTCGCGCGCGGTCGGCGCGCGGCTCAGGCACACCTCGAAGCCGTAGCGCATCCGCGCCGCGGTCGTGTCGCCGCCGCGTTTCGCGATCCGCGCGCCGAGCGCCCTCGCGCACTCCACGAACACCGGGTCGTTCAGGAGCGTGAGCGCTTGCAGCGGGGTCGTGCTGCGGTCGCGCTTCGCGCACGCCGTGTTGCCGTCCGCGGCGTCGAACACCGCGAGCGTGGGGTGTTGCAGCGTGCGCTGCACGTGAACGTAGATGCCGCGCCGGTGCTGCTCCGGGCCGGGCATCTTCAGCGACTCCGCGGTGAACTTCTGTGCGAGCAGCCCGTCTGGGAACGGCGGCACAATCGACGGCCCGCCGAGCTTCGGGTTCAGCAGACCGCTGGTGGAGAGCGCCAAGTCGCGCACGATTTCGGCCTCGACGCGGAAGCGGTTCTGGCGGCCGAGAAGCGCGTTGGTCGGGTCGGCCGCGGTCAATTTCGCGGTGCGCGCCGACGATTGCTTGTAGGTGGCCGACATCACGACGAACTTGATGAGCGCCTTGCGCGACCACTTGAGTCGCACGAACTCGCTCGCGAGCCAGTCGAGCAGATCGGGGTGCGTCGGCTTCTCGCCCGTGGTGCCGAAGTTCTCTGGCGTGCGCACGAGGCCTTCGCCGAAGAGGTGTTGCCAAACGTGATTCACCGCGACGCGGGCCGTGAGCGGGTGCGCCGGGTCCACGAGCCAGCGCGCGAGGTCGAGCCGGTCCGCGCTCGCGCCACGCGCCTTGAGCGGCGGCAGGAACACCGGCGTACCGGGCGCGACTGCTTCGCCCTTCTGCAAAAAGTTCCCGCGCGTGTGAACGTGCGTGTCGCGCTTCAGCTCGCGCAGCACCGGGATGTACGCCTTGCCTTCGAGCCGTATTTCCGTGTTGTCGGTCTGATTGAAGAAGGCGTACAGCCGGTAGAACTCGCGGTGCGCGACCGGGTCGTACTTGTGCGAGTGGCACTTGGCGCAGCCGAGTGTGAGGCCCATCCACGCGAGGCCGGTCGTCTCGACGCGGTCCTTCACCGCGTAGGTGCGGAACTCTTCCTTGTCGCCGCTGGCGGCGCTGTTCCAGAGCGTGTTGCGGTGGAACCCGGTCGCGGTCTTCTGCTCGTTGGTCGCGCCCGGCAGCAGGTCGCCGGCGAGTTGCTCCACCGTGAAGCGGTCGAACGGCACGTCGTCGTTGAACGCCCGCACCACCCAGTCGCGGTAGCGGTACGCTTCCGGGCGCAGGTTGTCGTTCTCGTACCCGTCGCTCTCGGCGAAGCGCGCGAGGTCGAGCCAGTGCCGGCCCCAGCGCTCGCCGAAGTGCGGCGACGCGAGCAGCTTATCGACCGCCTTTTCGTAGGCGCTCGCGCTGGTGTCCTTAACGAACGCCGCGACCTCGTCAGGCGCGGGCGGCAGGCCGGTTAGGTCGAGGTGCAGCCGGCGGAATAGCGTACGCCGTTCCGCTGCGGGTGCGAGTTTCAGTCCCTTGTCACTGAGTATGGCGAGCACGAAGGCGTCAACGGGGTGCGCCGCGCCGCGCGGAACCGCCGGGCGCATGACGGGCTTGAACGCCCAGTGATCGTCGGCCGGTTCCTTGCCGGCGAACTCGTCGGGCCACTTCGCGCCCTGCTCCGCCCACGCCTTCAACGTCGCGACCTGTTCCGCAGTCAGCGGGTCGCCGTCAGGCGGCATCTTGAGCTTGTCGTCGGTGCTCACGACGCGGCGCAACAGTTCGCCCTTCGCGGTACCGGGCACGAGCGCCGGGCCGGTGTCGCCGCCGACCAGTGCGAGCCGGCGCACGTCGAGCCGTAGCCCGCCCTCGTGCTTCTTCGCCCCGTGACAGCGGACGCAGTGCTTCGCGAAAATGGGGCGCACGTCGCGCGCGAAGTCGACGTCCGCGCCGTGAGCGGGGAACGTGACGGCGAGTGCGGAGAGCGCGAGAGCGAACCGCATGGGGAGGGACCGCGCGGGTAGGAACCGACCCCGATCATGCTACCCGCGCGCGCCGCCGAGTGCCAGCGCCGGGCGCAGATCATTGGTCGGCGCGCCGTCGGACCCCACCGGGCGTTGCCCGGTGCTGAGGAGTGTCACCCTTCGGGTGAATGCAGTCCGAAGGACTGCGATTCCTCAGCACCGGGCTACGCCCGGTGGAGTCAACACGGCGCGCGCCGCGCCATCACGCGCATGCCACTCACTTCCGCTTCGCCAAGATCGGGACAAGCGCATCGGCGAAGGCGTCGGCTTGGCGCATGAAGCCGAGGTCGGTGGGGTGCGAGCCGTCTACGGTGCCCTCGCCGTCGTCGCCGAGGAGCTTGTCGCCCGCGAGGTAGTACAGGTTCTTATCGCCGGCCGCGACGAGCGCGTCGAACGCTTTCTTGAGCGCAGCGCGGCTGGCCGCGTTGCGCTTCGCCAGCGCCGGGAGTGCGGGCGCGTTCGTGTACGTCCGGTCTTCGACGAGCAAAATCGGTGTGGTCGGCTTGGCCTTGCGGAGCGCCTTCACGAACGGCTCGGTGCGCTCCGCGACCTGCGCCGGGTTCAGATTGGGCAGGCAGTCGAGCACGAACACGCTCGCATCGAGTTCGCCCAGCAATTCCGCGATGTCCGGGTCGAGCGTGCCGCTGCCGGAGAAGCCGAGGTTGATGACGGCGCGGTCGAGCTTGCGGCCGAGGATCGCGGTGTGAACCATGCCCGGCCGCGATGCGCACCCGCCCTGCGTGATCGAGGTGCCGTAGAACACCAGCGGCTTCTGCTTGTCGGCCGGGCGCGCGTCGGCCTTCTTCAAGGTGCCGCCCTTCGGAATGCCGATCTCGACGGACGACACGCCGTTGTACAGCGGCAGGTACAGCACGAACTCCTTCTCGCCCGCGGCCATGCCGCTCGCGAGCGCGACGGTGTTCGTCTCCGCGGTCGGCCGCCCGTTGGCGACCCACTGCCACTTCCCCGGGGCCGTCTTCACGTACAGGTCGAGACCGCTCACGCCGGTCGCGGGCATGTGCGGCATGGCAAGGTTCTTGCTCGTCACGGTCCAGCGTGCGTGAACGGTCGTCGCGTCGGTGACGAACCGCACGCACAGCCCGGTGGAGTGGCGACTCAGCCCCCACACCGGCGGGCGCGCGGTTTTCTCGGCTTTCGCGGGCAAGCGGTCGAACGGGGCCTTCGTGTCGGCCCACCCCTGCCCTTCGAGGCCCAGCGCGCGGACGTCGAACCACTGCACGCCGGTCGCGGGATCGACCTTCGCAGTGGCCGGATCGAGCGCCGGCCCCGCCGCGAACAGCGACGGGGCGAGCGCGATTAGAACGAGCGCGGCGCGAAGTCTCATGGCAGCAGTGGGGTGAGAGGTTCGGGCGGATCGTGTCAGGTGTACCCGCAAACCGGGTCCGTGTCGAGAAGTCGGGCCGTTCACTCGCCCGGTACGAGCGCCGCGCGCATCAGGCCCGCGATACCGCGGGCGTTCGCGCCGCCGCGCGCGTCGAGCGCGCGCACCACCTTCACGCGCCGCTCCGCGGTATGGTTCTGGTTCAGCTTCCATTTCCCTTCGAGCGCCTCGATCTCGATACGGAAGCCGACGATCTGCGCGAGCAGGCGCTCTACGAAGGGACCGGAAGTATCGAGCTCCCACGGCTGAGGTTCGCCGGCCTCGAACACCTCGACACTGCGGCGGACGATCTCCAGCAGCTCGCCCGGTTTCTCGATGACAATCGCGCGACCGGTCGCGTGGACCGCAACGTAGTTCCACGTGGGAACGACGTTCTCCGCTTCGTA
This sequence comes from Planctomycetota bacterium, assembly GCA_016872595.1. Taxonomy (GTDB): domain Bacteria; phylum Planctomycetota; class Planctomycetia; order Gemmatales; family Gemmataceae; genus Gemmata. The sequence goes on from VGZJ01000210.1 coordinate 6,452, forward strand.
CCAGCGCGGCGAGATGTAGGCGTGCGGCCCGCTGAACACCGCGAGCGCGGGCCGTGTGGCCAGTTCCTTCCAGTGTGGGTTCGCGCGCGCCACGTGCCCGACCAGCGCGCCATGCGGCCCGCGCTCGCGTTCCAGCAGGAACGGCAGGTGCGTCGCGAACGGCGCGCCGGCGACCTCCGACACCAGCAGCCCGAAGCTGTGGGCCTCGATGAAGTCGTGGAGCGCGGCGCGGTCGGTCACGGCAAAGTGCGCGGGAACGTACATGAGTGACCTCGGTGCGGATGGGAGCGGGGACGCGCGCCGCGCGCGGGGGATTCAGTCCGCGAGTTGTTTCTTACTCGTGTCTGGCGCGAACAGGATCGCGACCATGCCGAGCACGAAGAACAAACTGGTGAGCCGGCCGATGAGGGCGTAGTCGCCGCCGAACGCGCCCATGAGCGCGCCGCTGGCGAACAGCGTGACTGCGGTGAATATCCGGCCGAAGTTGAAGCTGACCCCGGCCCCGGTCGAGCGCACGCGCGTCGGGAACAGTTCCGGTAGGCACAGCGGGAGCCAGCCGAAGTAGATGCCGCTGACGAAGCCGAGCAGCGCGACCCACAGCAGGAACGTGCCATCGGTGGGTACGAGCGCCCAGAACACGTACTGCGCAATCAGCAGCGACAGCAGGCTGACGACGAAGTAGGTCGCGCGCCGCCCGCACCGGCTCGCGATCCATCCGCCGAGCAAGCTGCCGACGATGCCGGTCAGCGCGCGCGTCTGGAGCACATCGGCGCGGAGCGCGGCGCTGCCGGCTTTTTCGGCCCACGGCGTCATCCAGTTCGCGGTGCCCCAACCGCCGATCACGGGCGTGGTCGCGAGCACGATGCCGACGAGCGTGAGCCACACGAGCGGCGGACGGAACACGTCGCCGGTAGACACCGGCGCGCCGGGCGCGTTCGGCGGCGCGTCGCGCGCGGCCAACCAGCGCGGCGACTCCGGCACGATCGCGAGAGCGAACAGCCCTAGAGCAAGAGGCGCGGCCCCGACCAGCATGACCCAGCGCCAGCGCTCCGGGGTGATCGGTTCGACCTTCGCCAGCGTTGCGAGCAAGAAAATGCCGACGTTCGCTGAGGTGCCGATAATGCCCGCGGTCATCGGCCGCGATAGGTTCGACCACGCTTCCGACACGAGGGCGACGCCGTTGGGCCACATTCCGCCGACGCCGAGGCACGCGAGGAACCACAGCGCCGCGAAGTGTTCCGGTGCTTGCGCGAAGTAGACCGTCGCAGAGAACGACGAGTAAGTGATGATGCTGAGGGCCATGCCGCGCGCGCGGCCGTAGCGGTCGCCGAGCCAGCCGAACAGCAGCCCGCCGGCCGCGGCCCCGAACAGGAACGCGCACTGGTTCCACGCGAACCAGCGGCCGACGCGCACCTCCCACACCGTCACTTGCGCGGCGTCGGCGTCCGAGAGCGGCGCGGCTTCGCCCCGCTTCGCGGCCTCGTGCTGTTTGTTGAGCGCGACGAAGCGCGGCGCGTCCAGTTGCCCGGTGCGCGCGAGCAGGTCGATGGACGCGGCGCGCCCGGTCTGCTGCGTGATCGCCATGTGAACCCCGGCCCCGAGCCAGCCGAGGAAGGCGACCGCCAGCACCAACACGCGGCCGGCGCGCGAGAGCGGCGCGGCACTCACGACAGCGCCTTGCGCAGGTGCGCGATTTCGGCCGTGAGCGTGCGGGTGAACGCGGCGAGGTCCGAGCTGTGCATCACGAGGTTGCCACCGGACTTCGCCCACGCGACCTCTTGGTCGAGACCGAGCCAGAAGTGAACCCCGGCCCCGACACTGCGCGCGCGCGCCGTCTTGAGGATGGTGCGCACGGCTTCATCGAACTTCGGGTGCGTGTACTGTTCAGGGATGCCGAGGCTGCACGACAGGTCGTGCGGGCCGATCAGCACAGCGTCAAGGCCGGGCACGGAGCAGATCTCCGCGAGGTTCTCGATCGCCGGCACGCTCTCGATGTTGGCGATCAGAATCTTGTCGCCGTTGCGCTTCTCCAGATACTCCGCGAGTTCCGGCTCCAGCGTCGAGCGGTCGCGGAGCGCGTCGGCGAGTCGCCGGCCCTTGAGGGGGCGCAGCTTCACCGCGCCGACGAGCGCGCGCACCTGATCCGCGGTTTCGAGGTACGGGCCGATGATTCCGCCCGCGCCGGCGTCGAGCGCCTTGCACGCCTCAAACGGGTCGTTGCACGGGATGCGCACCACCGGCGGCAGCCCGAGCGCGGTGTACGTTTGGCACAGGTACGAGAGCGTCTGCCGGTCGAGCGGCATGTGTTCGGTGTCGACGAACACGAAGTCGATGCCGGTCTTCTTGGCGAGGTCCGGCCACTGCGGGGACACGCCGACGACGGCCGACGCGAACACGTGCCGCCCGGCGTGAAGCGCCTCGATGATCTCGCGCCCGGTCATATGGGTTCCTTTCTCGCGAAGCCGCGAACGGCTCAGGTGAGGTGGTTCACGTTCACGGCTTCACCACTCTTGCAAGACGCCAGCGCCGCCTCGACCGTGGCGAAGATGGCGTGGCTCGCGCGCGCCCCGAGGACCGTGTCGCGGGCCTCGTCGATGGCGCGTGCGAAGTCGTCCGCGAGTAGGAAGTCGTTGTCGCTGGCGACGCGGCGCTCGCGCGGCTCCTTCGCCGGCTGGTTCTTGTAATAGACGCCGACCGCGGGGCGCGACTCGTCGATCACCAGCGCGCCCGCGGTACCGACGACGTGCAGCTTGATCGCGCCGCCGCTGGGGTGGCTCGCCAGCCCGATGCGGCCGATGGCGAGCGAGCCGATCAACCCGCCGTCGAGTTCGAGCGTGACGGACGCGAGGTCTTCGACGCCGTTGTCGGCGTGGGCTTGGTGGAAGAACGCGACCGAACGAGCGAACACGCGCCGCACGTTCGCGCCGGTCAGCAGGCGGATGTAGCCGAGCGGGTAGATGCCCTCGCACGCCAGTTCGCCCATCGGCTCGCGACCGAGGCTGCCGTCCGCGCCATCAACGTGCGCCGCGATCTGGTGCGCGTGCCAGTCGATTGGCGGGTAGCCCGGCGCGCGTGTGCCCTTCACCGGGCCGGCGTCTTTCGCGAAGTAGAAGTCGGCGTGGATCGCGCGCGGCGTGCCGACCGCGCCGCTGGCAACAAGGTCGCGCGCGTGCAACACCGCCGGCATGAAGTCGCGGTTCCACATCAGGAACCGCACGCCGTTCGCTTCGACCGCGCTCACGAGCGCGTCGGCGTCCGCGCGGCGCGTCGCCAGCGGCTTGTCTTGGATGACGTGCTTTCCGGCCATCGCCGCGCGAATGCTCAGGTCGCAGTGCCGCTCGGCCTCGGGGCTGACAATCGCGACCTGAACGTCGAAGTCGCGCAGCGCGCGCCCGATGTCCGGCACGTACGGAACGCCATGCGCGGCGGCGAACTGCTGGTTGCGCTCGTGCGCCCACTGCGGAACGTGCGGGTCGTCCGCGACCACGGCCAACACGAACCGCGGGTGCGACGCGACCCCGCGCGCGACGTAGTCGTGTTTCACGGCGCTCAGCACGGCACAGCGGAACGGGCGCGTCACGGTAGCACCTCCGCCGCACCGCGTGCGAGCGATTCCGTAGCCGCGCGCGCGACCGCGTGGACCGCGGTCCAGTCGCCGGCCTCGACGGTGCGCCCGTCGCAGAGCGCGGTCACGAACGCCTGCGCCAGCCCAGCGAGCGCGGCTACGCCCTCACACGCGCGCGCCGCGCGCGGGCGCGCGCCACCGTACAGCAGTTGCGTGTTGTGCTGGTCGTCGGCGTAGACCGCGCCGCTCGCGGCGATGACGGAGAGCGACGAGTAGCCGTCGCCCGGCGGGAGCGCGTCGGTGAAATCGAGGAGAGCAGACGCGCCGCCGGCGAATCCGAGATGAAGCTGAATCACGCTCCCGACGCCGGTGCGGTTCTCGACAGCGAAGACGCGCTCCGGGGCGCGGCCGACGAACCAGAGCGCGAGGTCGATGTCGCGCAACAGCGGTTCCGGCACGCGCTCTGGGTTGTCGGTGTGCGGTTCCCAGCGGTGCGCGCGAACGAGGCCAGCTTCGCCCAGCGGCCCGCCGAGCTGCTTGCGGATCAGTTGGCGCGACGGCAAGAAGCGATCCGGGTTGACGAACGTGCAACCGACCCCGGCGCGGCGCGCCTCGTGTGTGAACACGTCGCGCGCGGTAGGGGACGGCGCGCCGGCAACGAGCACGTGCCGCCCGGCGCGGAGCAGTTCCTCCGCGTCGCCGAACCCCGCGAGCAGCGCGGCGTCGCACTCCGCGACCGACACAACGGACGCGCCGCGCAGACGCGCGGCGACCGCGGCGCGGGTCGCGTCGTCCGGGAGGCACAGGGCAAGGCGGATGTCGGGCATGGCCGCGCATCGTAGTGCCAGCGCGCCCGGCCCGCAAGGAAATCCCGCGGTCAGACTACGCGCGCGGTCCACGCGACCCAGAATTCGTCGTCTCCGACGAACGGACAGCCCGCGAGCGGAACCGACACACGCGCGCCGCCGGGTTGCACGAAGTGCAGGCTCTGCCCACCCCAACAGGCGACGTGGTGCGTGTGGGCGACGGCGCAGTTGCCGCGCCGCGCGATGTTCTCCATCGCGGGCGTCACACCGGTGCCCATCCCGTAGTGACCGAGATCGAGGACGAGATGGAGCCCGAGGCCGACGAACGATTCGCGCGCCCACCAACTGAACAACTCGCCGCAAATCAGGGTGCCGACGCGCGCGCCGGCCACGACCGCGACGCGCCCTTCGCCGGGTTCGTCACCATCGTCTACGTCCGCGGCGTTCGCGCTCGTGCTGCTCGTTTGTCGCCACGGGCCGGCGTCGGGCGCGCCGCACACCGCGCCGTAGTAGGGCAGCACCGGGGCGCGCGCGCCCTTTCCGGTCGGCGCGTCCGGCAGGTCGATGCCGAGCGCGACGCCGAC
>VGZJ01000211.1 GCA_016872595.1 Planctomycetota bacterium
TCGGCTGGCTCGCGGTCGCCGCCACCGACGCCCGCGCTGCGGCCGACGCCCTCGCCGACCCCGCCGCGCAAACGGAACTGTGGGGGCTGGACCACAACGCCGTGGCCCGCCGGCTCGCGCACCGCTGGCGCTTTCCGGACTGGCTCGCCACTGCGCTCGGTGCGTTCAACTTGCCGCTGGCGACGGCGCGGGCCGTGGTCGCGGACGCGGCACTGTTCGCGGTCGCGCAACTCGCCGTTGTCGAAGCGGAGCGCCGCGAACCGGGCCTGCACCTGAGCGCCGGCGCGGACCGCGCCGCGCTGCTGACCGAGCTGAACCTCGACGAATCCGCGCTCGACGAACTGTGGGCCGCGGCCGTCGTGACGCCCGACGAACCGGCCGCGACCGCTGGCGCGCTCGACCCCAACCCGCACAACGTTCCGCTGCTGCCCAACCTGCTGAAGTTGGCGACCGAGAGCCGGCGGCGGAACGCGGCCGTGCTGGTCGCGCGCCTCGAAGACCGCGTCGACGCGCTGCACGCGGCCGTGGCCCGGACCGCCTCGGACGCCGACCGCGGGGACCGCGCGGCCAAGCTCGCGGCGCTGGCCGAACTCGCGGCCGGGGCCGGGCACGAGATCAACAACCCGCTCGCCGTGATTAGCGGTAACGCCCAGCGCCTGTTCCGCACCGAACCGGACCCGGCCCGCGGCGAGTCGCTCCAGACCATCGTGCGGCAGGCCCAGCGGATCAGCGGCATCGTCCGCGACCTGATGCAGTTCGCGCGCCCGCCGCGCCCGACCCCGGCGCGCGTGTCCGTGGCCGACCTGCTGCACGCGGTGCGCGACGAACTGGCCCCGGTCGCGGCCGAACGGAACGTGCGCCTCGACCTCGGCGCGGGCGCGGCGACCGCGTTCGCCCGGTGCGACTTCGCCCAGATCAAGCACGCGCTCGCGGCCGTGGCCCGCAACGGCATCGAGGCCGCCGGCGACGCCGGTTGGGTGCGCCTGAGTTGCGCCGACGCCGACGAGGACCACATCGAGTTGATCGTGGAGGACGGCGGACCGGGCCTGTCGGACGCGGCCCGCGCGCACTGCTTCGACCCGTTCTTCTGCGGGCGAAGCGCCGGCCGCGGGCGCGGGCTGGGCCTACCGACCGCGTGGCAGTTCGCCCGGCAGAACGGCGGCGACCTGCGGCAAACCGGCGACGCCCCGACGCGGTTCGCCCTTACCGTACCGCGCTCGGTGTCGTTAGAGTTCCGCGACCGCCAATCCGCGTAGCGCTTCACTTCTTCAAGTGCCGATCCAGAAATTCATACGCGGCCTTGCGCGCGGCGGGCGGGAACGAGTGCCCGGCCGCGTAGTAGCTGGTCTCCAACTTGTCGGCCGCGCTCAGCAGTTTGTAGATGGGTTTGGCCGCGGTCATCACGTCCTTCACGCCGCTCAGGTCGAAGTCGTTGTCCTTGTCCGCGGCGCTGGCGAGGAACGCGCGCGGCGCGAGGCCGGCCACCAGTTCCTGAAAGTCGAACGGCACCTTCTTCGCGTCGTTGCCGAACTCGGTCTTGATGCGCGGCATATACACGGGGCCGGTCCAACTCGGCACGTCGTCCTTTTGGAACGTGCAGAACCCGCAGTTGGACACCACGGCCTTCAGGCGCGTGTCGAAGAACGCGGTGAAGATGGCGTTGTGGCCGCCGAGCGAGTGGCCGATCACGCCGATGCGGTCGCGGTCCACTTCCGGCAGCGTTTCGAGCAGATCGACGGCGCGGATGTTGTCCCAGATGGCTTTCATCGTGCCGCTGGCGTAGTCCTTGTGCGCGGCGAAGTCGTACTTGTACTCGCCGAACGACGGGTAATCCGGCACGACCACGACGTAGCCGCGCTGGGCGAGTTCGAGGCCGTAAGCCATGTCCTTGTTGCCGAGGCCCGCGGGTTCGTCCTTGCCGATCTTCGTGGTCTGGTGAAGGGCGAGGATCGCCGGCAGCTTGTCTTTCGGCTTGTCGGCGGGCGCGAAGATGTACGCCGGTACGCGCGTCGCGCCGTCCGAAGCGAACGTGACCTTGCGGCGGATCAGGTTCCCGACCTTCACCGACTCGACCTCCTTCACGTCGAGCGGGACGCGCTTCATCGGCGACGGCAGCGGGCCGGTGGCGCGGGCGAAGTTCTCCACGATGTGTTCGCGGCGCAGCGCCCACTCCGCCACGGTGCGCACCGGCAGTTTGTTGCCCTTACGGTCGAGCACGAAGCTCAGGTCGGTGTGGTCCGCGTACTCGACGGGCGGCCGCGCCGGCTGGAACTTGCCCACGGGGTAGCCGTTCGTGTACGAGATAACGAACGCGCCGTTGCTGGTGCGGTAGCGCACGTCTTCGCGGCGCTCGAAGTCGCTCTTGCCGTCGCGCATCGTCCCGACGCGCCCGCCCCACAGTAGGTAGTGATCGAATCCCAACACGATCTGCGTGCGGTTGCCGAGGGCGTGCCCGGCGCTGGTAAATACCTTGCCGTCGAGGTCTTTCTTGGCGATCCAGTTCAGTTCTACGTCGAGCCGGGCGCGCTTCATCCAGAAGGCCATCTCTTCGGCGTCCGCGAACGGGCACGTCGTGTCCTCGGTACCGTGAACGGTGACGATCTTCGCGCCCGCGCCGAGGCGCTTCATCTCCGCGAGGTGGTCGGGGTTGCCCACGAACCGCAGCTCCTGCTCATCGAGCGACAGGAAACTCTTGTTTTTGGGGTCGCGCGAGTAGCGGGCGTTGAGGCCGCTGCCGCCGGGCAGGTTGAAGGCGATGTCGTCGCTCAGTTTCTTCATGCCGCACAGATCGATGACGCAGGCAAACGTGCGCGGGGCGAGCTTGTTCGCCATAAGGGTGACGTTGCCGCCGCCGCTGCCGCCGGTGCAGAACGTGCGGCGCGGTTCGTAGGGCTTGCCGCGCTTCGCGAGCGAACTGTCGAGCCACCAGAGCGCGCGGAGCGCGTCGAGCGCTTGCAGGTAACCGAAGTCGTAAGGCTCCGGCCCGTCGATGGAGTCGGCCTTGCCGCTCTGGAGGTAGTTGACGCACACCGCGACCACGTCGAGCTTGGCGGCCAGTTCGCGCGGGTTCGCGGTGCCGACGCAATCGGTGCCGCCCCAGTTGTGCAACGTGAGCATCAGGCCGGTTTGCTTGCCGACACTTTCGAGCTTGCCCGTCGGGTAATGCACGCTGACGCGCACCGTCCGCGCGCCCGGGCGCTGCGGCCACTCCTGCGCCGGCAGTTCGACCGCGCCGTCCTTCTCCGGCAGCGCCGGCCAGTCGGCCCCGGTGCCGAACACGAGCGCGAACCCGATGAGTACCGTCCGCATGGCGCGCCTCCCCTTTGGATTGCAACGCTACCCGATACGCGGTACGAGTGCGAGCGTTGTGTTGTGTCAGAAGGAGCCACGATGAGCGAACGAGTCGCGCCGCGGTACGGCGCGGAACACGCGGTCCCGTGGGCGACGCCGCCGATTCCGGGCACGGTGCTGGTCACGTTTCGTGGCACCGGCGACGGTACTTCGGAGCCGTTCGCGATTCCGGCCGCGGCGTCCGTGCGCGTGTCCGCGGTGGGCGCGCTCGTGCTGCGCGTCGTGCGCGCGGACGGGGCCGTTGGTGCGACGATCAACGCGCCCGCCGGCGGGCAGGCGCTGGCCGAACTGCCGCACGCGGGAACCTACGCGCTCGACGTGCGCGCGAGCGGCGAATGGGGCGTGACGGTCGTGTACTTCGACGCGAAGTAGCCCAGTCTACTTCACCTTCACCAGCTCCGCGCACTCGGCGGACTCGATGCGGAGCGGGCCGCCGGTCGCGGTGACGCGCACCTCGGTCGCCCGCGCGCCGTCGGCGCGGGCACGCCCGAGGGGTTGGTTGTCGTACCACGCGGCCACCACGCCGCCGGCCACCTCGTAGCGCAGTTCCAGATACGGCGGCTGGTTCGGCTTCGGCTTCGGGAGCGGGATCGGCGGCGCGGCCGGCTCGAACGCGCCGCTCTTGGCGTGCTTGCCGAGCGCCGCGCCGTTGGCGTCGATGCGCACCACCCAGCGCGCGCTCTCGGCCGCCGCCACCGTGACTTCGACGGCCGCGGCCTTGTGGCGGTCGAGGCCGATCACGACGCGGGCGTTGTCGAACCCGCGGAGCGCGCGGGTCGCGGTGCCCTCGAACGCGAGCACCGGCTTCTCGTCGTCGCTCTCCACGGTCACGCCCGCGCCGTTCCAGCCGTACACGCTGTGCCCGTCGAAGAGGGCGTCGGCGGTACCGAGGGTGTACGTGGCCGGGCGGCTGAACGCGCCGCGCCACGCCAGCACGCCCAGCGCGACACCCACGAGCGAGAGAAGGGCGAGCGCGTACAGCTTGCGCCTGCTCTTGGAAGGCGCTTGCGGCTTCGCAAGTGCGACCGGCGCTTCGGGCGAAGCCGCAAGCGGCTTTTCTGGCGGCGCGACGACGATGCGCCCGCTTTGGCCGAAGATGCCCCCGTCCATGCAGGGCAGTTCGTCGATGCGGGCGATGAGGTCGGCGTAGTCGCGCGGGCGCTGGTCGGGGTCAATCGCCATCATCGCCGCGACGAGGGCCGCGCTCTCGTCGGAGATCGGCGGTTGCAATCGCGCGGCCGGGGCCGCCTTCTTCATCATCACCTCGAAGACCGTCTGCCCGTCGAACGGGACGCGCCCGGCGAGGCAGTGGTACACGGTCGCGCCGAGGCTGTAGATGTCGGCGCGGGCGTCCACGTCGCTCACGGCGAACTGCTCCGGGGCCATGTACACGGGCGTGCCGAGTAGCACCCCGGCCGCGGTCTGGCGCTGGTCCGCTTCGCCCGGCGCGCGCGACAGCGCGAGACCGAAGTCCGTGACCTTCACCATCGGCACGCCCGGCGGCAGCGGGAACCCGGTCGGCGCGGTGACGAGGAACAGGTTCGCGGGCTTGATGTCGCGGTGGGTCACGCCGTTCGCGGCGGCGTGCGCCAGCGCCGCGGCCGTCTGCCGCGCGAGCAGCCACGCGGTGCGCTCGTCGAGCGGGCCGGCGCGGTTGAGCCGCGCGCCGAGGTCCTCGCCGTCGAGCAGTTCCATCGCAAAGAACGCCTGACCCGGCGGCGTGTCGCACGGCCCGCCGTCGTACACGGCCACGATGTTCGGGTGCTGCAACCGCGCGAGCGAGACCGCTTCCTGCTTGAACCGCTCGATCAGGTGGTGCGACGCCTTGTCCGGCATCAGCACGGTTTTGAGGGCGACGACGCGGTTCAGTTTCTCTTGGCGCGCCTTGTACACGACGCCGCACGCGCCCGCGCCGAGGGTGTCGAGGAGCTGGTACCCGCGCACGGTCACGACGGGCACCGTCGCGGGGCCGCCGCCGGTCTCGTCGGGCAGAACGGCGCTGGCGCTCAGGTTCACGGACCCGGACACGACGGTCTCGACGAGCGGGCGCGCGGGCTTGGGGAAGGTGAGGCCGGGCACGGTGCTCGCGGGCGCCCACTTGGACCCGTCGCGGCTCGCGCCGTCGGTGGGTTTGAGCAGGCCGGCGGCAGCGCGGGCGCGCAGGTCGTCCACGGGGAAGGGGCCTTCCACGTTCCCGCCCGCGTCGATGTACCACGTGTTGGCCATGCCCTCGCTCGGCGCGCGCGGCGCAATCACTTCTTCCCGTTCACCTTGTCGAGTTGGGCGAGGAGCGCTTTCACGGAGGGCCGGTCGGTGGTCGTCTCGCCCACGAACGCGAACACCGCGCTCCCCTTCTTGTCGAGGATGTACGTCGAGGGCTTGGCAAGGTCGCCGCGGATACCGAGTCCGTCCACGGCCTTCAAGTCCGTGTCGGTGAGCAGGGCGAAGGGGAGTTTGGGGTTCCCGCCCGCGCCGTCCACCTTCGCGGTGGCGAGGAACTGCGGGAGCCCGTCGGTCGGGCCGGGGAACACCACGAGGATTTCGGCGTCGCGGGCCTTGAACTCGGCGTAACTCGCGGTCAGCGCGTTCACCTGCGCGAGGCAGCCGGGGCAGAACAGCCCGCCGGGGCTTTTCGGCAGCCCTTTTACTACCACCAGCACCACGTTCGACTTGCCGCGGTACGCCGCCAGATCGACGGGCTTGCCGTCGGTGTCCACGAACTTCAGCGGCACCTTTTCGGCGGCGGGGTCGCGGTTCGATTTCGGGTCGGCATGGAACCGGGCCGCGGTCTGCTCCATGTTGGGGTTGCCGTAGTCGTACTTGGGGCCACCGAGTTCGGGCGGGCCGCCGCACCCGGCCGCGGACACGATTAGCGCGAACAACCCGGTTGTGGAGAGGAACCGCATGGCGACCTCCTGACGAGTGACGACGTACTCAGTTTATACGCCGGGGGCGCCGCGCGGGATTCCGCGAGTTGCCCCTTTCGCGCGCCGCCCGCGCCGCGCATAATCCCTTTGTCACACTTTCCCCCCGGAGTTCGCACCATGCGTAAGTTCGCGATTGTCGCGGTGGCCGCCGCGGCGCTGTCCGCTTTGGCCGTGTCGCAACCGGCCGCGGCCGACGACAAGAAGGACCCGGAGATCAAGGTGCCCTACGTGCCCACGCACGAGAAGGTCGTCACCGCGATGCTCAAGATGGCCGCGGTGAAAGAGGGCGACACCGTGTACGACCTCGGGTGCGGCGACGGTCGCATCGTCATCACCGCGGTCAAGGAGTTCAAGGCCAAGCGCGGCCTCGGCATCGACTTCAACCCGGACCGCCTGAAGGACTGCGAGGCCCGCATGAAGGAGGAGAAGCTGACCGCGGCGCAGATCAAGCAACTCACCTTCAAGCAGGGCGACGTGCTCAAGATGACCGCGGACGACTTCAAGGGCGTGGACGTCGTCACGCTGTACCTGCTGCCGGACGTGAACAAGCGCCTCAAGCCGATCCTGCTCGAAGGGCTGAAGCCGGGCGCGCGCGTCGTGTCGCACGACTTCGACATGGGCGAGGACTGGAAGGAGGACAAGAAGGAGGAGATCAAGACCGATCGCAGCTACCCGCACACGGTGTACCTGTGGACCATCAAGGACAAGAAGAAGTAAGTCATTTCTGTAGCCGGCCTCAGTGAGGCCGGCGCTACGCGAGTCGCTCAGCGCCGGCCTCACTGAGGCCGGCCACGGAAGAACGTCAGGCCCACGAGTTCGGCTCGTGGGCACTTCTAATTCTGGAGGGCTGCGGATGCGAGCGTTCAGCGCGGGCGCACTGGTTGCCGCCGCAGTGGGGTTGGGTTGCGGCGGCGCGCCCGCGCCCACGGGTGAACAGAAGGAAGAGGCGCGCAAGCCCGACGTGGTCTTCATTGCCACGAAAGAGCCGATCATGCACCGGATGCTGAAGCTCGCGGCGGTGAAAGAAGGGGACGTGGTCTACGACCTCGGCTGCGGCGACGGCCGGTTCGCCATCGCCGCGGTCAAGGAGTACAAGGCGAAGCGCGGGTTCGGGATCGACATCGACCCGGAGCGCATCAAGGACTGCGCGACGCGCACGGACACCGAGAACCTGACCCCCGACCAGCGCCAGCGCCTGACCTTCAAGCAGGGCGACGTGTTCGACCTGAAGCCGGAAGACTTCAAGGACGTGGACGTTGTCGTGCTGTACCTTCTGCCGGAACTGAACAAGCGGCTCAAGCCGGTGTTGCAGGCCGGGCTGAAGCCGGGCGCGCGCATCGTCTCGCACAACTTCGACATGGCCGGCGCGTGGGAACCCGACGTGAAAGTTCCGGGCGACAAGACGAGCGAGTACTACTCGCCCGACTTGTACCTGTGGGTCATCAAAGAGAAGAAGTAACAGGCCGGAAGACAGAAGGCAGAAGAGTTCTGACAGGATGAACAGGATGAAAAGAACACAGTTCTCGTCTTCATCCTGTCTAATCCTGTTCATCCTGTCTAAAAATGTCTTTCTGTCCTCTGCCCTCTCACTTCGGGCGACACCATGCCGAACACCTACGACGCGATCATCATCGGGGCCGGACACAACGGCCTGACCACCGCGGCCTACCTCGCGCGCAAGGGCTACAAGGTGCTGGTGCTGGAGCGCCGCGACATCGTCGGCGGGTGCTGCATTACCGAAGAACTGTGGCCCGGCTACAAGGTTTCGACCGCGGCGTATGTGAACAGCCTGCTGCGCCCGGAGATCATCAAGGAGCTGGAGCTGAAGAAGTACGGCTTCGAGATGCTGCCGCGCTCGCCGTCGTCGTTCTCGCCGTTCCCCGACGGCCGCTATCTGATGATGGGGCCGGACAAGGAGATGACGCACCGCGAGATCGCCAAGTTCTCCAAGAAGGACGCCGAAGCGTACCCGAAGTACGAGGACATGCTGACGCGGGTCGCGGACTTCCTCGAACCGATGCTGACGCAGACCCCGCCCGACCTGTTCGGCGGTCTCGGCTCGCTGTGGAAGCTCGGCAAACTCGGCATGGGCTTCCGCCGGCTCGGGCGCACCACCGCGACCGAAGCCGTCGAGATTCTGACGGGCGCGGCGCGGCCGATCCTCGACCGCTGGTTCGAATCGGAAGAGCTGAAGGCGACCATCGCCACGGACGCGGTGATCGGCGCGTTCGCCCCGCCGTCGCACCCCGGTACCGCGTACGTGCTGTTCCACCACGTCATGGGCGAGTGCAACGGCGTGCGCGGCGTGTGGGGCTACGTCCGCGGCGGCATGGGCACCATCTCGCGGAGCATCGCGGAAGCGGCCAAGAGCAAGGGCGCGGAGATTCGCACGAACGCGGACGTGGGCAAGATTCTGGTGCGCGACGGGCGCGTGTACGGCGTCGCCCTGAAGGACGGCACCGAGTTCCACGCCAAGCGCGTTGCCAGCGGCGCGGACGCCAACGTCACCTTCCTGAAACTGATGGACGCGAACGACCTGCCCGCGGAGTTCGTCGCGCAAGTCAAGAAGATCGACTACTCCAGCGCGACGGTCAAAATCAACGTGGCGATTGACCGGCCGCCGAACTGGAAGGCCAAGCCCAGCGACGGGAAGGTCGGCCCGGAGCACCACGGCACGATGCACGTCTGCCCCGATCAGGACTACATCGAGCGGGCCTACGACGACGCCAAGTACGGGCGCTGGGCGCGCGACCCGATGCTCGAATGCACGATGGCGACCGCGCTCGACAACACCCTCGCGCCCGAGGGGAAGCACATCCTCAGCATGTTCGTGCAGTACGCGCCGTACACGCTGAAGGGCACGACGTGGGCGGCCGAGAAGGACAAGTTCGCCGACCGCTGCTTCGACATCCTCGAAGAGTACGCGCCCGGCTTCAAGTCGAGCGTGTTGCACCGCTTGGTGATCCCGCCGCCGGACATGGAGCGGATGTGGGGCATCACGGGCGGGAACATCATGCAGGGGTCCATGAGCTTGTCGAGCATGTTCAGCTTCCGCCCGGTCGCCGGGTTCGCGAACTACCGCACCCCGATCAAGGGGCTGTACATGTGCGGCGCGGCCGCGCACCCCGGTGGCGGCGTCATGGGGGCCTGCGGCCTGAACGCCGCCCGCGAGATGATAAGGGACGGGTGATGGCCTCCCAAGTGAGCGCCGCGGCGTCAGCCCGCCGGTAGTTGCACGCTGGCGCCGCTCGCCTTCGATTCGCGCCTCCCCTTCTCACGTCTTGAAACCCGCGCGGTCGCGGGTACCACAACCTCACTCGCACCGCACGCCTTTACGGACACGATCCCGCATGAGCGTCGCTGTCGTCGGAACGGGTTACGTCGGCCTCGTCACCGGCACCTGCCTCGCCGAAACGGGGAACACCGTCACCTGCGTGGACATCAAGCCGGAGATCGTGGACGCGCTCAACAGCGGGCGCATCCACATCTACGAACCGGGCCTCGAAGACCTCGTGAAGAAGAACCGGGCCGCCGGGCGGCTGGCGTTCACCGGCGACCTCGCCGCGGCGGTCGCCGGCGCGCGCCTCGTCTTCGTCGCCGTGCCCACGCCCGAACTGCCGTCCGGCCACGTCGGGATGCAGTACGTGAACAAGGTCGCCGACGACGTGGCCGCGATCTTCAAGGGCCGCCCCGCGGACGCGCCGGTCCTCGTCATCAAGAGCACCGTACCGCCGGGCACCAACCGGGCCGTCACCGACCGGCTCGCGGCGCGGGGCTGCGCGCACGTCGCCGTCGCCAGCAACCCGGAGTTCCTGAAGGAAGGCGCGGCGCTCGACGACTTCATGAAGCCGGATCGGGTGGTGGTGGGCACGCGCGGCGAGGCCGCGACCGCGGCCCTGCGCGAGCTGTACGCGCCGTACTGCACCGCCGAGCGCCCGTTCCTCGTGATGACGCCCGAATCGGCCGAGATGACCAAGTACGCGGCCAACGCGATGCTGGCGACGAAGATCAGCTTCATCAACGAGGTCGCGAACCTGTGCGACGCGACCGGGGCCGACGTGAACGCGGTGCGCACCGGCATCGGGCACGACCAGCGCATCGGGTTCCAGTTCCTCGCCCCCGGCCCCGGGTACGGCGGCTCGTGCTTCCCCAAAGACGTGAAGGGGCTGATCGCGGTTGCGCGGCGGCTGGGTCTGAATCTGCGCGTCGCGGAGGCCGTGGACGCGGCCAACGACGTGCAGAAGGAGGTGCTGTTCGCGAAGATCGCGCGGCACTTCGGCGGGAACCTCGCGGGGAAGACGTTCGCCCTGTGGGGGCTGGCGTTCAAGCCGAACACCGACGACGTGCGCGAAGCGCCGGCGCTGGCGCTGATCGATGCGCTGGTCGCGGCCGGGGCGTCGGTGAAGGCGTTCGACCCGCAGGGGCGGGCCAACGTCGCCAAGCTCTACAAGGACGCGCCCGCGAGCGTGCTGAGCTACACAGATGAGCCGCTCGCGGCGCTCGACGGCGCGGACGCGCTCGTTGTGGTCACAGAGTGGGCGCAGTTCCGCAACCCGGACGTGGCGGAACTGAAGCGCCGGCTCCGCGGCGCGGTGGTCTTCGACGGGCGGAACCTGTTCGCGCCCCACGAAGAGGCGCTCCGCGCGGCGGGGTTTCGCTACTACGCGATCGGGCGCGGCGACCGCTAGCGGCTTTCATTTTTCCCGAAGGTGTCACTCATTTTTCGGGCGGCGAAATGTGAAGAGTGCGCACGGAATGGGCAGCCTCGTTCTTGTGGACGAGGCTGCCTCACGTCTCGGAAACCGCAGAAAACAAGGGGAACAGAAGCCGATTTGGGCCGATACCCGACTATCGGCATTGGGGTTGCTTACTGACCGGCAGGTAGCGAGCCCTGTACAACCCACCGGATCGTCGTAACCTGTTTGCCATGAGGACCAAAGGTACAGCGGCCGAACTGGAGGCCCGCCGCCGGCTGGCCGTGCAGCGGGTGGGCGA
>VGZJ01000212.1 GCA_016872595.1 Planctomycetota bacterium
TTGTCGAACTCGTCGGCCGAGAGCCCCGTGAACATGCGGAACAACAACGGCTTCCGACGCAATTTCTCGTAATTCGTCATAACCCTATGAATAGGCCATCGATCGCTATTGCGCAACGAGTCTAATGAATAGCTCGGTACAGTTCAACGAACGCTTCTGGGTTTCCCACCGGCGGCTGATGTGGCACGCCCGCGAGTTGGTAGAGGTACGACCACTCGATCTGCTTGGCGAACGCCCCGACGCCACCGTGCGCCGGAGCCTCGCGTGCCGCCCACTCGCTCTCCGCCAGAACGAAATGCGCGCCGGACTGCCACGCGACGAGCGCGCGCCGTGCGGTGTCGGCCCGTGATTGACCCACCGCCTGACGCCACTCGCGCGCGGAGATCGCATTGTCCGCTTGTGCCCACGCCGCCGCTTCCGTCGAGAACACTTGGTCCTCGCTGCTGCGTCGAACACCATCCGCGTGTACAAACTCGGCCTTCAACCACGGATACACGAACTCCACGAACGGGTAGTCCCAGCGGTGGTGCTCGTCGATTACCTCCGGGTGCGCGTCGACCCACTCGCGGCCCAGCCCCGCTGCTGCCTCCTCCGCGCGCGAGCGGTTCCGAAGTACGCGCGTCAGCAGCGGGCCGATAATGTCCTTCTTGTCGGGCGGCGGAAGGTGCTTGGCGAGCGCGGCGAGGAAGTTCACTTCTGCCGGGCGCACGGGCAGGCCGTCTGTGATGAGCGGGATCAGGTCGCGCGCGACCGGGAGGCGCGGCACCGGGTCGGTTGCCACCCACTCGATCAGCGCGCGGCACCAGAGCAGGCGCGTGGGTTCGGTGTCGCCGGTCGCGGCGCGCTCGTCGGCCCACACCTTCGCGCGGTTCGCGGCGCTGGCCGCGCCGAGCGCGTCCATGCCCTGCTTGATGCGCGCCGGCACCGCGGCGACGTAAGGTTGCCCGCCGACAGCGGCTTGGAGCGTCAGCGTTTGCGGGGCGATGTCGAGCATACGCGCGGCCTCGATCTTGCGGCGCACCTCGCCGGCGCTGGCGCGGGCCAGTTTCGCGCCTTCGGTGTCGTTCGCGAGGATCAGTTCCTCGTGGCGCAGCGTCCACGCCTCGTACTGCCGCCACAGGTGCGGGGTGTACGCGGTCGGCGGCGGGGTGGCGTTCGCCAGCTCGCGATACTCCTTCCACTGCGCCTCAAGCTCCGGCGGCGGCTCGAACGGCACCGGGGCGGCGCTCGCGCCGGGTTGGCCGTCTACCGAGACAAGGTGCATCGCGTTCGCGCGGGCCTCGCCGTCGCCCTTCGGTAGCAGCAGGGGCACCTGACGCGCGGCGCGGTTGTCGCGAACCCAATCGGAGACGCGCGGCGTGAGGTACGCGGCCAATTCGCCCGCGGTCACGCGCTTGTTGCCGTCGAGGTCGGCACCACCATTGAGGCCCACCATGGCGAAGTGCATAAACGCGGACGCGCCCCATTCGGGCGACGCCCACGAGCGCTCGTCGGGTCCGGTGCTGAGCAGCACCACGAGGTTCGGCACGGCCGCGATCTGCGCGTCCAGTTCTTCGACGCCGGCGGCGAAGTCGTTCAGCACGAGGCCGAGGTCAGCGAACGCGGGCGCGCGCGTCTATGACGAGCAACTTCTGCTTCTTCGCCGGCAGCTTCGCGAGTTGGTCGAGCAGCGTCGTGAATCGCACGCGTTCGGCGGGCGAGCCGTCCGAGTCTTCGGGGAAGAGGAACGGGCCGTCGCGGTCGCGCCCGCCGTGCGCGGCGAGGAACACGACGACGCACTTTTCGCGCACGCCGCTCAAGTCCGGGAGGCCGGCGCGAGTGAGGGGCGTAACGGGGCCGCCGTTGAGCCGCGAGCGCTTCCCGAACCAGCTACCGGGTTGCGTAAGCGCGGCCAGTTCGCGCGCGTCGGCCTTACCATACGGGTTGGGCGGCACCGCGAGCGTGCGGTCGTAGGTGGCCTGTAAGATGACGATGCGGGCCGGTTCCGGTGGGCGAACCCAGAACACCACCCACGTGACGGCGGCGAGCGCGGCGAGCGCGAGCGCCCTAGCGAACGCGAGCCGCCGCCAGCGCGGGCGGTACGGTGTGCGCGCGGCCGGGGCGCGCCGGGCCGGGCGGTGCGGGCGGGGTCGCGGGCGGGCCGCGCCACGGCGGCGCGGGAGTGGGTCCGCTGCTCATGCGGGATCAATCGTGCGGTGTGGGGCGGGCGCGCGTATCGATTGTAGCGGCCCGGTGGCCGCTATGAGGGTAGTAGGCACTCCGGGTGCCGTCACCTTAGCCCCGCGTGTCGCAACGGCACACGGAGTGTGCCTACTACTTCAGACAGCCATCGGTTCTTTCTCGGACGTTCGCGCGGCGCGGCGAAAGGACCGTTCGCGAACGCCCGTAGAGTTTCTGGGCGGATCGGGTAAGCTGTGCCCGGCGGCGCGATTGACGGACACAGGCGGGAGCCATCATGCCGGAGCCGGGGGAAAGCGCGGGCGAATCGCGGCGGCGGGCCGCGCGGAAGATCGACCTCGGCAAAGTGCTGGGCGACGTGCTGCTCGGCACGCCGGCCGGCACCGGGCCGAAGGCCGTTACGAACTCCGTCGGCATGTCGTTCGTACTCGTGCCCGCGGGCAAGTTCCAGATGGGTTCGCCCGCGGACGAAGCCGGGCACCGCTCGAACGAGCGGGCCGGTTCACGAGGTCGTGATCGGGTCCGCGTTCTACCTCGGAGTCCATGTCGTCACGCAGGGCGCGTACCTTACGGTGACGGGCGCGAACCCGTCGCGGTTCCATGCGGCCGAAGGCGGCGGGCCGGAGCACCCGGTCGAGAGCGTATCGTGGCTCGACGCGGTCGCGTTCTGCCAACAGCTCTCGGCCCGCGCGGAGGAGCACGCCGCAGGGCGCAGCTACCGCTTGCCCACCGAGGCCGAATGGGAATATGCCGCGCGCGCCGGCACCGCGACGCCGTTCGCGTTCGGGGCGAACTTCGGCGCGGGTGAAGGAAACTTCGCCGCCGCGTACCCTTACGGTGGGGCGGAACCGGGCGCGACGGTCGGTCGCACGACGCCCGTTTCGCGCTACCCTGCGACCGCGTTCGGACTGCACGACGTGGCCGGCAACGTGTGGGAGTGGTGCGCCGACTGGTACGATGAGCGGTACTACGCCGCGCCGCCGCTGCGCGACCCGCCCGGCCCGGCCGCGGGCAAGTTCCGCGTGCTGCGCGGCGGCTCGTGGAAGAACCAAGGGGCCGCGTGCCGGGCCGCGTACCGCAACGCGCTGGCCCCGCACCAGCGCGATTCCGCCACGGGGTTCCGCGTCGTTCTTCGTGTGAACGAGTGAAGGAGCCGACGCATCAGGGGGGCTTACGCCCCCGCTCGCCCGGAATCAACCCATGCCGCGCCTGCTGCTAGTCGAAGACGAGCAAGTGAACCGCGACCTGTTCCGGCGGCGGTTGGAGCGGAAGGGGTACGCCGTCGTTACCGCGGAGAACGGCCTCGGCGCGGTCGCTCTGGCCGCGGGCGAGAAGCCCGACCTCGTGCTGATGGACTTGGGCCTGCCGGACATCGACGGGTGGGAGGCGACGCGGCGCATCAAGGCCGACCCTGCGACCGCGGCCGTGCCGGTACTGGTGCTGTCGGCGCACGCCGGGGACGACGCGCGCCAGAAGGCGTTCGCGGCGGGGTGCGAGGAGTTCGAGACGAAGCCGGTGAACTGGGACGCGCTGTTCAAGAAGATCGAAACGGCGCTGGCGCGGGCCGCGGAGCGCGCCAAGGCCGCGCTGCCGCCAGCAGTGCCCGACGACACGGTCGATCTGGGCAGCGCGCCGCCGGCGGGCGAACCCGGCGCGGGTACCGACGTACTGCGCCCCGCGCCCGCCCCGGCCGCGGCGAAGCCGAAGGACGACGAGAAGGAACTGTGCGCCGTTCAGCCGAAGCGCATCCTCGTGGTCGAAGACAACGACGCCAACCGGGTCATGCTGTGCCGGCGGCTGAACGCCCGCGGGTACGCCACCACACAGGCCGCCGACGGCCGGCAGGCGCTCGACGCGGTGCTGAAGCAGCGGTTCGATCTCGTGCTGTGCGACATCATGATGCCCGGCGTGGACGGGTACGAGGTGCTGCGCGAGATGAAGGCCGACCCGGACCTCGCGGCGGTCCCGGTCATCATGATCTCGGCGCTCGACGAGATGGCCGGCATCGTGCGGTGCATCGAGATGGGCGCGGAAGACTACTTGCAGAAGCCCTACGACCCGGTGCTGCTGCACGCCCGCATCAACGCCTGCCTCGACAAGCGCCGGCTCCGCGATCAGGAAATGGACTACCTGCGCGCGGTCGCGGACCTGACGCGCGCCGCGGCGCAGGTGGAAGGGGGCGCGTTCGACGATGGCCCGCTCGCGCCCATCGCGGCCCGCGCCGACGCGCTCGGCACGCTGGCCCGCGTGTTCGCAAAGATGGCCCGCGAGGTGCAGGCCCGCGAGCAGCGGCTCCGCGACGACCTGAAACTGATGACGAAGGTGGAGATCGACGAGAAGGAAGTGGCGGAAGAGGTGGCGCGCGTGACCGGCCGCGGCGCGCTCGACAAGGCCCGCGCGCTCGCCGACCAAGCCCGCGCGCGCCGCGCGGCCCGCGGGTAGCATTTGTAGGGTGGGACACGGCTTTGCGCCGTCCCACCGTGCCTTTGAGAAGACGGTGGGACGGCGCAAAGCCGTGTCCCACCCTGCGGGACAGCCACAGAAAGGCCCCATGCGACAGATCGTGTCCATTCACTCGTACCGCGGCGGGACGGGGAAATCGAACCTCGCCGCCAACCTCGCGACCGCGGTCGCCCTCACGGGCAAGCGCGTCGGCGTCGTCGATACCGACATCCAATCGCCCGGTATTCACGTCCTGTTCGGCCTCGACGACAAGCAGATGACGCGCGCGGTGAACGACTACCTGTACGACCTCGCCCCGATCAAGGGCGCGGCGTACCACGTCACCCCGCCTGAGGTGGCCGCGGCCGGCGGCGCGATGTACCTCGTGCCGGCCAGCATGCGCGCCGCCGACATCGCCCGCGTGCTGAAGGAGGGCTACTCGGTCGAGAAGCTCACGGCCGGGTTCGAGCAACTGCTCGAAGACCTGAACCTCGATTTCCTGTTCGTGGACACGCACCCCGGCATGAACGAGGAGACGCTCATGTCGGTGGCGATCTCGGACTGGCTCATCTTGATCCTGCGCCCCGACCGGCAGGACTACCTCGGCACCGCGGTGACAATCGAGGTGTCGCGCAAGCTCGGCGTGCCGAACCTGATGCTCGTGGTGAACAAGGCGCTGGCGAGCATGGATCAGGCGGCGCTGCGGAAGGACGTGGAACGGTCGTTCGCGGCCGAGCTGGGCGCGGTGCTGTTGCTGTCCGAAGACATGCTGCGGCTGGGCAGCACGGGAATCATGTCGCTGAAGTTCCCCGACCACCAGTTCACGCGCGCGGTCGCGGGGCTGGCCGCGCGCATGGTGAGCGGGAAGTGATGGACCGAAACGAGCCGGCCGGTCGGCGTTCCGACCGGCCGGCCTCTCTTCGCCCCTGAGCCACGGGATCAGCGGTCGTACTCGACCCGAACCGTGCCGTTGGTGCGGAAGTCGATTTCCACCCGTTGGCCGCCGCGGAACTCGAAGCGGATCGTGCGCCGGTCCACCTCGAACTCTTGCAGCCGCCCGCCGGGGAGCGTGAAGTTCACCTGAACCGCTTGCCGCGTGACGGGGTGAACCACCCACACACTGTGCCGGCCGGGGGTCGGGGTGAAGAACCGCGAGAACTCGCTCAGCGTCACGGCGTTCGGCACGTTCGGCACAACCGGGTAGGTCGGGTACACCGGGTACACCGGCACCGGAACTGGGACGACCACGACCGGCGGCCGGTAGGTGGGAAACGGCGTCACTTGCGGTTGGAGCCGCACGCCGGGAGCGAGCTGCACGCCGGGCGTGTAGATCGGCGGTTGGGCGGGGGCCGTCAGGGTCAGCGAGAGGATGAGCGGGGTCATGGGGGTTGCTCCGTGTGTCGGTTGTGCCCTCCGAACGAGCCGCGGGGCGAAACTTGCGCGGATTCCGCGGTGAAAGAAACGCCCCGCCCGCTCCGTAACGGTTCGGTACGCGGTGTTTTTGCTTGTGTGGGCGCGGCCGCAGTTCAATCTGTGTGCGCCCCGCTGTTTCCGCCGAGAGCGCCGATGCCGTCGCCGGACGTGCTGGACTTCGAGAAACTGCTCGCCCCGGTCGCGGGCGAAAACCCGGCCGGGGGCGACCTCCGGGCCGGCAGCGGGGTCGCCTCGCTCTACTACGCGGTCAAGGACGGGCGCAACGCGGCCCGCGCCGCCGAGCGCCGCATCGAGGGCGGGCAGGACGAGACCCCGCCGGACTGGAAGCCGGTCGTCGCCAGCGCCACCAAAGCGCTCACCGAATCGAAAGACCTCGAACTGACCGCGTATTTGATTGAGGCGCTGTGTCGGGTTCACGGGTTCGCCGGGCTGGGCGACGGGTTCAAGTTGGCCCGCGGGCTGGCGGAGGCATTTTGGGACGGTATCCACCCGCGCCCGGACGAGGACGGCCTCGCCACCACCCTCGGCCCGCTGTCAGGGCTAAACGGGGACGACGCCGAGGGCACCCTGATTGCCCCGATCAACCGCGTCGGGATCACGGACTCGGCCTCGCACGGGCGGCTGAACACCTTCCTTGAACAGATACTGCGTCGCACTGTTGCCGCCACCACCGTCGCACACGATCAGCAATCGCTTCGCGTGCGGGTACGTCGCCCGACCGCACTCCTCCCACCACCGAGCGATGCTGTCGCAGCACAACTCCCCCGTGTCGTGCGACGTGTTCAGGTGGATCGACGCCCGATTGGTGGCCATGTCGAACACGCCGTGCGGGATCACCTTGTCCGTCCCGACCTTCGGGAAATCGTGGTCGAACGTCTCGACCGTCTGTGCCGTGAAGGTCGTGCCCGGCCGGTGGAAGTTGCCCAGCAATTCCTTCTTCTTGGTATCGACGCTGATCACCGGATCGCCCGCCGCCTCATACTCTCGCCGGTGTTTCGCGATGGCCTCGAACTGGGCGTTGCGGTCGGGGTGATGTCCCATCGACTTCTTCTTGCGGGCGGTGCGTCGGCCGACCTTGAGCTTGCGGAGCAGACGACGAATCGTCCGCCGACTGGCCGGGGTGCCCATCCCCGCCAACCGTCGGGACAACTCCCGGAGCGACAGGTTGGTCCACAGAACGCCTTCCCGCATCGGGTCGCCGGCGGTGAACTCGCGGAGCAGTTCACGCAGGTTGTCTTCGAGGAAGAGGAGCGTGTCGGTCAGGGGTCGGCGTCCACCCCCTTTTTTCGCACCCGGTCGGCAGCGGGATCCTGGTCGGCTTCCAGGTCGCGAAAGCCCTGGCGAATGGTCTTCGGATCGCAGCCGAGCAGAGCGGCGATGTACTCGACCCCGCCGTGCCCGAGTTTGGCCGCCTCGACGGCCGCGTAGCGGCGGCGATCCTTCTCGGACAGCCAACTCGCCAGCCGCTTCATCATCGCTTCGACATCCGCCGAATACGCGTCCATGCCCCAACTCCCACGACGGAATCACCGCGGTGGAAAACTCTACTCGACCTCACCCATTCCGGGAAGTTGTTGGTGACCAAGTCCTTACTCACCCGCGTTCGCCCCTAGCAACGCTGTTCGCCGCGCCGGGGAAGTTTGACTTCTTTCAGGCGGTGCGGGTGCTCGAACGGCTGGCCGCCGCGACCGGCCGCGCCGCGGTCGGCGGCGACACCGCGCCCGAGGCGGTTTCGTTCCGCGTGCTGCCCGCGCTGCAGTTCCCCGCGGGGCCGGTGGCGAAAGCCAGCGCCGCGGACGACGCGCCCCCCGAACTTGTGGTGACGTTCGGTGGCTTGACCGGGCCGGACGGCATTTTACCCCAGCACTACACGTCGCTCCTCATCGCCCGGTCGCGCCTCAAAGACAACACGCTGCGCGACTGGCTCGACCTATTCCACCACCGGCTGCTGTCACTGTTCACGCGGGCGTGGGAGAAAAACCAGTGGGCCGCGGTCGTGGACCGCGAGCGCGCCGCGGGCGGCACCGGCGAGGACGCCGCGACCCGCGCCGGGTTCGCCGTCGCTGGGTTCGGGACCGACGGCCTACGCGAGCGCCTCACGCTACCGGGCGACGTGCCCGTCTTCTACGCCGGCTTGCTGTCGCGCCAGCCGCGCACCGCGACCGGACTCGAACAGGTACTCGGCGACTTCTTCGGCTGGCCCGTCGACGTGGAACAGTTCGCGGGGCAGTGGCTGTACCTCGACGCCGAAAACAAAGCGGAGTTGCCGAAGGTGAACCGCGCCGGGCTGAACTGCACGCTCGGCCGCGACGTGGTGATCGGCCGGCGCGTGTGGGACGTGCAGAGCAACGTGCGCGTCGTGGTCGGCCCGGTGGACGCGAAGGCGTTCCGCGCGCTGCTGCCCGGCGGCGACGCCCGCCAACCCGTGTGCGAAATGGTCCGCCTGTACCTCGGCCTCGAATACGACGCCGAGGTGAAGGTCGTGTTGGAACCGGACGCGGTGCCGTGGACCGCGCTCGACTACGACGATCGCACCGGCCCGCGACTCGGCCTGAACACGTGGGTCCGCACGCACAACTTCGGCGCGCCCGTCAGCGACGTGAAGTTCGCGGTGGGGTAACGACCGCTCTCTTCTGCTACAAAAGCGGCATGGCCGAAACCGTCTTCCAACAGTGCATCGACCCCGCGTGCGGCGGGACCGCGGACCTGCGCGACACCGCGTTCCGGTGCCCGCGCTGCGGCGGGCTGCTCGATGTCGCCTACGACTGGAACCGCCTCCCGGTTCCGACTTCGCTCAAGCACTTCGAGGCGAAGGCCGCGAACCGCTCGAACCCGCTCGACTTCTCCGGCGTGTGGCGGTTCCGCGAACTGCTCCCGTTCGCGCCGGAACCCGCGCTCGTCACCATCGGCGAGGGGCAAACGCTCTGCCAGCGCGCCGACGCGGTCGCGCAGTACGTCGGGCTGAACGTGGGCGGGTTGTTCCTCCAATACGAGGGGATGAACCCCAGCGGCAGCTTCAAGGACAACGGTATGTGCGCCGCGTTCACGCACGCGCGCCTGACCGGGGCGACGCGCGCCGCGTGCGCCAGCACCGGGAACACGTCAGCCAGCCTCGCGGTCTATGCCGCCGCGTCCGACACCCGCGCTATCGTCTTCATCGGCAGCGGCAAGATCAGCTACGGGAAGCTGTCGCAGGCGCTCGAACATGGCGCGCTCACGGTGCAGATCGAGGGCGACTTCGACGACGCGCTCGGGCGCGTGCAAGAGGTGAGCCGGCAACTCGGCATCTACCTCGTGAACAGCGTGAACCCGTTCCGGCTCGAAGGGCAGAAGGCGATCATGTATCGCGTGCTCGAAGCCTTGCAATGGGAGGTGCCCGATTGGGTCGTGGTGCCGGGCGGGAACCTCGGCAACGTGTCCAGCTTCGCCAAAGCGTTTAGCGAACTGCACGCGCTCGGGTTGATCGCGCGCGTGCCGCGGCTCGCGGTCATCAACGCGGCCGGCGCGAACACCTTCTACCATCTCCATGAGAACCACGGCCTACGCTGGAACGGCGGCCAATTCGACCGCGCGAAGATCGACACCTACTACGCGGCGCTCGACGCCAGCGGGCGCAAGCCGGACACGCTCGCCAGCGCCATCGAGATCAACCGCCCGGTGAACCTGCCCAAAGCGCTCCGCGCGCTCGACCGCTGTAACGGCGTCGTGCGCGCGGTTCCCGATACCGACATGCTCGACGCGAAGGCGAAGGTGGGCGCGGGCGGCTTGGGCTGCGAACCGGCCAGCGCCGCCAGCGTCGCCGGCCTGCGCGAACTCGTGCGCGAGGGCGTGATCGATAAGGCCGTGCGCGTGGTGTGCGTGCTAACCGGCCACCTGTTGAAAGACCCGGACGAAACCGTCGCCTACCATTCCGCGGACGCCGCGCTCTTCGACGCGAAACTCGGCGCGCGCGGGGTGAAGCAGGTCGCGTTCGCCAACCGCGCCGTGCGGGTGCCGAACGACCTGACCGAAATCGTGCGCGCGATCGAACGGCGCGCGTAGGCGGGAGGCGCGATGAGTTGGGTCGAGTTGCTGGTGATCGTGCTGATGATCGGGTTCAACGCCGTGTTCGCGGCCTACGAGATCGCGCTCGCGGCGGTGTCGCAGGCGCGGATGCGGGTGCTAGCCGGCGAGCACCGGCGTGGCGCGGACGCCGCCGCGTACATGAAGGAGAACGTCGAGGCCAGCCTCTCGGCGGTGCAACTGGGGATCACGCTGTTCGGGGCGGTCGCGGCTGCGACCGGCGGCGCGGGCGCGGGCGAGACCATCGCTCCGTGGCTGCGCGAGCGGTTCGGCCTGTCGCCGGGCCTGAGCGAGTTCGTGGCCGTGACCGCGGTCGTGCTCCCGCTCACTGCGGTCACAATTGTGGTGGGCGAACTGGTGCCGAAGGTGTTCGCGCTGCGGAACAAGGAGCGCGTGTGCCTCGCGCTTTCGCCCGCGATGAAGTGGTTCACGTTTAGCGTGTGGCCGGTGGTGTGGCTGTTCGAGTCGCTGGTGTCGGCGATCACGGCGTGGGGCGAGCGCCGGTTCCGCACAGCCACCGGCGACGCGCGGACCGAGGCCACCGAACTGCAAGAGTTGCACGCCGCGGCCACGCTCGCGCGGGCCAGCCGGCTGATCGGGGCGCGCGAGGAGGGCATCATCGTCGGGGCCGCGCGGCTCGCGACCCGCGCCGTTCACGAGATCATGGTTCCCGCGGCCAACATGAGTATGCTCGACGCGACCGCGCGGCTCGCCGACGCGCTGACCGCGGCCCACCTCGACATGCACACCCGGTTCCCGGTCACCGAGCGCGCCGGCGACCCGCAGCGCGTCATCGGGTACGCGAACTTCAAGGACATCGTCGCGGTCCTGCGGCTGTCGCCCGGCGACCCGTCGCTGCGCGGCATCACCCGCCCGCTCAGCTCGTTCGCGGAAGCCGACGCCATCGCGCACTGCCTCGAACAGTTGTTGCGGACCAACGCGCACATCGCGCTGGTCCGCGACGCGGCCGGCGCGGTGGTCGGGCTGGTGACGCTCGAAGACATCGTCGAGGAACTGCTCGGTGACATCGGCGACGAGTACGACAAGCTGCCGGAGCACGTGATCGCGGCCGGGCCATCGTGGGTGGTCGGCGGGGGGGCGGCGCTCGCGCGGGTCGCCGAGGCAACGGGCCTGCGCGTCGGGGGTGAGCCG
>VGZJ01000213.1 GCA_016872595.1 Planctomycetota bacterium
AGAGGCCATGAAACGACGCAAGATCATGAAGAAGGCACGATCCAAGAAGAAGCGGCCAATACTCATGGCCGACTTGGAGCGAAGGTATCGCGAATCACCTGGGTTTTAGCCCTCTCGCGGATCGTTGAAAAAAAGACGGTGCTCACTTGGGGCGGAGTCGCTGAACAGCGTCACTTCAATAGCAGTGTCCATGTTGCTGTGATGAGTGTCGGTACGAGAAACGCAACATAGCCCCCACCGTTTCCGGTGGGGGCATCCGACGGGCAGGCCGCCGGCCCCTTACGGAATAGACCTTCTTCACGATAAGGGGAAAAACCTTACTTAAGTCCTTCTTGGAAGCGGGGTTGCGTCAATTGCAACGTCAACGACGTAAACCCAGTTTTACCAAGCAGTTCCGCTTATCGTGAAGAAGGTCAAATTTATGTCGGGATTCCTGCAGGGACATTTGAAAGATTATCTCCACACTGCGACTGCGTCAACGCCCACTTTTCGATTCTGACGTGAGCGCCTTTCCGCGTTGGCATCAAGAGCCGCAAGCTCGTAAGCCTGTTACTCCGCCTACCATGATAAACCCGGCCGCTCGCTTTGGCTCGTGACCAATCCGTTACGCACACTTCTCCGTCGTATCTGTGTCGTCCCTTTCACCTCTCCCTTCGGAGTTCCCATGAACGCTCTGTCCCGTCGCAAGTTCCTCACCGCGTCTGCGGCCGTCGCTCTATCAGGGGGCTTACGCCCCCCGCTCGCCAACAGCGCCGAGGGCAAGCCCGATACCGCGAAGTTGGTCACCGGTAACACCGCGTTCGGCTGCGAACTGTACGGTCAGCTCAAGGGCGAGGCCGGCAACCTGTTCCTCTCGCCGTTCAGTATCTCCACCGCGCTCGGCATGGCCGCGGCCGGGGCGAAGGGCAAGACCTTCGACGAGATGGAGAAGGTGCTGCACCTACCAAAGGACGCGCCGGCCGCGTTCGGTGCGGTCCTCAAGAGCATCAACGACGCCGGCGCGGACCCCAAGAAGCGCGGCTACACCCTCTCCACCGCCAACGCGCTGTGGGCACAGCACGGCTACCCGTGGCGCGCCGAGTACAAGAATCTGGTCGCCACCGACTACGGTGCGGGCCTGTTCGACGTCGATTACCTCGCGGACGCCGAGGCCGCGCGCACGAAGATCAACAAGTGGGTGGAAGCGGAAACGCGCGACAAGATCAAAGACCTGCTGCCGAAGGGCACCGTGACCGTGGACACGCGCCTCGTGCTCACCAACGCCATCTACTTCAAGGGCGACTGGGAGACGCAGTTCAAGAAGGACCAGACCAAGCCCGCGCCGTTCCTGCTGGCGAACGGCACGAAGGCCGAGGCCCCGTTGATGTTCCGCGGCGGCGCGTTCAGCTACGCCGAAACCGACGGCTACCAAGTGCTCGACCTGCCCTACGTCGGCAAGCGCCTGAGCATGACCGTGATCCTGCCGCGCAAGCCGGACGGCCTGCCCGCGGTCGAGAAGGCGCTGACCGGCGACAAGCTCGGCACCGCGCTGAAGGAACTGCACTACGAGAAGGACGTGCGCGTTCACCTGCCCAAGTTCAAGGTGACGAAAACGTTCGCGCTGAACGAGCCGCTGAAGGCGCTGGGCATGAAGGCCGCGTTCGACGGGGCCGACTTCAGCGGCATGGCGACGGCCGAACCGTTGAGCATCAGCTCGGTGCTGCACAAGGCGTTCGTGGACGTGAACGAGGAGGGCACCGAGGCGGCCGCCGCGACCGGCGTGGTGGTGGGCACGACGAGCGTGCAGGTGCCGCGCCCGCCGAAGGAGTTCCGCGCCGACCGCCCGTTCCTGTACCTGATCCGCGACCACAGCACCGGCAGCGTGCTGTTCATGGGCCGGCTCTCGGAACCCGCGAAGTAAGCACGGGGCGTGCGACACGAGTGCGGCCGGGTTCACCCCGGCCGTCTTCGCTGTTGTAGCCGCGCTCACTTCTTCCGCTTGTCGTAGCGCTCGTAGCGGTACGGCGACTTGCGGAACGCGTCGTCGATCAACTCGAACAACTCCGGGTCGTACTTCGCCAGTTTCTCGCGCGTGTTCACGTCGTTGTGAACGCCCTTGTTCGGCGGCGCGTTGCAGTCGAAATAGCTCTGCACGCCCTCCGCGAAGTACTCGGCCGTGTTGGTCGCGGCGTAGGTGTCCTTCCAAAGCCCCTTTTCGCCGGCGCGCGCGAAGCACGCGCGCAACTTCCCGTCGAACTTCGGATCGACCGCGCGCAGCCCGTACTGGTGGACGCAGTGCGCGAACTCGTGGATCAGGATGTTCTCGCTCCGGTAGCGGTCGCCCTTCAGGTTCAGCAGGTTCTCCTCGCCGCACGACGTGATGCGCCAGCCGAGGCCGCGGGCGCGCTTGTCCCAGTCGGTCTTGGGGTCGTTCTTCAGGTGCCGCTGTTCGGGCACGTCGGTCGTCATTTCGGTGGGGGCCATGATGACGAACCGGCAGTTCGCCTTCACCAGCGCCTTCGTCACGTCGTCGCGGTCCGCGAGCATGTTGCCGATGAGGAACCGCGCCTCGACGATGGCCGCGTCCGACACCTTGCCGGAGGTGAGGATCGGCAGCCCCTTGTAGTCGGACGCCTTCTCGTAGAACGGGTCGAGCTTGAGCGCCTTGCGCAGGTCCGGCGGCACGGGGCGCACGAGCAACCGTGGCGCGGGCGCGGGTGGCGCTTCTGCGGGCGCGAGTTGCGCGCACAGCGCGACCAGCACCGCGGCACAGAACCAACGTGAACGGGGCATGGCGGTTCCTCGCGGGGTTGGAATCGAGTATCGTAGCCCGCGGGCCGTTCCGCAACCTCCTAATGGCGGATGAAGATGCGCGCAGTTCGTTTGCTCGTTCTGCTCGTCGCTCTCCTCGGCACATTGCCAGCGGCGAAACCCGTCGCGCCGCCCGCCGCGCCGATCACATTCAATGACGTGACCGAGACGGCCGGGTTGAAGGAGCCGCTCGCGGGGCTGATGGGCCACGGCGGGGCGTGGGGCGACTTCGACGGCGACGGCCGCCCCGATCTCTTCGCCGGCGGGTTCTGCGATCGCCCGAACGCGGAGTACAAGCCCGCCAACGGGCCGGTCCCGGCGGTGCTGCTCCGCAACCGCGGCGACGGCACCTTCGAGCACATCAAGGACTCGCCGGCGACGCACTTCGGCCGCACCAGCGGGGCCGTGTTCGCGGACCTCGACAACGACGGCCGCCCGGAGTTGTACGTCGCCAACAACGCGAAGGGCAAAGGCAAGAAGACCGAGGAGCCGCAGGCGGGCGCGGTGTCGAAGCGGAGTCTGCTGCTGAAGAACGGGAACGGGCAGTTCACCGACGTGTCGAAGGAGAGCGGCGCGTGCCCGGAGGCGCTGCTCACCGCTCGCAACGTGATGCCGCTCGACTACGACGCCGACGGCAAACTCGACCTGCTCGTGATCGAGGACAAGTTCACCCGCGCGCCGCGCACGGCCCTCTTCCGTAACGAGGGCGACCTGAAGTTCCGTGACGTGACGAAGGAAGTCGGCCTGCCGGAAGACGTGTACGGCCTCGGGGCCGCGGTCGCGGACCTGAACGGCGACGGCCGCCCGGATGTCTTCGTGCCGCACTCCAACCGGCTGTTCCTGAGCACGAAAGAAGGCAAGTTCCGCGAGGCGACCGAACTGAAGGACGTGTTCGCGTGGAAGCCGCTCGACGGCGAGGACTGGCCGTGCGGGGCGCACTTCGCGGACCTCAACCGCGACGGCCGGCTCGACCTCGTGCTCTCGATTCACGGAGTCAAAGCGCGGAACCGCGTGTACATCAACGACGGCCTGAAGGACGGCACCCCACAATTCCGCGACGTGACGAAAGACGTGGGGCTGGGCGACACGGTGCCCGTGCGGTGCCCGCACGTCGAGGTGCAGGACTTCGACAACGACGGGTGGCCGGACATCTACTTCTCCGCGGCGCGGAAGGACGGCGACACGGTCACGCCGCTGATCTTCCGCAACACGGGCGTGAAGGACGGGCTCCCGCGGTTTCAGCCGAACTGGGCGGTGAAGGACGCGAACGCCTACTTCCCCGCCGGGCCGAGCGCCGACTTCGACGGCGACGGCCGGCTCGACCTGTTCCTGATCAACTGGTTCCGCGACAACCACTCGCGCCTGTTGCGGAACGTCTCGCCGGAAAAGAAGTGGCTCGCCGTGCGCGTGACGGGCAAATCAGTGAACCGAATGGGGATTGGCGCGAAGGTCGCGGTGTACGCGGCCGGGAAGATGGGCAAGCCAGAAGCGCTGCTCGGTTATCAGGAGATTGCTACCGGCTACGGGTACGCTAGCGGCCAGATGCCCGTCGCGCACTTCGGGCTGGGCGATGTGGGGGTGGTGGATGTGCGCGTCACGCTGCCCGGCGGCAAGGGCGTGATCGACGTGCCGGGCGCACCGGCGAACCGGCTGATGGTGGTGAAGGAATAACCGACTCGAAAGGGTAGGAGCGTTCGCATGTACCGCAACATCTCCCTCGTGCTGTGCGCCGCGGCGGTGTGCGCCGCGGTCGCGTCGGTCCCGGTCGCGACGCACGCGGTCGGCGCGCAGAAGAAGAAAGCGCCGGAGGAATGGAAGGCACCGGCGCTGCCCGACGGCAAGGAGATCGTAACCGACACATCGGACAGCTTCGTGAAGGTGCCCGCGGGCGTGACACTCAAGCCCGGCGTCACCGTGGCAAAGGCCGCGCCGACCATCGACTTCGCGTACTACCCCGGCCAGACTTATGCGGGGCGGCCGTGGTCGAACTGGGGCGACAGCACCTTCGCCAACGGCAAGTACTACGCCAGCATCGGCGACCACCTCGCCCCGGCCGGCACCGCGCACGTGTACGAGTACGACCCGGCGAAGAAGAGTTTCCGCCAACTCGTTGACCTGAAGAAGCTGCTCGCGCTGCCGGACGGCCACTACGCGCCGGGCAAGATTCACACCATGCTAACCGTCGGCAAGGACGGTTACGTCTACTTCGGCACGCACCGCGGCTCGACCACCGTGACGACGGACAAGTACCACTACAAGGGCGACTGGCTCGTGCGCGTTCACCCGGACGGCCCGAAGGCGGAAGTGGTCGCTCACGCACCGGTCGCGAAGCACTGCATCCCGACGGGCGTCCTCGACCCGGAGCGGCTCATCTTCTACGGCGGCACCGCGCCGGGCGAGGGCAAGGACGACGCCGGCGGCGTGCGGTTCTTCGCCTACGATGTGGCGAAGAAGAAGGTGCTGTGCGACGCGGCCGACGGCCCGCCGCGGGCGATGATCCTCGCGCGCTCGACGGGCCGCGTGTACTACGTCCCCGCGAGCGGCACCGGCCTGATGCGCTACGACCCTCTGAAGGGCGGCGACCCGGTGAAGGTGCCGGGCGCGGGCGAGATCGGCATCCGCGCCGCGAGCGAGGAAACGAGCGCCGGCATCGTGTACACCGTCTCGAACGGTCAGGGGAAGCGCGAGCCGACGCTGTACGCCTTCGACACGAAGACCGAGAAGGCGACCGACCTCGGCTCACCGATGGTCGGCGGCGTGGGCTACATCACGGCGCTGAAGATCGACCCGACCGGGCGCTACCTCTACTACATCCCCGGCGCGCACGGCGGTGCGGACAAGGACGGCTCGCCGGTCGTGCAGTACGACACGAAGACCAAGACGCGGAAGGTGATCGCGTTCCTGCACCCGTTCTACAAGGACAAGTACGGCGTCACGCCGGTGGGCACCTACAGCTACGCGCTGTCGGCAAAGGGCGACGCGCTGTTCGTGACGTGGAACGCGAACCGCGGCGCGCCGAAGGCGTGGGACGTCTGCGCGCTGAGTGTGATCCACATTCCCCAAACCGAACGGTAGGCCGCTCGCGGCTTCGCAACACGAGTCACCCCATGAACCTGTTCCCCAAGTTCGAGGCCGCGCTGCCGCTGGGCGCGTTTCTGGCGAAGTACGGGACCGACGCGCACCGGGCGCGGTGGGCCACCGCGCACGCGCAAACCGCCCTGACCGACGAGCAGAAGGCACTGCTGGCGCGGTTCACGCGGCGCACCAACGTGCTCGTGCTGGCGGGCGCGTGGTGCGGCGATTGCTCGTCGCAGTGCCCCATCTTCGAGCGGTTCGCAGAGGCCGCGCCCGTCATTCAGACGCGCTACCTCGACCGCGACGAGCACGCCGACGTTCAGGCCGCGCTCCAGATCAACGGTGGGAACCGCGTGCCGGTCGCGGTGTTCTTCTCCGAGGACGGGCACGAGGTCGCGCGGTACGGCGAGCGCACGCTGGCCCGCTACCGCGCGCTGGTGGCGCAGCTCACGGGCGAAGGGTGCGCGACGGGGTTGGTCAAGGGGGGCGACCCGACGCACCTCGCGGTGGTGCAAGATTGGCTGAACGAGTTCGAGCGCGTGCAGTGGGTCCTGCGCCTCTCCCCGCGGCTCCGCAAGCTGCACGGCGACTGAGCGCGGCTACTTCTTCGGTGGCGCGTACTTGACCCACACGGCGCAGAACCGCACGCCGTCCTTCGTGCGGTAGCCGGTCAGCGACACGGGCACGAACCCCTTCGGGCCCAACTCGCCGGCCTTCGTCTTGAGGTCGGCCGCGGTCAGGCCCAGTTCCGTGACCCAATCGGTCGCCCCTTTATCGGTGTACACCGTCGCGCCGTACACCAACTCGTCGTCGAACACGCAGGCGCTCACCGACCCCGGGCGCATCCCCGGCTCGCGGTACTTCGCAAGAAACTTCGTCACTTCGGCCCCGCTCTTCCCCCACACGTGGGCACCCTTCTCGCCCTCTTCCGGCGCGCCGTAGTGCCACGACCAGTTGCGGTTGTCTTTCATCAGTTGCGGGTACGGCACCCCCCGACTGGGTCGGAGTTGTCGGATCGCGGTGTCGCCGCGCGCCAGCGCGGTCAGGTCCTGCTGCACCCACGGCTCAGTGGACTGCGCCCGGAAGGTCGATTGGCGCGGTCCGGGGTGCCACAGCGAGGCCACGCGATCCCGACTGAAGCCCCCATCCACATCGAAGTACGCGCTGAGGGATACGAGCGTGTGGGCCTTGATGTCGATGAACCGTTTGGGGTCGAAGCCGAGATGCGCGCTGTCGAGGAACGCTTCCCACTTCGGCTGCCGGTCGTCGAGCGCGGCGACCGCGCAGAAGGCCGGCCGGCCGCCCACGTCGTAGCCGTCGAGCCACATCACGGAGTGCTTCGCGACCTTGTGGGCGGTCAGCCACTTCTGCGCGCCGTCCTTCGTCGCGTCGATCAGGTACTCGTAGCCCGGCACCGCGACCACGGTCCCGTCTTTGGGATCGAGCGCCGCGGCGCTCGGCTTCGCTTGCTTGTACCAGAGGGCGCAGAACCGCGCCTCGCCCTCCCATACGTACCCGGTCAGCGCCACCGGGTAGAACCCCTTCGCGGCCATGTCCGCGGCCTGCGTTCGGAGGTCGTCCGCGCTCAAGGCGAGTTCGGTGACCCAGTCGGTCACTTTGTCGGCGGGACCGCGCTCCTTATACGTCGTGGCCCCGAACACGAGCCGGCCGGCGTGGGCGCACGCCGCCACGGAGAGCGGGCGGCGCTGCTCCTTGCGCCCGTCTTCGAGGAACTTCGCGACCTCGCCCGCGCCCACGTTCACGCTCCGACGGTGGAGCTGCTGGTAGTTGTCCCAGTGCGTGAAGTGCGCCCACGCGGGCGCGCCGTCGTTCAACCCGGGCCGGACGTGGCGCACCCCGGAACCTTTGGCGGTCGCCGCGACGAGTTCCGTTTGGAGACCCGCCGTGGGGACGTTGACGCCGACCGTTGGGAACTTGTCCCCCCGCCGGCACAGCAGCGCGGCGAGCGCCTTCCGGTCCTCGGTGTACCCGCTCAGGCACAGGAGCGCGTGCGTCTTGGTGTCGACGCGCGCGCCGAGGTCGCCGCCCGGCGCGAGGGCCGCGGCGGGCACGTCCAGCAGCGCGACCCATTCCTTTTGCCGGGCGTCGAGGGCCGCGAGCGCGGCGAACCGCGGCCCGTCGGGGGTGTGGTAAGAGTCGAGCCAGACCACGGAGTGCCCGTCGTCGGCGCGCGCGTCGAGCCACGCCCGCGCTTCGGCTTTCGTTGCACCGGCGAGGTACTCCCAACCCGGCACGGCGATCACGGGGGCGAGCTTCTTCGGCGCGTACTTCACCCACACGGCGCAGAACCGCGTGCCGTCCTTCGTGTTGTAGGGGTTCAACACGGTCGGCACGAACCCGTTCTTCGCCATCGTAGGGGCCAGCGCCGCGAGGTCGTCCGCGGTCAGCCCGACGCGGGCCTCGGACGCGAGCGCGGCCTTGTCCGCGAACACGGTCGCGCCGAACACGACCTTGCCCTTGTGCTCGCACGCGGCGACGGAGCCGACGCGCAGCCCCGGCTGCGTTTGGTACTCCTTGAGAAACTCCGTCAGTTGCTTCTCGTTGGCGTTGCCCAGCGGGAAGCTCTGATCCGAGCTGCCGCGGTCGAACCCGAACTGCCATACGACCTCGTGCATGCGCACGACGGGGCGCACGTCGCGAACGATGCTCCGGTTCGTTCTGATTTCCTCCTTCATCGTCTTGTCGATCTGATCGGAACTCAGGTTGCGCCACAGCAACCCCCACGGCGGGGCCTTGCGGGACAGGATTGCGGTGTACCCTAGGCCGCCGTTGGTGTACTCGCTCGCGGACACGAGCATCCGGTCGTCGTTGTCGACGCCCGCGTTGGTCAGCGCTTGGAGCACCCCGGCGTTCTCCAACTGGTCGCTGCGCACCGCGAGCACTTCGACCCAGTCTTTCTGGCGCGCGTCGAGTACCACCGTACCCGCGAACCGCGGTTTGTCGCCGACCTGATAAGCCACGAACCACAGGACCGAGTGCTTGCCGCGGTGGGCGTCGAGCCACTTCTTCGCCCCGGTGTTGGTCGCGTCGATCAGGTACTCGCACCCCACGGCCGTGATGACGCGCCCGTCCTTCGCGTCCAGTTCGACGGTCGCTGTCGGCCCGGCGTTCGGCTTCCCGTACTTCACCCACACCACGCAGAACCGCTGGCCGTCCTTCGTGTCGTACCCGGTTAGCGACACGGGCACCATGCCGGCCTTCGCCGCGGCGTCGGCCTTCCCCGCGAACTCCGCGGGTGACAGCGACAGGCTGTGGTCCCACGCGGCGGCGTCCCGGTCGTCGATGACGGTCGCCCCGAACACCGGCGCGCCCTTATACAGAACCACCGCGACCGAACCCGGCCACATCATGGCGCGCCGCTTGAACCAGCCGTCTTCGCGCAGATACGTGACGGCCGCCGCGGAACTCGGCCGCATCCCGGGCTTGCACTTCTCCACGAAGAACGTCTCGACCTCGGCGAGGGTCGCCTCCACGAGTTGTGAGCCTTTGCCCTCCTTCGCCTCGAAGTGCATCGACCAGAACAGCGATTGGTCGTCGGTCGGGTGCGGGCGCACTTGGAGCGCCCGGCCCTGCGCGAACCGGTACCGGATGCCCGCGGTGTCGCGCGCGAGCACAAAGGCGGTGGTGTCGTTGAACGGGCCGGCGTGCCACAGCACCGCGACCAAGTCGTCCCCGTCTTCGGCGTAGTAGCTGTGGCTGATGAGCGCGTACCGCTTGCGGTCGATCTCGGAAAGGCCGCGGTTGGTGTTGTGGACGAACGTGCCGTATTTGACATCGAGTTGCGCGAGCCAGTCGGGCTGGCGCGCGTCGAGGGCGACGAGGGCCGCGAACTTGGGCGCCCCTTTGCGCCCGCCGAGCATGTACGAATCGAGCCACAGGGCGGAGTGCTTGGCGTTCTTGTGTGCGTCGAGCCACTTCTTCGCGCCGGCGTGGGTCGCGTTGGTGAGGTACTCGTACCCCGGGACCGCGATCACGGTCCCGTCCTTCGGGTCGAGCGCGACGAGCGGCTTCGGTCCATCGGCCTTAGGCGGCGCGTACTTGACCCACACGGCGCAGAACCGCATGCCGTCCTTCGTGTGGTAGCCCGTGAGCGAGGTGGGCACGAAGTCGGCGTTCGCGAGTGACTTGGCCCGCAGTTCGTCGAGCGTCAGGCCGATGTCGTAGCGCGAGTCGGTCGCGCGCTCGTCGGGGTACGCGGTCGCCCCGAACACCAACTTCCCCTGATGCTCGCAGGCGGCGACTGAGCCGGGGCGTAACCCGTTGCCCCGGTGCGTGTCGAGAAAGGCCCTCACCGAAGTCGTGTCACCGTTGAGCAGGTGCGCGCCCGGTTCGACGCGCTCGCTGGGTTCTTTGCCGGGGTGCGGACGGTCCCAAAAGTACGACCAGACGAGGGTGCCACTGGTCGGGTCACTATCAGGGCGGATGTGGCGCACGTATGAACCGTTTCCGAGGTTCCTGTTGATGGTCGCCGTCGCAGTGAGTGTAGACTCGGTATTCGGGTGCGATTCCATCGAGCCGGGGCGGTAGAGGTGCGCGAGCCAGCGCTCCCCGTTGTCCCGATACGCGCTGTACGAAACGAGCACGAACCCCCTCACCCGAAGGTCGTTCGCGCGGTAATAGTCCGGCATACGTGCCGGCGGTGTGTCGAGGGCCGCGAGCCACTCCGACTGCCGTCCGTCGAGCGCCGCGACCGCCGCGAATTTCGCGCCACTCCCCACTTGGTAGGCGTCGAGCCACAACACCGAGTGCTTCGCGGTCTTCTGAGTCGCGAGCCACTTCTTCGCGCCGGCGTGCGTGGCGTCGGTCAGGTACTCGTAGTCGCCCGCGCGGAAGTTGGTGCCCTCGCCGGGCGCGAGGGCGAGCATCGGCGGCGGCTCGGGCTTCTTCGGATCGGGCACGACAGGCGGTGGTTGGCCCTTGTCGCCGCCATTCACGGCCGGCGCGTCGGGTTGCTTCTCCACCACGGGTGAACCGCGGTCGCGCGCGAAGTACACGCCGGCCGCGATCCCGGCGGCCAGCAGCAGCGCCGCGCCGCCCGCCACCAGCGGCCACTTCTTGCGCTTCGGCGGGGGCGGGCTTGCAGGTGTAGGTTAACCTTCGTGCACGTATGGTTCCAGTAGTACGTCGTCGGCCGATGCTGTCGCGGGCCAGTCGTGGTGTCGGATCGTGCCGGTGGGCATCGGCGCGCGGTTCAGCAGCGCCA
>VGZJ01000214.1 GCA_016872595.1 Planctomycetota bacterium
CGGACGGCACGGTCGCGTTCCGCGAACTGCGCGGCGCGGACGACGGGCCTCAGCCGCCCGCGCGCCGCGGCAAGTGGCCCGACGTGGTCGGCACCGGCGCGCTGCTGCTCGCCCTCTTCGCGGCCCTCTGACCGGAGCGGTGGTGAAGGATGTCGTCGCCTGCACCCGCCCCGCTCGCGCCCGCGCGCCTCTGCCTCGTCCTCGCGGCCGTCCTCTGGAGCCTCGGCAGCGTGTTCATGCGCCTGCTCAAGGAGCCGCTCGGCCTCGGCCTGCACGAACCCCGCCTCAGTGAGCTACAAATTGCCTGCTACCGCGGACTGTTCGGCGGGTTCGCTGTACTCTTTCTCGTGCGCCGCGCCGAGGTCCGCGTCCGCCCGCTGATGCTGCCGATGGTGGTGGCGTTCACCGTGATGAGCGCGTTGTATCTCTCGGCGCTCGGCCTCGGCCCGGCCGCGAACGCGATCTTCCTCCAGAACTCCGCGCCGCTGTGGGTCTTCGTGATCGGTGTGTTTCTGCTCGGCGAGCGCGGCGACCGGCGCGGCTGGCAAACGGTGCTGATCGGCGCGGCCGGGGTCGTCCTGATCGTGTGGGGTAACTGGCCGCGCGACCTGCCCGCCGCCGAGCAGCGCGCGCAAGGGCTGATCCTCTTCATGGGCCTCGGTAGCGGGATCGTGTACGCTATCGTGGTGCTGTTCCTGCGCGCGCTCCGCGGCCAATCCGCCGCGTGGCTGGTCGCGCTAAACCTGATCGGCACCGCGGTCGTGCTCGGACTGTTCGTGCTGCTGAACGACGGCTGGAGCGCGTTCGCGGCATGGGCCACCGCGCCCAGCGCGAAGCAGGTCGCGGTCCTCGTTGTGTTCGGCGCGGTGCAAATGGCGCTCCCGTACTGGCTGTTCGCCCGCGGGCTGCGCACGGTGTCGCCACAAGAGGCCGCGATCATCACGCTGATCGAACCGCTCCTGAACCCCGTATGGGCGTATCTCATCACCCCACATAAGGACACCCCGACGACGTGGATGTTCCTCGGGGGCGGGCTGATCCTGCTCGCGCTGGTGTGGAAGTATGTTCCAGTACGTGACAACAACGCTGTGAACCACAAAGTCCCTGAGAGCACAGCCGAAGGCAGAAGAACTTGACGAGTCAAGAAATACCCTTGCTCTTCCTCCCTTCTTGCCGTCCTCTGTGTGCTCTGTGACTCTCTGGTTCATACTCTTTGGTTGGTGCCATGCCTCTCCACATTGCCACGTTCGAGTGCGACGTGACCCCGCCGGACGAGCACCCGCTGTGCGGCGGGTGGATCACACCGGTGCGCGGCGTCGATGACCCGCTTAAGGCGCTCGGTGTCGTGCTGCTCGGCGGCGCGAAGCCGGTGGTGTTGTGCGCGGTCGATTGGACCGGCCTCCGCAACGAGGCGTTCCGCGTCTGGCGCGCGGCGCTCGCGGAGGCGGCGCACACCACGCCCGAACACGTGTCGCTGCACTGCGTTCACCCCCATAACGCCCCGTTCGCGGACCTCGAAGCGCAGAAGCTCATCGCCGCCGCGAAAGCGCCGGTCTCGCTCGACCTGAAGTATTACGGCGAGTGCGTCAAGAAGAGCGTCGAGGCGCTGAAGGCCTCGCTGGTGAAGGCGTTGAAGTTCACGCACATCGGCACCGGCGCGGCGGAGGTGAAAGAGGTCGCGTCGAACCGGCGCGTGCTGGGCGACGACGGCAAGGTGAAGTTCACCCGCACGAGCGCGACCAAAGACAAGACTGCGCGCGACGCCCCCGAAGGGCTGATCGACCCGACCTTGCGCACGCTCAGCTTCTGGGACGGCGAGACCGCGCTCGCGGCGCTGCACTTCTACGCCTGCCACCCGATGAGCTACTACGGCGATGGCCGCGTCAGCGCGGACTTCTGCGGCCTCGCTCGCCAGAAGCGCCGCGACGAGACGAAAGTGTTCCAGGTGTACTTCAACGGGTGCGGCGGCAACGTCACCGCGGGCAAGTACAACGACGGGTCGAAGGAGAACCGGCCCGTGTTGCGCGACCGCATTCACGCGGGCATGGTCGCCGCGTGGAAGGTCACGAAGAAGGCCGAGGCGAAGGGCTTCGAGTGGCGGTTCGAGGCGGTCAAGTTCCCGGCGCGGAAGGAAGTGTCGTTCGGCGCGGAGGAGAGCAAGAAGGCGCTGGAAGACGTGAAGGCCACCGCCGCGAAGCGGAACAACGCCGCGTACCAGCTCGCGTGGCTCAAACGGATCGACACGCCCATCGAAGTGAACTGCCTCGACTTCGGCGGTAAGGTTCTGAACCTCTTCCTGCCGGGCGAGGCGTTCGTCGAGTATCAGCTCGCCGCGCTGAAGATGCGAGGCGACGTGGTCGTTAACGTGGCGGCCTACGGCGACGACGGCCCCGGCTACATCCCGACCGCAAAGGCGTACCTCGAAGGTGGCTACGAGCCGACCGTCGCACTGTCCGGGCCGGGGTCGGAAGAGATTCTGCTCGCCGCGATGCGGAAGTTGCTCAACGCAAAGAAGTAGGCACACTCCGTGTGCCGTCGCTGCACATGGGAGAGAGGTACCACGTAACTCGAATTCGCGTTTGAGATGGTTATCGACGGCACACGGAGTGTGCCTCCTACGCTCAACAAGGCACACAATGAAACCTCTCCTGTCACTCGTCACGCTGCTCGCCTTCGCACTACCCGCGTTCGGCGCGGAACCCGCGTACAAGGCCGGGGTCGCCACGCAGGTCATCACGCCGAAAGAAGCGGTGTGGATGGCCGGCTACGCGGGGCGTACCAAGCCTGCGGAGGGGAAGGTACACGACCTGTACGCCAAAGCACTATGCCTCGAAGACGCTGCGGGCAAGCGCCTCGTACTCGTCACAACGGACCTCATTGGTATCCCGCGCGAGCTGGGCGATGCGGTCGCGGCGGAGGTCGAGAAGAAGCACGGCATCAAGCGCGACGAACTGATGCTGAGTTGCTCGCACACGCACTGCGGACCGGTCATTCGCGAGAACCTCGTTGACATGTACCCGATGAGTAAGGAAGACCGCGCGAAGGTCGATGCCTACACCAAGGTGCTGCAGGCGGACCTGATCGCGGTGGTCAGCGCGGCGGTGAAGAATCTCAAGCCGGCGAACCTGAAGCACGGCGCGGGGAAGGCCACGTTCGCCGTGAACCGGCGCGAGCCGACCGCCAAGGGCATCATCAACGGCAACAACCCGGCCGGGCCGGTCGATCACACGGTTCCCGTTCTCGTCGTCGAAGACGCGCAGGGCAAGCCTATTACGGTCGTGTTCGGCTACGCCTGCCACAACACCACGCTCAGCTTCTACCAGTGGTGCGGCGACTACGCCGGGTTCGCGCAGATCGAAGTGGAGAAGGCGCTACCGGGCGCGGTCGGCATGTTCTGGATCGGCTGCGGCGCGGACGCCAACCCGCTGCCGCGGAGCAAGATCGAACTGTGCGAGAAGTACGGCAAGGAACTGGGCGAGGCCGCGGTCGCGGCGGTAAAAGGCGCGAAGCCGATCACCGGCAAGTTCGTGTCTAGGTACGAGAAGATCACGCTCAAGTTCGACGCGGTGCTGACGAAGGAACAACTCAACGCGGAGTCGCTCAGCAAGGAACAGGCGCGATCGAAGCGCGCCCAGCGGCTGCTGAAGGAACTCGAAGCGAACGGCAAGATCGCGGACACATACCCGCACTACCCCGTTCAAACATGGGCGCTGGGCGATCAGGTCTTGCTCGTCTCGCTCGGCGGCGAGGTCGTCATCGACTACCTGCTACGCCTCAAGAAGGACGTGTCTACGAGCCGCGCGCTGTGGGTCATGGGCTACGCCAACGACGTGATGGCGTACATTCCGAGCGCGCGCGTACTGAAAGAAGGCGGGTACGAAGCGGACTCGTCGCAGGTCTACTATGGGATGCCGGGGAAGTGGTCGCCCACAATTGAGGACGCGATCATCGCGAAGGTGAAGGAACTGGTCGGCGCGGTCGCGCCGCTCCCGAAAGCGCCGGGGCCGCTGTCGCCCAAGGAGGAGAAGGACACCTTCAAACTGGACGAGCGGTTCAAGATCGAACTGGTTGCGAGCGAGCCGGACGTGGTCGATCCGGTGGCGATGTGCTTCGACGAGCAGGGCCGGATGTTCGTGTGCGAGATGCGCGGCTACCCGAACGGCGGCGTCGGCACCGGAAAGGAGACACGCGGCAAGATCAAGATGCTGATCGACAAGGACGGCGACGGCGTGTTCGAGACCGCGACCACCTTCGCCGAAGGTTTGCGGTTCCCGATGGGGATCACGCCGTACAAGGGCGGCATGATCGTCGCGGTTGCCCCGGACATTCTGTACCTCGAAGACACGGACGGCGACGGCAAGGCCGACAAGACGACCGTGCTCTACACCGGGTTCAACCTGCACAACATTCAGCAGATGGTGAACGGCCTTCAGTGGGGCCTCGACAACTACATCTACGGCATCGCAGGCAGCGACGGCGGCACGATTACCAGCCCACAGAAGAAGGAGATGCCGGCGGTCGCGCTGCGCAACCGCGGCTTCCGCTTCAAGCCGTGGGAGCCGGGCAGCCTCGAACCGACCAGC
This sequence comes from Planctomycetota bacterium, assembly GCA_016872595.1. GTDB lineage: Bacteria > Planctomycetota > Planctomycetia > Gemmatales > Gemmataceae > Gemmata. The sequence continues at coordinate 4,584 of VGZJ01000214.1, forward strand.
GGCGGCGGGCAGTACGGCCTTAGCGCCGACGATTACCAGCGCTGGTTCACCGCGACCAACAGCCAGCACCTGCGCCAGATCGTGCTGCCGGACCACTACCTGAAGCGCAACCCATACCTCGCAGCGAGCGCGGTTACTGTGGACATCCCCGAACACGGGGCCGCGGCGAAGGTGTTCCGCATCAGCCCGTTCGAGCCGTGGCGCGTCGAGCGCACCCAACGCCGCGCCGGAAGCCCCGACGCCAAGCGCTTCCCGGCAACGGAACTGGTGCCCGGCGGTTACATCACCTCCGCGTGCAGCCCGCTGATTTACACCGGCGGCCTGTTCGACAAGGAGTTCTATGGGAACAACTTCGTCTGCGACCCGGCGAACAACCTCGTCCACCGCGAGCTGCTGAAGGAGAACGGCGCGGCGTTCAAGGCCGTGCGCGCCTACGACGACCGCGAGTTCCTTGCCTCAACGGACAACTGGTTCCGCCCGGTCGATCTGAAGCTCGGCCCCGATGGTGCGATCTACCTGCTCGACTTCTACCGCGAAGCTATCGAAACGCCGCTCTCGCTGCCGGACGACATCAAGCAGCAACTGAACCTCGAGAGCCGCGGGCGCGGGCGCATCTGGCGCATCACCCCGAAGGACTTCAAGTTAGCGAAGATCCCGGACCTGAGCGCGCTGAAGCCGACGGAACTGGTCACAGAGCTGTTCAACGGGAACTCGTGGAGGCGATTGACGGCGCAACGGTTGCTAGTCGAACGCAACGACAAGAGCGTTGTGAACGAGATCCGGGCACAGCCGCGCGCCCTCCGAGATAAGGTCGGGGCTACGAACGCGCTCTGGACGCTACAGGCACTTGGCGCGCTGAACGTGAACGACTTGGAGCCGCGGTACTTACACGCAGACCCCGGGCAGCGCGAACAAGCGGTCCGCCTCTCGGAGTCGACCTTCTCGCGGCCGGGGTTCCCGCGACCCTACACAACGCGGTTCGTGAACGATCCCTCGCCGCGCGTGCGGTTCCAACTCGCGTTGTCCGCAGGCGCAATGAAGCCATCGGACGCAGCCCCCATCCTGACAATGCTGCTAGAGAAGGACGCAGGCGACCCGTGGATCGTGACCGCGGCCCTCAGTTCGGCCGGCGGGTGCGGTTTCGAGTTGCTCGACGCGCTCACCGCGAAGGGCAAGACCCCGAACGCCAGTATCGTCGCGCGGGTCGCGGCAATGATCGGCGCGAAGGGCAACCCGAAGGAGATCGCCCGCGCGCTGGAACTTGTCGCGGCCGGCGCGGACGGTTCCATTCTCGACGGGTTGGGGCAGGGGATGCGGGCGTCGAAAGCCCCGCTGCCGACGTGGTGGGACAAGCCACCCGCGGAAGCCGCCGACGTGATGCCGAAGCTGCGCGCGCGGTTCGAGGCCGCGGCGAAGACCGCGCGCGACGAAAAAGGCGAGGCCGCGGAGCGCGTCCGCGCCGCGAACCTGCTCGCCTACGGGCCGTTCGACAGCGCCGCGGGGTTGGCCGAGGTGCTGACGCCCGCCACGCCCGGCGACGTGCAACTGGCGGCGGTGAAGGCGCTCGCTGCTCACACCGACCCGAAGGTGAGCGACCTACTTCTGAAGGGCTGGAGCGGCTACGGGCCGGCGGTGCGGCGCGAGGCGATGGAGGCGATGCTGGCCCGCGCCGACCGCGCGCTCAAGCTGCTCGCCGCGGTCGAGGAGAAGAAGGTGAGCACCACCGACTTTACACCGACGCAGGTTCAGGCGCTCCATTTTCACCTGAACCCCAACGTGCGGGCGAAGGCCGGGGCCGCGTTCAAGCGCGGCGACTCGGACCGCGCGAAGGTGGTGAAGGAGTACGCCGCCGCGCTCGATCTGAAGGGCGACGCGACTAAGGGCAAGGCGGTGTTCGCCAAGACCTGCGCCGCGTGCCACAAGCTCGACGGCGCCGGGTTCGACGTGGGCGCGAACCTGCTCGCGGCGCTGCCGAACAAGTCGAGCGAAGACCTTCTCATTGCGGTGTTCGACCCGAACAAGGAGGTCGATCCGCGCTACGTTAGCTACTCCGTCGTGACCGGCGACGAGCGCGTGCTGATGGGCGTGGTCGTCACCGAGACGCCGACGAGCATCACGCTCCGCCGCGCCGACGGCAAGGAGGACGTGATCCTGCGCACGAACATCGCCACGCTCCGCTCGACCTCTCTGTCCCTGATGCCCGTAGGGTTGGAGAAAGAACTGACCCCGCAGAACGTGGCCGACCTGTTCGCGTATCTTCGGGTCGCGGGGAAGTAGGGACAGGCGGAAAGTTCGCACTACAATAACGCGGCCCCGACCTGTACTCACGAGCGGCCGACGTGACGGACCTGCGTGACCCGGTTAGCTCGGCCTCCCACCTGTTCACCGCGGCTTGGGCCGTCTTCGCGACGCTGGTGATGATCCGGCTCGCGGCCCCGCGGCCCGGGCGCGTCCTGCCGGTAGTGATCTATGGCGCGTCGATGGTCCTGCTGTTCCTCGCCAGCGGGATGTTCCACGGGTTGCACTACCACGGCGACGAGGCGCGCAAGCGCCTCTTCCAAAAGCTCGACCAATCGGCCGTCTACCTCCTCATCGCCGGGTCGTACACACCGGTACTGGCGATCCTGCTCGACGGCGCGTGGCGGCGCTGGTCGCTGCGCATGGTGTGGGGGTTCGCTATCGCCGGTGTGTCGTGCCTGTGGCTGCTGCCAAAGGTTCCGCACGCGGTCACAGTGTCGCTCTATTTGGGCGTGGGCTGGGCCGGGTTCGCGCCGGTCGTGCAACTGTACCGTGCGGTCGGCTGGCGCGCGATGAACTGGGCGTGGCTGTGTGCCGGGTTCTACTGCGCCGGCGCGATCTTCGAGCTGACGAACTGGCCCGTCATCGTACCCGGTGTGATTCAGGCCCACGAGGTGCTTCACTTCTGCGACACCGGCGGCGCGCTCGCCCTATTCGTGTTCGTCGTGCGCTACGTGATCCCGTTTCAGCCGCCCTCGTCTGTAGCTGGCCGCTGTGAGGCCGGGGCGACACGAGCCGCGTAGCCCGGCCGCGCTTCGACCGGCTACAGAAGAGCGTCGCGCGCCTATAATTCCGTTTTCACTACCGCCAGAGATTCGCACACCGATGGGCATGCTGTTTCAGGTCACGGACGCGCACAAGAGCTACGGTGATCAGGTTCTGCTCGACGGGGCGGGCGTCACCATCAGCGACAACACGAAGGTCGGGTTCGTCGGCCGCAACGGGGCCGGCAAGAGCACGCTCCTGCGCGTCTTGCTCGGTGAAGAAGAACTCGATAGTGGCGAGGTGGTGCGCCACCCCAACCTGAGGCTCGGCTACTTGCGCCAACACGACCCGTTCCTGCCCGGCGAGACTGCGCTCGACTACCTGATGCGCGATAGCGGCCAACCGGACTGGAAGTGCGGCGAGGTCGCGGGGCAGTTCGAAGTGAAGGGCGCGTACCTCGAAGGCCCAGTCGCGAAGCTCTCCGGCGGGTGGCAGACGCGCCTCAAGCTCGCGGCGCTGCTCCTGCACGAACCGAACCTGCTCGTCCTCGACGAGCCGACCAACTTCCTCGACCTGCGCACGCAAATCCTGCTGGAACACTTCCTGCAAGAGTTCCGGGCCGCGTGCCTCATCGTGTCGCACGACCTCGCGTTTCTTTCGGCCACCTGCACGCACACGCTCGGCTTGTCGCGCGGCAAGCTCACGTACTTCCCCGGCAAGGTGGAACCGTACCTCCAGTTCGTGCGCGAGAACCGCGAGCGCGACGAGAAGACCAACGCCGCGATCCTGACGAAGCGGAAGCACCTCGAAGACTTCATCGCGCGGAACAAGGCCCGCGCCGCGACCGCCGGCCTCGCGCAGTCGAAGGCCAAGGCGCTAGAAAAGCTGGAAACGGTCGAAGTGCTGGGCGACGAGCCGACGCCGCACATTCGCGCGCCCAATGTCGAGCCGCGAAAGGGCATCGCGCTGCGCTGCCGCGACCTCGCCATCGGCTACGGCGATCGCACAATCGCCGACAACGTTCAAGTCGAGATCGACCACGGTACGCGCGTCGCCATCGTCGGCGACAACGGGCAGGGCAAAACCACGTTCCTGCGTACCATCGTCGAATCGCTGAAGCCGCTGGGCGGCGAGGCCCGCTGGGGCCACGGGTGCAAGCTCGGCGTGTACGCACAGCACGTCTACACCGCGCTGCCGGAGCGCGAAACCGTGCTCGAATACCTGCAACAGAAGGGGAAGGGGCGCAAGATTCAGGAGGTGCTCGAAGTGGCTGGTGCGATGCTGTTCCGCGGCGCGCACGTCGACAAGCCGATTTCGGTGCTGAGCGGCGGCGAGCGCGCCCGCGTGTGCCTCGCGGGGCTGCTGCTCAGCGATTACAACGTGCTGATCCTCGACGAACCCGGCAACCACTTGGACGTGGACACGGTCGAAGCACTGGTCGAAGCGCTCACGGCGTATCAGGGCACCGTTGTGTTCACGAGCCACGACCGCCACTTCACGAAGCAGGTCGCGACGAGCGTGATCGAAGTGCGCGACGGCCGCGTCGCGCTGTACAGCGGCAAGTACGACGAGTACGTGTACCGCGTGAACAAGGAGATCGAGGCCGGCGAGCGCGAGGCCGCGAGCGCGCGCGCGAAGCTGCCCCCGCGCACGGCGAACCTCGAGCGCAGCGCCGCGGACCGCGACGCCGCGCGCGCGGCGCTGGAGCACACGATTAGCGAGTTGAACGAGAAGAAGCAGGCCATCGAAGTGCGACTGGGCGAACCCGCGAGCGACGCGGAACTGCAGCGCCTCTGCGACGAACTGGTCGAAATCGCCGACCAACTGGACACTGCGGAGCAGAAATGGGCGGCGCTGGTTTAGGCGACGGCTATCTCGCCCAACTTGCCATTTTTGCGGATTCGCCTTTGGCGCGCGTTTTTCGGTTGACACTACATGCGGTGCGTGTGATTATCCGATGAGAGCCGGTGACGGCGCTGTTCCCGCGTTTGTGCTTCGTTCCCGCCTACCAACAGACCCGCCGGCTGGTTTCACCGAGTCGTGTCCCACCTTCCCATCCGCGTCCCAGAGGGTCCAGTCATGCTGCGGTTCCTCGGCTCGTCCCACAAGTTCTGTGACGGCGCTACGCGCCGCGACTTCCTCCAGATCGGTGCCTTCGGGGCCGGTCTCACGCTCGCCGACATGCTACGCATGAATAGTGCGCAGGCCGCGGCCAAGAAGCAGGCCAGCCGGTCGAAGAAGGCCGCCATCATGATCTACCTGCCGGGCGGCCCGTCCCACATGGACATGTACGACCTGAAGCCCGAAGCCCCGGTCGAGTTCCGCGGCGACTTCAAGCCGATCCAGACCAACGTGCCCGGCTGCGAGATCTGCGAACACTTCCCCATGCAAGCGAAGATGTGGGACAAGCTGGCCGCGATCCGCTCCATCGTGTCGGTCGATGAGCACTCTGATACGCTCGTCCTCACCGGCTACCCGGACCGCGTGAACCGCATCGCCGAACACCCCTCGTTCGGGTCCGTCGTGTCGAAGCTGCGCTCCGCCGACAATGGCGCGGTCCCGTCGTTCGTGAGCCTCCGCGGGATGAGCCGCGGCACCGAGCCGGGCTACCTCGGCATCGCGCACCGACCGTTCACCCCCGGCGGGCAGGGCAACGCCAACCTGCGCCTCGCCAACGGCGTCACCGTGGACCGCCTCGACGAGCGCAAGAACCTGCTCGAGAAGTTTGACGACACCCGCCGCGAGATCGACGCCTCGGGCGCGATGGCTGGGATGGACGCTTACACCGAGAAGGCACTCGAGATGGTCACGGCCGGCGTCGTTCGCGACGCGCTCGATGTGCGCAAGGAAGACGAGAAGACCCGCGAGCGGTACAAGGGCGTGGAACAGTTCCTTACCGCCCGCCGCCTCGTCGAAGCCGGCGTCGGCTGCGTGACCCTCAGCATCGGCGGCTGGGACACCCACGGCCAGAACTTCACCAGCTTGAAGCGCCAACTGCCCATCGTGGACCGCGGTGTCGCCAACCTGATCCAAGACCTGCACGACCGCGGCATGGCCGACGACGTGGTCACGGTGATGTGGGGCGAGTTCGGTCGTACCCCGAAGGTGAACATGAACGCGGGCCGCGACCACTGGTCGCCGGTCATGAGCGCCATGATCGCCGGCGGCGGGCTGAAGATGGGCCAGATGGTCGGGGCCAGTACCGCCAAGGGCGAGCGCCCGAAAGACAACCCGCTGAGTGTGCCGCGCGTCCTCAGCACCATCTACCGCGCGATCGGCATCGACCCGAGCATGACGTTCAACAACAGCGCGGGCCGGCCGATGTATGTCCTCGACGAGCGCGAGCCGGTGAAGGAACTGATCAGCTACTGACCGGCAGGTAGCGAGCCCTGTACAACCCACCGGATCGTCGTAACCTGTTTGCCATGAGGACCAAAGGTACAGCGGCCGAACTGGAGGCCCGCCGCCGGCTGGCCGTGCAGCGGGTGGGCGA
>VGZJ01000215.1 GCA_016872595.1 Planctomycetota bacterium
AAGTGCCGGTATCGGTGGTCACAGATGTGCATCAGACGCCCGCAGAAGGGGCAATCCCGATCGAGAACGTCGAGTTCCAGGAGGGCGAAATCGGTATCCTTGGGCCAGTGGTAAGGCATCCTGCCGACCTCCACGTTTGAGCCGCCTCCAGCGAAAAGATGATCACGCAAGAGTTTACACACAGAATACGCTACCTTCTAGCCCTCTCGCGGATCGTTGAATTTTTTGATCCGCCTCGCGCTGCCATCGGCGCAAGTGCTTCCGCATCCACTTCTGATGCTGCTCGAAGAGCGTGTCGTACTCCGGGTCGCCCGCGGGCAGCGCGGCGAGGCGCACCTGAAGGCGCATCAGCTCGCCGCGCGGGTCGTCGTGCTCCTCCAGCCAGTCGGCGAGCACGAGGCGCGGCGTGTCGTCGTCCGGCTCGCGCTGGCACGCGGCGAGCAGCGCCCGCAGGTCCGGGCCGTGGGTGGGGAACCGGGTGGGCGTGCGAGCCATCAATCGCCTCCATCCACCGACACCAGCGAGCGGCGCGGCGTCAGCCCGCCGGTAGCTACGCAACAGAGTAACGAAAGCGTGTCTGTGTGGTGTAGCTACCGGCGGGCTGACGCCGCGCCGCTCCCTCCAGCACGTCTCACTTCTTCCCCTTCGGGTCGAGGTTCGCCTTGATGTCGTCCTCGTTGATTGCGCTCTTCACGCCGTCCGCGGGTACGTCCAGTTTGCACAGCCACACGAGCGCGTTGAGTACGACCTTGCGGAAGTTGTCGTCCTTCCAGTTGCGGTGAATGTGCCCGCCGGTGAAGCCGCACCCGCGGCCCCCGTCCTTGCGCTCCGTCACCCACATCATCGCCTCGCTGCGGCCCTTCGCCTCCTGAATATGCTTGTACGGCCCCTTCGGGTACACATAGGGGCCGTCGCGCACCGCGTCCGACGGCTTCGCGCTCAGGATCGGCGTCACGTTCTTGATGTCGTCGCCGCGGAACCGCATGTTGAAGTACCACTCGTCGCGAATGGTGAACGGCTTCACCCCGTTGCAGATCGCGTGCTTCGGGAACTCCTTGAACTCCGGCGACCACATCGGGTTGCACGAGTACGAGTTCTCGTAGTACCCGCCGATCCACTCCTTGAACTCCGGCCCGCCGAGGTCCTTCAACACCTCCACACCGTAGTGCGCGCACATCAGGCCCACGCCCTTCGCCATCAGCTTGCCGATCCGTTCAAGGTTCTTGCCGCGCACGAGCGGGTGGTTGCCGCCGCCGTCGGCGTAACAGAGGATCGCGTCGGCGGTGTCGAGGGCGGAATCGTCCTTCGGGTAGCCGTTGAGGAACACGACCGTTTCGAGACCGGGGAACCCCTTCAGGCACTGGTCGAGCAGCCGCACGCCGGCGTTGAACTCGTGGTCGCCCGGCCCGTGGCTCGGCGTCCCCGCGATCATCACCAGCTTCTTCTTCTTGTCCCCGGCGCGCACATTGGGCGCGAGGGCGAGCGCCGCGCTTGCGGCCAGAACGTCGCGACGGGAGAGCGTCATGTGCGGTCCTCGTGTGTGAAGGTGTCGGAGTCGTTGTACTCACGGGGTGCGCGCTATGGCAGTAGCGCGGCGGGCGCGGCGGTTCGCTTCAGTTCCGCGCCGAGTGCGGCGCGCGTCTTCGTCACGCGGTCCGCGAACTTCGGGTCGGTCGCGAGGTTCTTCATCTCGCCCGGGTCGGCACCGAGGTCGTACAGTTCCTCCGGCACGCCGGGCTGAAGGTAGCGGACGTACTTCCACCCGTCGAACACGACGGCGGTGTACCACGGCACCTTCTGGTAGATCGCGCCCTTCGGGTCGTCCTTGAGCACCTTCGCCACGTCCGCGCCGTAGTCGTGGCCGGTGTGCTCGTAGAGGCACGGGTGCGGCCACTCCGCGCCGGGGTTCTTCAACAGCGGGGACAGGTCGCGGCCGTGGAGCGCGTGCGCCCCGGTCGGCTCCTTCACTCCGGCGCGGGCGAAGAACGTGGCGACGAGGTCCGGGGCGGTCGCGCTCCGCGCGCACACCTTGCCGGCCGCGACGGTGCCCGGCTGCGCGACGATCAGCGGCGAGCGGTAGTTCGCGTCGTAGGGCGCGATCTTCATGCGCATGCCGTGCTCGCCCATCGCGAACCCCTGATCGGCGGTGAACACGACGAGCGTGTTCTCCAGTTGCCCGCTGTCGCGCAGGGCCTTCATCAGCTCGCCGATGCCCTCGTCGATGGCGGGCACGCACTCGTTCACTTGGCGCACCCAGTCGTCGTAGGTGGTGCCCTTTTCGCCGGCCCCGTCGCCCACCTTCTCGCCGTTGCTCCCGGCGCGGACCACGCCCTGTTTGTCCTTGTGCCACGCGAGGGTGTTCTTGAGGTAGTCGGGCTTGCCGGGCCACGGGCCGAGCAGGTCCGCGGGTTCGGGCACCTTCGCGTCCTTGTACAGCCCCTTGTGCCGCGCCGCGGGCTTCGACGGGCCGTGAACGCTCCCGTAACAGAGCCACAGGAACCACGGCTTGTCCTTCGCCCGGTGCGCCCCCTTCACGTACTCCACGGCCCACTTGGTGTAGTTGTCCGCCGGGTAGCCCTCGACCTGTTTCTCTTCGCCGTCGATGGCGAGGGTCTGCTTCTCGTAGTACGCGCCCGCGTTGGCCGGGTGCTTGGGCCGGTTCCAGACGATCTGATGGTCCCAGTCGCGGCCGAACCCGGCGTCGGTGCCGGTGTGCCACTTGCCGATCTGGGCGGTGTGATAGCCCGCGGCGCGGAAGAGTGCGGGCCAGAACGGGCACTGCTTCGGGTCGTAGGCGCTGCCGGGGTACTTGCCCTCCATGCGCATGGACTCGATGCCGTGCGGCTGCCGCCCGGTGAGTAGTGCCGCGCGCGACGGCATGCACCACGCGCCGAGGTACGCGCCGCGGAACCGCACCCCGGACTTCGCGAGCGCGTCGATGTGGGGGGTCTTCACCCACGGCCACGCTTCCGGGTAACAGCCCAGCGTCTTGTACGACTGGTCGTCGGTGTACACAAGCAGGATGTTGGGAGATTTCGCCGCGAGCCGTGAGCCAGAGGCGAGCGCGACGAGCGCGACGACGGCGAGCAGAGAAGGGGTACGCATGGCGCGCTCCGGGTGGGGGCGCGACCGATCATACCCGGCGGGCGGGCCGAACGCACGCGGTTCGGGAAGTTGACGCGCGCGCCGCGGTGGGCGACAATGCGAACCGGAGGCCCGATGAGTACCAAACCCGACGACGAGCCGACCGACCCGACCAAAGTGGGGGCCGTGCCGCAGGGGTTCCCGTTCGTGTCGGTGGGCGCGCCCGTGCCGGTCGGCGACTATCTGGTCCTCGAGCGCCTCGGCGCGGGCGGCATGGGCGCGGTGTTCCTCGCCGAAGACGTCGTCCTGCTCCGCAAGGTGGCGATCAAGGCCATGCTGCCGGACCTCGCGGCCGACCCCGCGAACCGCGAGCGGTTCCTGCGCGAGGCCCGCGCCGCCGCCGCCGTCGAACACGACAACGTCGTTCCCATTCTGCACGTCGGCCAGACCCCGGACGGCACCCCGTTCATCGTGATGCCGTTCCTCAAAGGCGAATCGCTCGACGACCGCCTGAAGCGCGAGTGCGTCGCCCCGGTCGAACTGGTGCTGAAGGTGGCCCGCGAGGTGGCCGACGGACTGGCCGCGGCGCACGCCAAAGGGCTGATCCACCGCGACATCAAGCCCGCGAACATTTGGCTGGAGGGCGATCCCGGCGCGGCGGACACGGCCCAGCAGATCCGCCGGTGCAAGGTGCTCGACTTCGGCCTCGCGCGCCCGGTCCGCGGCCCCGGCGAGAGCGAACTGACCGCGCGCGGCGCGGTCCTCGGCACGCCCGCGTACATGCCGCCGGAGCAGGCCCGGGGCGGAGCACTCGACGCTCGCGCCGACCTGTACAGCCTCGGCGCGACCCTGTACCGCGTGGCGACCGGGGCGCTGCCGTTCACCGGCCCGACCCCGATGGCGGTCCTCGTCGCGCTGACCACGGATGCCGCGCCGCCGGTCGGCCCGCGCGCCCCGCACCTGCCCCCGGCGCTCGCGAGTCTGATCGACCGCTTGATGCGCAAGCCGGCCGGTGAGCGCCCGCAATCGGCGGCCGAGGTCGCGGCCGAGGTGCGCCGGATCGAGGCCGCGTTCCGCACGCGCGCACCGCACTTGGTCGAAGTAACAAACCTGCCGAACCTGCCCGCGTCCCATCTGAGCGCCAGCGCGGCGCAGTTGGTGCCGGCCCCGCTCGCGGACGAAGCGACCGCGCCCGACGACGCCGAACCGCTGAGCCTCCCATCCGCGCCGCCGAAGCGCAACCGCGCGGCGCTATGGGTCGGGGCCGCGGTCGCGGCGCTCGCGCTGGTCGCGCTCGGCGCGTGGCAGCTCGCCAAGCCCCGCGGCGACGCGCCTTCACCCGACGTGGCGAAGAAGGACGACCCGAAGCCGGACCCGCAACCGTCGCCGAAGAAGGGCGACACCCCGAAGAAGAACGAGCCGAAGAAAGACGAGCCGAAGAAAGACGAGCCGAAGAAAGACGAGCCGAAGAAAGACGAGCCGCCGCCCCCGGTCGCGGGAGATCCCGACCGCGCCGCCGCCCTCTACGTGCTCTCGCTCAACGGGTGCGTGTCGGTGAACGACGACGAGCGCGAGATCGGCCGGGCCGAGATTCTGCCGAAGACGACGTTCCGCCTCACGCGCGCCGTCCTCAACGAGAAGGCGCAGGTGACGGACGCGGCCCTGAGCGCGTTCCGCGGGTGCAAGCACCTGTTCTCCGTGGGGCTGTCGTACACCAAGACCGGCGACACCGGCCTCGGGCACTTCAAAGACTGCAAAGGGCTACAGTACCTGTACCTCCGCAACACGGAAGTCACGGGCGCGGGCCTCGACGCGCTCGACTGCCCGCAGTTGCAAGAACTCGACCTGAGCGGCGCGCGGGCCATCGACGACAAAGCGGTCCCGCACCTGAAGCGGTTCACGAACCTGAACTTCCTCACGCTCACCGACACCGGCGTGACCGAGAAGGGCGCGAAGGAACTGGCGGCGGCGCTGCCGGGGTGCCAGATCGTGTGGCCGGGCGGCACGCTCAAGCCGACGAAACAGTAGCGCGCCGCGCGGGCGCGGACCGGAGAACCAATGACCACCACCCCGGACGACCCCGACGACCCGGACGATGCCACCCGCCCCGGGAGCGCGCCGCAGGGGTTCCCGCTCGGCCCCGCGCGGTTCCCCGTGCGCGTCGGCGATTACCTCGTGCTGTCGGTGCTCGGGGCGGGCGGCATGGGCACGGTGTTTCTGGCGGACGAGGTGCGCGCCGGGCGGAAGGTGGCGATCAAGGCGATGCGCCCGGACCTCGCGGCCGACCCCGCGAGCCGCGAGCGGTTCCTGCGCGAGGCCCGCGCGGCCGCGGCCGTCGATCACGACAACGTGGTCCGGGTGCTGTACGTCGGCGAGGTCCCCGACGGCACCCCGTACATCGTGATGCCGGTGCTGAGGGGCGAGCCGCTCGACTCGTACCTGAAGCGCGAGCGCGTCGCCCCGACGGAACTGGTGCTGAAGGTGGCGCGCGACGTGGCCGCGGGGCTGGCCGCGGCGCACGCCGCCGGGCTGATCCACCGCGACATCAAGCCCGCGAACGTGTGGCTCGAAACCGACCCCGCCGCGCCGGGGCCGGTGCGCCGGTGTCAGGTGCTCGACTTCGGCCTCGCGCGCCCGCTCGCCGCCTCCAACAACATCGAACTCACCTCGCCGAACGCGATTCTGGGCACGCCCGCGTACATGTCGCCGGAACAGGCGCGGGGCGAGGTGCTCGACGCCCGCGCCGACCTGTACAGCCTCGGCGCGACCCTGTACCGCATGGCGACCGGGGCGCTGCCGTTCACCGGCGCGAACGCGCTCGCGGTGATGACGGCGCTGATCAGCGACCCGGCCACGCCGTCCGGGGTGCGGGCCCCGCACCTGCCCCCGGCGCTCGCGGCCCTCATCGACCGGCTCATGGCGGAGGACCGCGCCGCGCGCCCGGCGTCCGCCGCGGGCGTGGTGACCGAACTGGACCGCGTCGCCGCCGGCGCGCCCCCGCGGGTGCCGTACTTGGTCGAAGTGACCAACTTACCGCACCTGCCGACCACCGACCTGAGCGCCAGCGCGGCGCAACTGGTGCCGGCCCCGCTCGCGGACCAGACCACCGCGCCGGACGCCCCGGAGCCGCTGAGCCTCCCGCCCGCGCCGCCCCCGAAGCGCCGGGCGGCGCTGTGGGTCGGGGCCGCGGTCGCGGCGCTCGCGCTGGTCGCGCTCGGCGCGTGGCAGCTCACCAAGCCCCGTGGCGACGCCCCCGCGCCCGACGCGGCGAAGAAGGACGAGCCGCCGGCCCCCGCCCCCGACCGCGCCGCGGCCAAGTACGCCCTTTCGGTCGGCGGCACCGTGCGCGTCAACGGCGCGGAGGTGAACGTCGTAGACGAAAAGGACTTGCCCGCGGAACCGTTCCGCCTCACGTTCGTCGCCTTCGACGACGACAAGCGGATCACGGACGGCGGCCTCGCCGTGTTCCGCGACTGCAAGCACCTCGCCGAACTACAGGTGTACGGCGCGAAGCTGAGCGACGCGGCGCTCGCCCACTTCGCCGCCGGGCCGGAACTGGCGTCGGTCACGCTCCGCAACACGAACGCCAGCGCCACGGCAATCGCCAAGTTCGCCGCGTGCCCCAAGTTGAAGCTCCTGTCGGTCACACAATCCGGCCTCGACGACGACGCCCTCGCGCGGTTCAAGAACTGCCCGCACCTGCGGACCCTGTGCGTGGCGCAAACCCCGACGACGCTCGCCGGGATCACGGCGCTGCGCGACCTGCCGCTCGAATACCTCGACGTGACGTTGACGTTGACCGAGACGAAACAACACGAAGCGATCGTGAAGGCGTTTCCGAAGTCGCGGATCGTGTGGAACGGCGGCGGGTACTCCCCGCCGGGCCCGTCCCCCGCGCCGGACGCCGACCGCGCCGCGGCCGTGTGGGTGCTCGCGGCCGGCGGCTCGGTCCGCGTGAACGAAGGCCCCGGCGACACCGCGAACATGTTCGCGCTCCCCGACGACCCGTTCCGCCTGACCGGGTTCACGCTCTGGTTCAAGCCGCAGATCAAGGACGACGATCTGAAGATATTCTCCGCGTGCCGGAACCTTGCGTTCATTGACCTGTACGACTCGCCCGTTAGCAACGCGGGCCTCGCGCACCTCCCGGCGAACACGTTCCTCACGCGCCTGCACCTCGCGGACATGCCGAACCTGACCGACGCCGGGCTGAAGGCGTTCAAGGACTGCCGGAACCTCGCGACCCTGAGCCTCATCGGCTGCCCGGTCACGGCCAACGCGCTGGAGCACTTCACCGGCTGTGCAAACCTCGGTATCGTCGCGCTCGCGCGCACGCGCGTCACCGATAAGGGGCTGGAGCGGTTCAAGGATTTCCCCAAGCTGATCAGTCTGAACCTGCGCTCCACCGACGTGACCGACGCCGGAATGCTGCAACTGATTCCGTGCAAGGGGCTGACGTACCTCAACGTCGAGGAGACGAAGGTCACGGAACACACGGTCGCGCTGTTCGCCAAGGCGCACCCGGAGTGCCGCGTGTTCTGGAACGGAGGGTTCATCCCGGCGGCGACCGAGGCCGACCGCACCGCCGCGGAGCGCGTGCGAGCCGCGGGCGGCACCGTCACCACATACGGCGGCGTCCAGTTCGAGGCGAAAGACCCGCTGCCGAAAGACCCGTTCCGCCTGACCGGGGTGATCCTCACCGGGCCGCGCACCGACGACGCCGCGCTCGCCCCGTTCGCCAAGTGCCAGTGCTTGCAAACGGTGTCTCTGAGCGGCGCGAACGTCACGGCCGCGGGACTGGCCCACCTCGCCGGCAACAAGAACCTCGCCACCCTCAACCTGTACGGCACGAAGGTGGACGACGGCGCGGTCGCGCTGCTCGCGCAGTTCCCGAAGCTGATCGACCTCGCGATCAGCGAAACGCAAATGACCGAGAAGGGCGCGAAAGAAATCGCCCGCGCGCTGCCCGCGTGCCGCGTCGTGTGGTCCGGTGGCACCATCGAGCCGTTCGCCGCCGACCGCCGCGCCGCCGAGTGGGTACTGGCCAGCGGCGGCCGGGTTCACATCAACGGCAGCGAAAAGGGCCTGACCGCGAAGGAGTTGCCCGCGCTCCCGAAGGAACCGTTCCGCCTGACCGGGTTCGACCTGCGGAGCACAAAGAAGGCCGACCCCGCTTCGCTCGCGGTCTTCGCGGACTGTGCGAACCTGACGTACATCGGCCTCAGCAGCACGAACCTGACCGACGCCGGGCTGAAGCACTTCGCGCGCAGCACGAACCTCGCGATCCTCGACGTGAGCCTCACGGCGGTCGGCGCCACCGGCCTCGAAGTGTTCAAGGACGTGACCACGCTGACCGACGTGTTCCTGCACAGCACGCAGATCACCAACGCCACGGTCGCGCAGCTCGCGGCCTCGCCGGGGCTGAAGTCGGCGTTCCTCAAGGGCACGCCGATCACCGACGCCGGCCTCGCGCACCTGAAGCGGTGCAAGGGGCTGACGCTCCTCGACCTGAAGGGCACGAAGGTCGGCCCCGGCGGGATCGCGGACTTCGCGCAGGCCGTGCCGAAGTGCAAGATCGAATGGGACAAGGACGTGCCCGCGCCGAAGAAGCAACCGTAGCCCTACGTACCCGAGCCGCGGCCGAACGCGGCGCGCAACAATTCCGCGCGCAACAATTCCGCGCGCAACAATTCCGCGCGCAAAAGTTGACAAGTGTTCACATATTGCGCACAGTTCGGTTGTCGGGCGGTTCCGCCGCACGTCCGGTTCCCGCGCCGTGGCCCGACGAGAGGAGGCGCGCCATGAGTACCTACACGCCCGGCCCGCTGTGCCGCGCGCCGCGCGCGCCCGTGCCGCGCCCGCTGTCTCTGCCGTCGGACGGCCCCGACGAGTTCATCCAGAACTGCTTCACCGACGCGCGCGGCGACGCCCTCGCACAAGGCGCGGTTCACCGTGCGCTCCAACAGTTCCTGAGCGCCAACCGCATGGCGCTCGTCGAGCTGCCGCGGGACCACGGCAAGAGCTTCCAAATGTGTTGCCGCGTGCTCTGGGAACTGGGCAAGAACCCGGCGCTGCGGGTGAAGATCGTGTGCGCGACCGACGCGGTCGCGGCCGAGCGCACCCGGTTCCTGCGCGACACCATCGCCCTGAACCCGCGCGTGCGGCGCGCGTTCCCCGCGCTGCGGGCCGGCGCGCCGTGGGGCGCGGGCGCGTTCACGATCCCGCGCGTCGCCCAAACGGTCGGCCCCAGCGTAGCGGCGTTCGGCCTCGGGAGCGGCAGCACCGGCACCCGCGCCGACTTGCTCGTGTGCGACGACGTTGTGGACGTGCGCGCGCTCCACAGCCGGGCCGCGCGCGACCGCGCCGCCGACCTGTTCACCAACAACCTGCTGAACCTGCTCGAACCGGACGGCCGGTTCTGGGGGCTGTGTACCCCGTGGCACGCCGACGACCTCAACGCGCGCCTCAAAAAATCCGGGGCGTACCCGCTGTTCCGGCACGCCGTCGGCCCGGACTGCGAACCCGTGTGGTCGGAGAAGTGGCCCGCCGAACGCTTGCGCGCGCGGCGCGCCGAGATCGGCACCGCGGCGTTCGCGCGCGGCTACCGGCTCGTGCCGATCACCGAAGAGGACGCGCCGATCCGCCCCGCGTGGGTCCGCGTGTGGACCGAACCGGCCGAGTTCGATTCGGTCGTGCTGTCGGTCGATCCCGCGGTCAGCACGGCGGAGCGGGCCGACAACTCGGCGCTCGTGGTGCTGGGGCGCACGAGCGCGGCCGGCGCGCCGGAGGTGCGCGTGTTGGCGTGCGCCGCGCGCCGGCTCGCGGCCCCGGACCTCGTGGCCCTGATCGACGAGTTCGACCGCCGGTGGAACCCCGGCGTGATCCTGTTCGAGACGAACGCCGCGTTCCGCGGGATCAAAGAACTGCTGACGCTGCACACGCGGTTCGGTCCGAAGTTGCTCGCGGTGACGCAGACCGCGGACAAGGGCGCGCGGGTGGCGGCGTTCAGCGTGACGGTCGAGAACGGCGCGTTCCGGTTGAAGGGCGCGCGCGGCGAGATCGACGCGGCCCAGCGCGCGCTGTTCGACGAGATGACGACGTTCCCTTATGGGGAACACGACGACCTGCTCGACGCCGCCGCGACCGGCACCGCGTACCTGCTCGACCGCCGCGACCCGCGCGCGTGGTAGTGGTCTTGCTTCACCTCCCACTCAAGGGGGAGGTGAGGGCAATTGCGCGACCCCCGCGTGTGGTAGTGGCGGGCGCGGCGCGCGGGGCGTATGCTGGTGGGCGTACACGTGTGCAAGGGGGCCGACCGTGCCGCGAAGTGACCAACCGTGGAAGCGCGACCGCGACGACGAGCGCGAGGACGATGACACGGACGAGCGCCGGCGCAAGAAGCGCCGCCGCGACGAGGACGATGAGGACGACGAGTTCGACGACTACGCGGAAGAGGACCGGCGCGACGGGCGGCTGTCGCGCGCCGACCTGCGCGAGATCGCCGGCCGGCAGCGCGCCATCATCCTGTGCATCCTCGGCTACCTGTGCCTGATCCCGATCCAGTTCGCGATCCCCGAAGAGAACCGCATCTATCTGGCGCTGGCCCTGATCCCGCTGGGCATCACGGCCGCGGTGTTCGTGTTCATGTTGGCCGTGAAGGTGTACGGCCAGACCAGCGGCATCGTGTACGGCATCCTCACACTGATCCCGCTGATCGGGCTGATCGTGCTGCTCATCATCAACCAGAAGGCCACCTCGCTACTGAAAGAAATCAACGATCCGCGAGAGGGCTAGAAGGTAGCGTATTCTGTGTGTAAACTCTTGCGTGATCATCTTTTCGCTGGAGGCGGCTCAAACGTGGAGGTCGGCAGGATGCCTTACCACTGGCCCAAGGATACCGATTTCGCCCTCCTGGAACTCGACGTTCTCGATCGGGATTGCCCCTTCTGCGGGCGTCTGATGCACATCTGTGACCACCGATACCGGCACTT
>VGZJ01000216.1 GCA_016872595.1 Planctomycetota bacterium
GCGGCGCGCCCGCGGCCCGCGCCTTCGCGTCCCACAGGGCGACATCGACCGCACAGTACGCGCGGGCCGCGAGGCCCGCGAACCCGGTGGCGCGGAACCGCGCTTCGGCCCGCGCGAACAGGCGGTCGGTGTCGCGCGGGTCCGCGCCCAGCACCAACGGCGCGAGGTCGGCGTCGATCAGCGCGCGCACCGCCGCGGCCCCGGGGCCGGGCACGCACGTGAAGCCGAGGCCGCGCACGCCGGTGTCGGTTTCGAGGTGCGCGACGACCACATCGACCGCGCCGGGCGCGACCGGCTTCGGGTCCGAGAGCGACACGCGCGCCGGGCGCGCCTGTGGCACGCGCAGGTGGTCCGTGGTGAGCCGGGTGATCTTCATTTCGTGTAGACTACGAACTGGCACCGACCGGAGAACGGTATGGCGACCGCGGCCGGCGCGCTGCTCGCGCTGTACCTGCTGGGTATCGTGTTCGCGCTGCTCGCGCCGCCGAAGCAGCACGATCCGCAGCGCGGGCAGGCCGTCGGCTGTCTGATGCTCGTGGCGCTGGTGCTGATAGGGCTGGGCGCGCTGCTGGCTGCGGGCGTGGCGTTCGAGATCGAATGGCTGACGCGCGCGGTGGCGTACGTGGTGTTCTTCCCGGCGGTGTTGCTCGCGATCAACGCCGCGCGGTTCGCGTGGCTGAAACTCACCGGACGGATGTAGCGGCTTTCAATCGCCAATCTCAAATCTGCAATCGGAAATGATCACTCGCCCAAGTACGCTTCGCGGATGCGCGGGTCGTGGAGCAGTGCCGCGGCGTTGTCGGTCACGGTGATGCGCCCGGTTTCGAGAACGTACCCGCGGTGGGCCACCTTCAGCGCCATGCGCGCGTTCTGTTCCACCAGCAGCACCGACATGCCTTGCTTCTGGTTCAGTTCCTTGATGATGTCGAAGATTTGCACCACGATCTGCGGGGCCAAGCCGAGCGACGGTTCGTCGAGGAGCAGCAACTTGGGGCGGGACATGAGCGCGCGGGCGATGGCGAGCATCTGTTGTTCGCCGCCGGAGAGCAGGCCGCCCGGCTGGGCCTGCCGCTTCTCCAGAATCGGGAACATCTGGTACGACTTCTGGATGTCCTCGCGAACGCCCTCGGGGTCTCGGCGGGTAAACGCGCCCATTTCGAGGTTCTCGCGCACGGTCAGGCGCGGGAAAATCTTGCGGCCCTCGGGCGACTGCGCGAGGCCGAGGCGCACCACGTCGTGCGCCGGTGTGCCGGTCAGCAGTCGGCCGTCGAAGTGGATGCGGCCGGCGCGCGTCTTGACGACGCCGCAGACGGTGTTGAGCGTGGTGGACTTGCCCGCGCCGTTCGCGCCGATGATGGTGACGATCTCGCCGGGGTCGACGTACAGGGACAGCCGGTGCAACACGTTGATCGCGCCGTACCCGGCCTCAAGGTTCTCGACCTTCAGCAGCGGGCCGGGTGCGGGAGCTTGGGGCGCGGCGCTCACGACACTTCCTCCGAGCCGAGGTACGCCTCGATCACCTTCGGGTCGCGGCTGACTTCCGCGGGCGTGCCCTCCGCGATCTTCTGCCCGAAGTTCAGCACGACGATGCGGTCGGAGATGCCCATGACGAGGCTCATGTGGTGCTCGATGAGGAGCACGGTCATGCCGCGGTCGCGGATGCGGCGGATCAGCCCCATCAGTTCTACGGTCTCGCTGGGGTTCATGCCCGCGGCGGGTTCGTCGAGCAGCAGGAGCTTGGGGCCGGTCGCCATCGCGCGGGCGATTTCGAGCCGGCGCTGGTCGCCGTAGGGCAGGTTCTTGGCGAGGTCGTTGTGCTTGCCGGCCAGTCCGACGAACGCGAGCAGTTCGGCGGCCCGCTTCTCGGCGTCGGCCTCTTGCGCGCGCCCGCCGAGGCCGAGGGCGGCTCGGACCGGGTGCCCCGGAATGGACCGCGTCATCCCGACGAGGATGTTCTCCAACACGGTCATGGACTGGAACAGGCGAATGTTCTGGAACGTCCGCGCGATACCGCCTTCGGTGATAACGTCCGGGGCGCGGCGCGTGCGCCGCCACGTCACTAGCGTACCGGCCGCACCGATGAGGAACCCGCCGATCAGCCCGCCGACGCCGGAGACCGGATAGGCGGCGACGTGCTCTCGCGCGCCGCGCCACGCCTCCGACCAGCGGAACGGGTTCGCCGCGACCGCCGCCGCCTTTCGCACCTCGTTCTTGGCGTCGAACTCTTCGAGGGTCAGGTTCTTGTCGATCTCCTCGTCGCGCGCGATCTCTTCAACGACCTGATTCGATATGCGCTCCTGCCGCGCCGCCTCGGTGTCGCGGATGCTGCGCTTCCACAGGGCGTTGACGCGCACCGCGAACAGGGCGACCAACACCGCGACCAGCAACCCGACGAGCACGGCCCCGGCCGTGACCTTCCATGTGAAGGGGCGCACCAGAGGTCGGCCGCAGAAGAGGACTTCGCCCTCGGTCGGCTCGTAGATGCCCGTGACCGCGTTGAACACCGTCGTCTTGCCGGCCCCGTTCGGGCCGATCACGGAGAAGATTTGCCCCTCTTCGACGACGAAGTTGACGCCGTTCACGGCCGTAATGCCGCCGAACCGCATCGTCAGGTTCTGAACCGTAAGGACAGACATAGAGATCGGAGGACAGAGGACAGAGGGCAGAAGGCAGAAGGCAGAAGGCAGAAGGCAGAGACTTCAGTTTGTCCTCTGTCCTCTGTCCTCTGTCCTCTGTCCTCTGTCCTCTGCTTCCAACTTCGCCGCCGCTTCGCCCGCGACCTCGTCGCGCTCGGGGTGCAGTTCGCGCTTCAGGCGCGCCGCGGGGAGCAGCCCTTCGGGGCGGAACCGCATCATCAGGATGAGCGCCACGCCGAAGATGCACAGCCGCCAGCCGCTCACCTTCAGGTACTCTTTGCCGTTCGGATTCAGCTTCTTCTCTTGCATCCAGTTGTCGATCATCGGCGTGGCGATCTGGTCGTAGCCGACCAAGATGAAGACGCCGAGGAGCACGCCGGGGCGGTTGCCCAGCCCGCCGAGGATAATGCAGCAGATGACGAGCATCGAGCGCTCGAACCCGTAGGCGCGCGGCTCGGTGGTGCCGTCTTGGGAGAGGGCGAAGAGCGCGCCGGCCAACCCCGCGAGGCCCGCACCCAAAGCGATTGCCGAGAGCTTCAGGCGCGCCGGGTTCAGCCCCATGCACGACGCGGCCAGTTCGTCCTCGCGCAGCGCGACCCACGCCCGCCCGAGGCGCGAGCGCTCGAGGTTCCGCAGGAAAATGACCACACCGGCCAGCACCGCGAGGCACAGGAAGTACAGCCGCGGGTACCCGCGCCATGTGTCCTTCCAGCCCGGCCGGGTCTTGTCGAACACCGGGTCATCGAACCCCGGTAAGAAGTTCGGGCGCACCGGCGTCAGGCCCTTCGTGCCGTCCGTGATGGCGTCGAGGTTGCGGATCACCGACACCGTGATGATGCCGAACCCGAGGGTGACGAGCGCGAGGTAGTCGCCGCGCAAGCGCAACGTGGGCGCGGTGGTGGCGATGCCGATGGCGGCGGCGGCGAGGGTCGCGACGACGACAACGACGGGGAAGCTGGCCCCGAACGGGAACCCGGACGTGCTGAGGATGCCGGCGACGTACGCCCCGATCCCGAAGAACGCCGCGATGCCGAGGTGCAGCAGCCCGGTGTACCCGAGGATGACGTTCAGCCCCAGCGCCAAGATCGCGAAGCACAGCACCGGGATGAGCTGCGTCCCGTAAATGGCGACGTACCGGCCCTGCATGAACGGGACCGCGGCCAAGAGCAGGAACCCGGCGACCATCCAGTAGCCGGCGATGCCGCGCAGGGTCATACCTTCTCCCGCGTGCGCGCGCCGAGGATGCCGTTGGGCCGGAAGATCAGGATCACGATCAGGATGGCGAAGATCAGCGGTTGCCGCCACTGGTCGCCGACGTACCCGGTGCCGAGTTTCTCGATGATGCCGATGAGGATGCCGCCGAGGACCGCACCGGGGATGTTGCCGATGCCGCCGAGCACGGCCGCGGTGAACGCGAACAGCCCGGTCTGGAACCCCATCTGGTAGCCGGCACTGTTGACGTACAGCCCGTACACGACGGCCGCGACGCCCGCCAGCGCGCCGCCGATGGCGAACGTGGCCGTGATGACGCGGTCCACGTTGATCCCCATGAGCTGCGCCGCGGTCGGGTTCTGCGCGGTGGCCCGCATCGCCTTGCCCAGCGCCGTGTACCGCACGAACAGAGTCAGCCCTACCATCACCGGGATCGTCACCAGCAACACCATCAGGTGTTGGTAAGTGATGGCAACAGTCCAGTCCGGCGTGAGGTTGGTGTTCGGCACGAGGGCCGGGAAATTCAGGTCGTAGGTGCCCATCCAGAACACGCCGGCGTTCATGAAGATGAAGCTGACGCCGATGGCCGAGACGAGCGGGGCGAGTTTCGGGGCGGTGCGCAACGGCTTGTAGACGGCCCGGTCCACGAACACATTGAGCGACGCGCAGAACACCGGCGCGGCCACGAGCATGACAGCGACCGCGAGGATCGCACTCTGCCCGGTGGCCTGCCCCTTCGCGTCGGCGGCCCCGACCCAGATGCCCAGTTGGAGCGCGAAGAACGCGCCCAGCATGAACAGGTCGCCGTGCGCGAAATTGATCAGTTCGATGATGCCGTACACCATCGTGTAGCCGAGCGCGATGAGCGCGTACAGCAGCCCGGTCACCAACCCCGCGAGGAGGTACTGGTAGAACTCCGGGCCGAGGGCGGTGGCGATGGATTCAAACATCTGGTGATTTCAACAGAGAAGGCGCACTCCGTGTGCCGTCGCGACTCGAAGAGTACACGACGGCACACGGAGCCGGCCTGTCGGCCGGCTCCGACTTTCGCCTACTTGGTCACGGTCTTCTTAGGGACGAACTTGCCGCCCTCAACGCGGCTCACGGTCACTTGGCGCAGCGTGGTGTCGCCGTTGCGGTCGAAGCCCCAGCCCTCGGCCCCGCCGACCGCGCCCTCGGTGAACTTGGTCGTGGCGAGCACCGCCTTGCGGATCTCCTCGCGGTCCTTCTTCCCGACCTTCGTGATCGCGGCCAGCACCACCTTCGCGCACTCGTACCCGTACAGCGCGAACGCCTCCGGGTCGGTCTTGAACTTCTCCTTATACTTCTTGACGAACTCCGCGCCCTTGCCCGTGAGCTGCGACGGGTCGAGGCCGACGATGGTGACGTAGGTACGGTCGTTCAGGTTGGCCGCGCCCGCGCTGTCGATGAACGCCTGCTCGTAGCACCCGTCCGGGGCCAGCATGGGGCACGTCATGCCGGACTTCACGAGGTCTTTGGCGATCTGCCCGCCCTTGCTCTGCGTGGTGCCGCCGAAGTACACGAGGTCCGGGCTTGTGGCCTTGATCTTGGTCATGAGCCCGCCGAACTCGACGGCCGCGGTGTCGATGCCCTCTTGCCCCACCACCTGAATGCCGATCTCGTCGCACCGCTGCTTGAACAGTTTCGCCAGCCCCTCGCCGTACAGTTCCTTGTCGTCGAGGATGTAGACCTTCTTGGCCTTCAGTTCCTCTTTGGCGAAGTCCGCGGCGAGCGGGCCTTGGAGGTCGTCGGTGGTGCAGACGCGGCAGAAGTGGATCCGCTTGGGTTTGAACGGTTGGTACTTCTCCGGTTCGTCCGGGGCCACACCCTTGATCTTCTTGGTGAGGCCCGGCCACGTCACAGCCGGCGAGATTTGCACGAGGCCGGCCTCGTTCAGTTCCGGCATCGAGATCTTCGCGGCGTTCGAGTTGTACGGCCCGATGTAGGCCATCACGTCCGGGTCGGCGATGGCCTTTTGCGCGTTGGCCTTCTCGGTCGGCCCGTCCCACGCCCCGGCCGCGGCGGTCGCGTCGTCCCAGTCTTTGTAGTCGATGACGAACTTCGCCTTCGGGTCGGCCATGTACTCCTCAACGGCCATCTGGATGCCGTTGACGATGGTGTTCGTCTGCCCGCGGGCGCTGCCCGTGCGCGGCAGGCTGGACACAATGCGGATCGTTTCCTTTGCGCCGGGCGTGCCGTCGCCGCCCTTACCATCGCCCTTGCCGTCGCCCTTGTTGTCCCCACCGCCGCCACACCCGGACAGGGCCAGAGCCCCGGCCCCGCCGAGCGCGAGAAACTTGCGCCGGTTCACGTTACCCGCTGCACTGTTCTGCACGGCGAACCTCCGGTTGGTGTCGGGAACAAGCCAGAATGTAGGCCCGGACCGCGCCCGCGTCCACGCGCCCTTCCGCATTCTACAAGGGCGGGGCGCGGGGCGGCGGTCCGCGGGGCCGGACCGGGCGCGTCAGCCCAACTTGCCGCCGGCCAGTTTGAGGGCGAGCCACGCGCCCAGCACACCGGCCGCGACCGAGCCGAGCACGTACGCCGCGGCCGTTCCCGTGCGGCCCGCGTGCAGCAGCGTCACGGTCTCGAGGCTGAACGTCGAGAACGTGGTGAACCCGCCGCAGAACCCGGTGCCGAGGAGCAGGTACCAGTACTTGCGGGGCGCGTCCGGGTTCAGGCACAGGGCCGCGAGCGCCCCCAGCGCGACCGAGCCGCCCACGTTGATGGCGAACGTGGCCCACGGGAACGCGCCGGGGTCGCCGCCGAGCAGCTTACCGAGCCAGTAGCGCGCGTTCGCCCCGGCACCGCCGCCGAGCATCAGGAGCGCGAACGAGACGAACCAATCGGACATGGGTGGGTCCCAATAAAGTAGTAGGCACACGCCGTGTGCCGTGGCTGGACGCGAGGTTCAGCTACGGCACACGGCGTGTGCCTACTACTTTGCGAAGACAACTAGGCCAGCACCTTCTCGATCACGCGGCCCTCGCGGAAGATCTGGACCGGGCGGCCGGTCGGGGTTTGCAGCTCGGTGTGCGGGTCGATGCCGAGGCTGCGGAAGATCGTGCTGGACACGTCGTCCGGGGTGACCGGCTCGGTGGCGGGGGCCATGCCGCTGGCGTCGGTAGTGCCGTGGGCGTAGCCGCGCTTGATGCCGCCGCCGGCGAGCACGCAGGCCATCGAGCGGGCCCAGTGGTCGCGCCCGCTGTTCTTGTTCACCTTCGGGGTGCGGCCGAACTCGCCGGCGCACATCACGACGGTGCTGTCGAGCAGGCCGCGCTCGTCGAGGTCGCGGATCAGGGCCGCGAGCACTTGGTCGGTGGTCGGGGCCAGCCGGGTCTTGTGGGCGTTGAACGTCTGGCTGTGGGTGTCCCAGCCGCCGAAGCTGACCGTGGCGAACCGCACGCCGGCTTCCACGAGCCGCCGGGCCGCGAGCGCGCCTTGGCCGAACGGGGTGGCCCCGTACAGGTCGCGGGTTTCCTTCTTCTCTTGGGTCAGGTCGAGCGCCTTGCGGGTCTTGTCGCTCTTGAGGATCTCCAGCGCCTGCTGGTGGAACGTGTCGAGGCCGTCCACGAGGTCGTTGGACTTATCGAGGCCGGCGAACCCGGTGTCGAACTTGCGGAGCAGGGTGTCGCGCTTCTCGAGTTCTTCGAGCGTGAACGTGCCCTTCAGGGTGAGGCCGCGGACGCTGAACCCGCCGGTCGCGGCCCTGCCCTCGCCGCGCTGCGGGGCGCTGCCCTCGATGATGAACGGGTTGTACCCGGTGCCGAGGTACCCGGCCTGACCCGCGAGGCCGTTGCGCAGTTCGCCGAACGTGACGTACGGGGGCACGCCCACTTCGGTCTTCAGCAGCTTGCTGGCGACCGAACCGAGCGCCGGGTATTGCAGGGCCGCGGTCGGCTTGTTGCCGGTGGTCATGAACACCGAGGCCGGGCCGTGGCTCGGGATCGTGTGGTACAGCGAGCGGACGATCGTGGCCTTGTCCATCACCTGCGCGAACTTCGGGAACGTCTCAGCGACCTGAATGCCCTTCACGTTCGTGTCGATGGACTTGAACTCGCCGCGGATGCCCTCGGGGGCCTCGGGCTTGTTGTCCCACATGTCGATGGTCGCCGGGCCGCCGGCGAGCCACAGCAGGATGACGCTCTTGGCCTTGCCCTTGTCGGCCACGTTCTTGGCCTTGGCCTTCGCTTCCGAGGCGAGGATCGCCGGGAGCGAGAGGCCGAGCACGCCGGCCGACCCGATGGTCAGCACGTCGCGGCGGTGGAACCCTTGGCAGTCGGTACGGTTCGCGGACATGGCAGCTCCTGAAAAAGTGGGTAGGGGTTAGTGGGCAGTGAGTCGGCGTCCGTTGTCAGGTGCAGAGCGTCGGGCCTTTCTGCCCGCTGACAACTATTCGGTTAGTGGTTCAAAATAAACTCGCGGGTGTTCACGAGCGCCCAGAGCAGGTCGGTAACGCCCTCGGCGCGGGTCTTGGCGCTCTTCAGGTGGTCGAGGCCGTCGGCCTTTTCCTTCGCGGTCGGCAGGCGGGAAAGCGTGGAGAGGAACGCTTCCTCCACCAGTTCGTCGTTCGTCAACTTGCTCTTGGCGAGTTTCGACGTGCGGCCGTTGGCGTCGGTGAACTTCGCCAGCACCGCGGCGTCGGTCATGCGGAACAGCGTTTGGGGCAGGGCCGGTTCGCTGGCCCGTTCGCAGTCGCAGGCAGTGGTGCGCGGCGGGCGGCCGAAGATGCGGAGCGCGTAGGCCACGCTGCCGTTGAGCCGCGACGAGCCGAGTTCCACCATCTTCGTGCCTTCGGGCGCGGCCTCTTGGCCGGTGAACCGCTCCTCGACGCCCAGCGCGGAGTTCAGCACGTCCACCACTTGTTCGGCCATCAGCGCCCGCACGTAGGAGTGCGAGTAGTTGTTCTTGTCGAACTTGTTGGTGTCGTTGGGGACGTAGCTCAGTTGGTACGTGCGGCTCAGGAGGATCGTGCGCTCCAGTTTGCGGATGTCGTAGCCGCTCTTGACGAAGTCGGCCGCGAGGGCATCGAGCAGGCGCGAGTTCGTGGGCGGGTTGGCGAGGGAGAAGTCGTCCACCGGGTTGACGAGGCCGACGCCGAAGTAGTGCGCCCACGCCCGGTTCACGAAACTCTTGGCGAAGAACGGGTTGTCGGCCGCCGTCAGCCACTCCGCGAGTTTCACGCGGGCGTCCTCGCCGGCCTTGACGGCGATCACGTCGCCGCCGAGGGTCTTGGGGAGCGGGGTCTTGTTGGTGGCAGGGTTGGGGCGCGCCCGCAGTTGCGCGCCCACGAACATCTCGCGGACGAGCAGGATGTTATTGTTGTTGTTGGCTTTCGGGGCCTTTTCGCGGCGGGCGGCGTTCTCGGCGTCCGCGGCCTTCTTCATGTCCGCGCTGCTGAACTGGTTCTGTTGGAACGTGATCTGCCCGAACACGTTGGCGAACGCCCAGTACTCGTCTTGTGTCCAGCGGTCGGTGGGGTGCTTGTGGCACTGGGCGCACTCGAGACGCACGCCGAGGAACGCCGCGGCCACCTTCTCGCCCCACTGCTCGACGGGCACCTGTTGCTGCCGCCGCCAGAACAGGTCGAGGGTCTTCTTGGTCGGGTAGTCGGTGGTCAGACCCTTCCCGGCCTGCTCGTCGATCTTGTTGACGAACGCGAGCCACTCTTCCGGCTTCTGGCCGTCGGCGCTGGTCGCGGTCAGAATGTCCTTCACGATCTGGTCGTAGGGCACGTTCTCGCTCACGCGCTTGCGGAGCCAATCGTGCCACATCTGCGACCGCTTGAACTGCAACAGCGCCGGCTGTTCGAGGGCTTGGGTGTTGTTGCCGGTGATGTCGCTCAGTTTCGTGGCCCACACGGCCGCGTGCAGCGGGTCCGCGAGCACCTTATCAATGGCCTTCTCGCGCTTCTTCGGGTCGTTGTCGGCGAGGAACGCGCGGATCACGTCCGGCGGCGGGAGTTGAGCGAGGGCGTCGATGTACAGCCGGCGGAGGAACATGGCGTCGTCGGAGAGGGCGCTCGGCACCACGTTCATCATCTTCAGCTTCGCGAACACTTCCTTATCGATGTAGTTCACCTCGGGCACGGCCGGGTACGCGCCGGGCTTGGCCGGCGTGGGCACCAGAACGCGGATCGCCTTCACGCTGCCGCGGTACAGCACCGTGAGGCCGGCGTCGCCCGGTTGCCGCGGGGTCAACAGCCCGGTGGGGGACACGAGCGCGATGGCGTCGTCGGTGATCTTAAAGTCGCAGAACGGGGTGATGTCTTCCTTCGTGCCGTCCATAAAGGTCGCGGTCACGACGATCTGCTTGTCCTTCGCGTTCGCCAGAAGCGCGAAGTCCGGCGGGTTCACGTCGAGGCTCTTGATGTCGCCGCTGCCGCGGTCCCAAACGGCCCCGCCCTTGATCCACTCGCGGAACGTGTTGTACACCCAGCCGTCTTTGCCGAACCGCATGCCGCCGTCGTGGTACGTCTGGCCGGTGCCCTTGAGCAACAACAGGCTCTCGTCGGGTTTCAGGGTGTTGACGCGGCGGCCAAGGTTGTCGCGCGTGAGGTTGGCGTAGTCGATGGACGGCTCGTAGCCGAACAGCGACAGGCGAAAGCCGTTCTTGCCTTGGAACGAGCCGTGGCAGCTCCCGGCGTTGCACCCGACCTTCGAGACGAGGCCCATGATGTGCCGCTCGAAGTCCACCTTCTTGACCTTGCCGCCGGTCGGCAGATCGACATCGGCGCGGCTCACCCCGTTAAACAGGGCACACGCGGCAAGAGCGTAGACATATCGGCAGGAGAGCATGGCAGCGACTCGGCGGGCGAGGCAGGTTCTGGCGGGAGCGGGCAAGGCGGGACGTTAGCGGAGGGCCGAATCGAGTGGTGAGTGTTCTAACCCCACTCTCATCGCAAAGATGAGCATGTCATTCGGCCGGTTGCAAGAGAAATCTTCGTCCAAGTTTTCCCGGTTGCGGCGATTCTGGGTCTACCGCGCGTCCGTATCGCCCTGAACCCCGCGATACTAGACTCGTTGCGCAATAGCGATCGATGGCCTATTCATAGGGTTATGACGAATTACGAGAAATTGCGTCGGAAGCCGTTGTTGTTCCGCATGTTCACGGGGCTCTCGGCCGACGAGTTCGACAAGGT
>VGZJ01000217.1 GCA_016872595.1 Planctomycetota bacterium
CGCGAATCACCTGGGTTTTAGCCCTCTCGCGGATCGTTGTTAAAAAACCGGGCTCAAGGCCCATGGCTATCGTCGACCGACCCCGAGTCGGAACGGCCCTCGCCCCGAGGGGCGAAGCTCCTCCTCGTCCCACGCCCGACGTGGGACAACGAATCCGGTACGGGCAACTTCGGCAAGGGTGCGGTGCGCTTCAGCCACCGCCTGCCTGACATGTTCATACCCGTTAAAGAAAAGACCCGCGCTCGCCCGCTCCCGCCAACCGCCAAAGCCGATGCCCGTCCCTCCAGTTCCCAGTTGGGAGTATGGAAGGACGGGCACCAGTTTGTCTGCATTAGCGGGTCAGCGACACGCGAGCGACGGCCAGTTCCGGAAAGGCCCGGCGCGCGGCCCACACGGCCCGGCGCCGGCGGTTCATGAAGTCCTCGCCGGTGAGCACCCGGTGGATCTCGTCGGCCTGGACCTCAGGCCGGTCGCTCGGGACGCGAATCGTCACGTGGATCTCGTCGATCACCACGGTCTTGGCCACGGCGGCTCCTGTGTGAAAGTCTGTTGGGCGAACCTACGGCACCTCGCGGGCGGCATCGAACACCATCAGAGCGAACAAGATGGCGGCGATCAGGTACAGCATGGCGGACTCCGGTGTGTCGGGTTGAGGGGTACGGGAACAGCGGTCACGAAGTCGGGGTTGGCGGGCGGAACGCAATCGAGGAACGGCGTTCGATTCGAGGGCACGCACGGGCTGACGCACGCACCACAATGGTGCGCGCTCGACCGGCCGGTCCCCTTCACCGAACTTGTTCCCCGATCGCGTCCCACCCCGCCAGTTCTGATTAGTTCACCAGGCCGAAGCGGCGGGCGGCGCGTTTCAACCAGTTCCCGGTCTGCACGGCGACGGTCGTGGCCGCCACGCTCACCGCGCTGACCGCCGCCGCGGCCGTCTGCGGCATCACGAGGCACACCACGCCGACCACCAGCCCGACCACGGCGGCCCGGACCACGATCCGCCCCAGCGGCAGCGCCTCACCGGCGGCCGTGCCGACGGCGACCACCGTGTCGCTCGCGGCCTTGTACTTGGCCGACACCGCCTCCTTGGCCCTTGTGGCGGCACCGGTCACCGCGTCCCGTGCGGCGGCGACCTTCGCCTTCAACCGGGTCCACGGGCCGGGCTTCTTCGGCTCCGGCGTGACGGGCTCGGGCGTGGTAACGGGCACGGGCGCGGGCACGGGCTGGACCGGCGCGAGCAGGGCGCGGAGTTCGGGGTTGGTCAGGATCTCGACGATCGCGTCCTTGACGGCCAGCCGGGTGCCCTCGCGGGCGGCGTCGGCCACCGCCCCGTTGAGGCCCTCGGCCAGGGCGTCGATGATCCCGTCGAGGCGGTCGAGCTGGTCGGCCAGTTGCTTGCGCGGCGGCTTCCCGTTCATCGTGGGTGTCGCGGACATGGTCTGGTACTCCGGTTGTGGGTGTTGGGTTCGGTTGCGGTCTTGGAGAACACGTCACGGGTGAGAGCCACGCGCGACATCCCCGGCTGTACGGGCAAAGGCCGGTCGGGTACGGGCGTGTCGCGCGGTGGAGCGGTCGGGTGACGTGAACGTGGTGCGTCAGGACGGATCGAGGCGGGCGAGCGCGGACTCGGCGGTGAGAACGTCGGTCGCGGCGGCGAGGACGGCGAGTGCGGCCCGGGCAAAGGGCCCGCCGGCCAGGCCCAGGACCGTGGCCAGCACCCCGAACCCGATGGCGGCAGGGACCGTGCCCTGACGGGCGAGCCACCACCGGCCGAGGTTCACGCCGACCGCGAGCGCCGCGGCGGTCGGCACCGCGGGCACCGGTTCCGGCTCGTCGCGCTCGGACCGTGCGGGTGTGCGGGCGTGGGTGTCGTCGTCGTCGGTGTCGGCCCACGGGTCGCGGGGCTGGCCCCAGCGGTCCCGGTCCTCGTGCCCGTCTTCGCGCCACCCGCCGGGGCGCGACGACGGGGCCGGGGCTCTCATGGAGGCGCTGAGCACGCGCTCGACCAGGGCGGCGACCAGCACGTCGCGGACGGCGAGCCCGATTGCGCCGGCCATTTCGGTCGCCAGGGCCGCGCGGGCCCGGATCTTCAACTCGGCGAGCGAGTCGGCCAGCTGGAGGGCCCGTTGTGTGACGAGTTCGGTCATCGCAGCTCCTCCGTGCCCAGGTCGAGTTGTTTGAGACTGCTCAGCACGGTTTGCAGCGCCTTCTTCTGCTTGCTCGAGTGGCGCAGCACCGACACGAGTCGGCTCGCCTTCGCGGCCGCGTCGGCGAGGCCTTCGCGCAGAACCTCGGCGACCTCCAGGGGGTCGGTCGGATCGCCGCGCGGCGCGTGTCCCTCGGTCTCGGGCTTCATGGTCGTTCTCCTTTTGGAACTGGGGATCGGGACGAGAGAACCGTTGGTTACCCCGGTTCGGAGGGGTCGATCACCGGCAGCGGCGTCCGGTGCGGCTCGGGCGCCGGGCGCCAGCAGTGCCCGCACACGTCGCACGTCACCCGACGCGGGCGCCGAACCCCGTCCTCGGCGGGGCACACCGGCGGGCTGTCGGGGGGAACGGGGTGGCCGCGGAGTGCCCGAACCCGGAACACCAGATCGACTGCGGCGGGCGGCACGTCGTCATCGGTCACCGAGAGCCACGCGAGACGCACACCGACCGGGACGTTCGCCGGCGCGCCGGTGTCGCGGTCGCACGAGTACCACGCGACGCAGTTCGGCAGCGCGCTCATCCGGTCGATCGCGGGCCGGATCTCGGTGCACCGCCACGAGCGCGTGTAGAAGTAGAAGGTGACGCGGGGCGAGCGGCGCATGACCGCCAGCCACTTCCGGGCGTACCGCGCCGTGAGGAAATCGCCCGCGGTGTGGACCCGAACGACCCGCACCCGGTGGGCGATCAGGAACGCGACGACGCGGCGCACGAAGTCGCGCCGGCGCGAGGCCCGCAGGTTGCGCCGGTACTTGGCGACGACCGCGGGCCGGTACCGCTCGACGGCCACGGCGTAGCAGTGAGTCGAACAGGTCGGGGACATTCCGGGGCAGACGTCGGGCGCACCCGAGGGCAGCGCGAACCCCCAGATCCGCCGACCGCCCAGCTTCAAGTTGCCGGGGGTGAGCATCACGAACCTCCGAAAATGATCGGCGGCGCCCGACGGCCGAGTGGCCGACGAGCGCCGTGAAACGGGCGAAGGGAAACGTCGGAGCAGCGGGCGCCGACGGGCGCAGGTCACCCGCCGGCCAGCGCGCGGCGGACCAGTTCGTGGGCGTCGTCGAGGAACGGGCGGCCGAGCATCCACCGCAGGTAGCCGGGGTCGCGCGCGGCGACCTCGGCGAGCAACTGCCCGCTGTACTTCCCGAACGCGAACACGACGCGTCCCGCTTCGCGCCGGAACCGCCCGGCGACGTCCACCTCGACCAGTGCGGCGTGCAGTTCGGCGGGCGTGGGCGGCAGCGCGTGCCGCCCCACCTGCCGGTCGAGCACCTCGGCGGTGGCCCGCGCGTCGGCGACCGCGGAGTGCGCGTCGATGTGGTCCCGCCCCAGGTACTCGCGGACGGCGCTGGTCAGATCCCGCGGGTGGCACCGGCGGTACAGGGCCAGGACGTCGATCACCCGGCGCCCGGCGACCCGGAACGGGAGTCGCACGCGCGCGAACTCGGCGGCCAGGAGCGGCAAGTCGAACGAGGCGATCCCGAACCCGGCGAGGTCCGACCCGTGCAGGGTCGCGAACAACTCGGGCGCGACCGCGGCGAACGTCGGGGAGCCGATCACGTCGGTGTCGGTGATGCCGTGGACCGCACTCGCCGCGGGCGGGATCGGCACGCCCGGGTTGAGCCGCTGGTGAAACAGCTCGTGCTTGCCGCCCGGGAGGAGCGTCAGGACGGCCATCTCGACGATCCGGTCGGCCGCCGGATCGACGCCGGTCGTTTCGAGGTCGAGCACCGCCAGCGGGCGGTCGAGGACCAAGTTGGACAGCGATACAGACATGAGGGCTCCGGAGTGGGACACCTCCCGGCATTCGCCGAGATTGGGTCGGGTGAGGGGTCAGGAACCGGCGTGGAAGTCGAACCACGAGTCGGCGAGCTCGCGCCGCAGTTGCGACACCCGGCCGGCGCTGACCCCGGTGCCCCGGGCGACCTCATCGGTCCCGTGACCGCGAGCGAGGAGTTCGGCGACGTGTCGCTTGACGGCCGGGAGCGTGGCGAGCCAGGCGGGGAAGTCGATGTTGAACGCCGCCTGCTCATCGACCCGGACGCGCCGGTCCAGAGCCAGGTCGCGCCACCACCCGCCGCCGGGCATCGGGTCGTCCAGCTTGCGGATCGTCACCCGCTCGCCGTGCGGGCGCCCCAGCAGGTCCCGGGTGGAGAGCCGGCGGACCACGCCCCGCCCGTTGGCCACCGCCTGCGCCACGAAGTGGGCGAACACCGCGGGGAACGTGGTCGGATCCTTTCCCCGCTCCTTGAGCCGGAGGTACGAGGCGAAGCCGTAGGCCAGGACATCGGCGACGGCCTCCTCGCGATCGACGGGGCGGAGGTGACGGAACCGGACCCGGGCGTGCGTGCGGAGCCGCGGCACCAGCGACACGAACGCGGTGTGCCCGTGCGCGGGCGCAAGAGCGATCATCGGAGCGATCTCCTTCGGGAATGAAAAAGACCGCCCGGCGGGCGGTCTTGCGGATGCAAAGCCGTCCGTTACGGAGCACGGAATGACAGCGGCACTACTCGGTCGATTGCCCCGGCGCGGGGGCTACGTCGTTGGGCGGATCTTCGGACGGGGTTGACGACTCGGACGTGTCTCGATTGGTCGTCGTCGGTGTCCGGGTTCGTGAGCGGGCGATCGCCTCGGCGACCATCACGAGCAGCCGGTGCAGCACCGAGCCGGGCTCGATCGGCCCGTCGCCGGGGCCGTGCGGTTGATTCCGATCCGGTGGGTGGGGCATTCGTCCTCCTGTGTCGGGGCACGAAAAGACCCCGGCAACTTCGCCGGGGTCGGAGGGGTTCACGAGTCACAGCCGGCTCAGAGCTCCGGCGGCCGGTAGGCGGGTAGCGGCTCGAAGTTGAACTTCTCGTTGTGGTGCCGGCGGAGCTTCGGGTAATCCGACGGCGGGCCGCTCACCATCACGTACGGGGTGTCGAGCCCCAGATCCCGCATCCGACGGTCGAGGGCCAGCGCCTGCCAGACCCCCGCCTGGGTCGCCGGCTCCGGGAGCCGCACGGCGATCTGGCGCTGTTCGAGTCCGGCGCCGGCGAGCCGGACCGCCTCGGCGCGGATCCGCTCCCGCTGCGGCGGCTCGAACAGGTCGAGAGTGACCGTGCGGGTCAGGAACGCGGTCACGCCCGGCGCGTGCCGCGCGTCGGCCACCACCCCCGCGAGTGACAGCGTCACCCGGGCGCGCGGCAGTGGGTGGCCGCCGTCGCACAGCCGCACCAGGTACACGTGGAACTCGGGCACGACCGACCGCAGCAGAGTCCCGAACTCCGGCGAGTCCGTGGCCAGATCGCGGAACTTCGCCTCGAACTCCTGCCGCAGTTCGGCCACCGAGCCCGGCAGCACCGGCGCGCGGCCACAGAGGCGCCCGAGCTCCCGGCGCTCGCACCCGAGCCGCGCGTCCTCGGCCTTCAGTTGCGCCAGTTGCTCCGCGAACATCGGCTTGGGGCCGTACTCGGCGACGCCGCGGGCCAGATTCGCCCACCTGGTCGCCAGCGCCGCCTCGGCCCGCTCCAGTTCGGCGCGCCGGCGGTCGGCGTGGGCGTCACCCCGCCGCCCGGCCTCCTCGACCAGACCACGGAACTGGTCGTCGAACCCGGCCAGGCGCTCCAGCTCCGCGCGGAGCGCCCGCGCGACGGCCTCCGCGGCGCGGAGGCCGCCGAAGCCGATCGAGTTCCAGCACTTCCACTCGCGGCTGCCGGAGCACATCAGGTTCTCGGTCACGCCGTTACCGCCCCAGACGTAGTGCCGCCCGCAGTACCAGCACCGCGCGTGCTGGCCCGGGAAGCAGGTCCGCTTCTTGGGCCGCCCGCGGAGCGGGTCGGCGCCGTTGAGCGGCTTGCGGCCGAAGTCCCGGTTCGCGTCCTCCAGGAGGTGGTTGACCTCGTCCCAGAGGTCGGGCTCGACGTGGGCCAGGTGCGGGCACTCCCGGAAGGTCGGCCCCTCGGGGTTCCTCACGGACACCCGCCGACCGGTCTCGTGGTGCTTGACGGTGCGCTTGAACCCGCGGCCGGGCGACCCCTTGAGCACGGGGTTGCTGGTGACCCGCCGGACCATCTTCCCGTCCCACGTCTTCCGCCGCGCGTACGGCCCGGTCGGGATCTTTTTGGCGTTGAGCGCGTCGGCCACCGCGGTACAGTTGCGGTCCTCCTTCAGCCGCAGGAACCACTCCCGGTAGACGGCGGTCGCAGCGGGGTCTTTCTGCCACTCGCCGTACGTCTTGGCACCGTCGGGGATGACGTATCCGTAGATGGGGCGGGCGGTCGCGCCGCGGCCGAGTTTGAACCGGTTCATGAGCTTCTGCTTGAGGCGCTTGGAGGTGTGGCTGTTGTGCCCGACATGGTCGCGGCAGGCGCTGATCACGTCCTCCTGCCACGTGTCCTCGGCCGTGTCGATGCAGTCGTTGGGAGCGATGACGCGGACGCCGTGGTCGACGGCGATCCCGCACAGCGCGTCCGCCGCCGTGCCGCGTACGATGCGCCCGATGTCCTCGGCGATGAGCAGATCGAGTTCACCGCTGCGGAGCAGCGCCTCGAGTTCGGCCAGTTCGGGCCGGTCGAGCCGCTCGCCCTTGCCGGTGGTCGAGATCACCCGGTAGTCGACCGGCCCGTCGTACAGCTCGGCCACGACCTGCTTGGCGTGGTCGTACTGGTCGTCGAGGCTGAGTTCCTTCTGGTTCGCGCCGCCGCTAATGCGCGCGACGACGCCGACCACGAGGGTGTGCCCGTTCCGGGGCACGAGGGTTTTCACAGGCCGAGCCATTAGCGGACCTCCACCGACCGGAATGTGACCCGGACCGGGTGGGGGAGATGAACGCGGTCAAAACCCGTGGTCAGTCCGATCCGAGTCGGTGGAACACGTCCGCCGTGAACTCGAAACTCTGAGCCGCAACACGAGCCAACACCGCCTCATCTGACGACTCGTTCAGAAATGTAAATCGCCGGTCAGCCCGACTCGACGACCCCAAGGGCAACCTTGGGGTCGCGGTCTTTTCCGGTACCCATTTCCGTTCTGTCGAATTGCCACTTTGTGGGAGCGCGCTGAGGGTGGCGCTCGCGCGCTTCGGTGGGCGGTTGCGACTTCGCCGGAGCGCGTTTGGGGGGTGGGCGCGCAAAGCCGGACCTAACGGGCGGGACCGCTCCGCGGTACGACGGCCTTCTGCCTGTTACACCGAAGGCGTGGCATTCAGTAGTTTGGGGTCAGCCACCCGAAGCGCGGTCCCACGAAGTCGCAACCGCGCCACCGAAGCGCGCGAGCGCGAAGCCGCGCGCGGAAACCGCTCGATACGGGTGCGAATCAAAACTCGGTGGGATGAACACGCCTATGGAATAACAAAAGCCCCGTGGATCGCTCCACGGGGCCTCTGTGTATCTCTGCAATTTGGTAGCGATGTTTCTTACGGTGTGGGGATATGAGACTTGCGCACTGCTCAAGGTGCGTAGTCTGTTGTTTGTTAACATCCTTAGAAAGGAGGTGATCCAACCGCAGGTTCCCCTACGGTTACCTTGTTACGACTTAGTCCCAATCAGGAGCTCCATATTCGGCACCGGTAAAGGTGACTTCGTACGTCTCTCCCTTTCGTGGCTTGACGGGCGGTGTGTACAAGGCTCAGGAACACATTCACCGCGGTGTTGCTGACCCGCGATTACTAGCGATTCCGGCTTCACGCAGGCGAGTTGCAGCCTGCGATCTGAACTGGGGCGTGTTTTTTGCGATTTGCTTCTGCTCGCGCAGTCGCTTCGCTTTGTACACGCCATTGTAGCACGTGTGCAGCCCTAGACATAAAGGCCATGAGGACTTGACGTCATCCCCGCCTTCCTCCGGTTTAACACCGGCAGTCTCCCCAGAGTGCTCGGCCGAGCCGGTCGCAACTGAGGATAAGGGTTTCGCTCGTTATGGGACTTAACCCGACATCTCACGACACGAGCTGACGACAGCCATGCAGCACCTGTACTAGGCTCTACCCTTGCGGGCATTCGTTACCGTTTCCGGCTTCTACTACCTAGCGCTTTCGCACATGTCAAGTCTAGGATAAGGTTCTTCGCGTAGCCTCGAATTAAGCCACATGCTCCACCGCTTGTGTGAGCCCCCGTCAATTTCTTTGAGTTTCAGCCTTGCGACCATACTCCCCAGGCGGGGTACTTAGCACTTTAGCTTCGACAGTAAACCCATATCTAGTCTACTATCTAGTACCCATCGTTTAGGGCTAGGACTACCGGGGTATCTAATCCCGTTTGCTCCCCTAGCTTTCGAGCCTCAGCGTCAGAAGAGATCCAGCACGCCGCTTTCGCCACCGGAGTTCCTGTAGATATCAACGCATTTCACCGCTCCACCTACAGTTCCGCATGCCCCTATCTCCCTCGAGGCCGTCAGTATCTGAGGCAGTTCCACGGTTGAGCCGTGGTATTTCACCCCAGACTTGATAGCCCGCCTACGCTCCCTTTAAGCCCAGTGATTCCGAACAACGTTCGCACGGTTCGTCTTACCGCGGCTGCTGGCACGAACTTAGCCCGTGCTTATTTTGGGGATAGATCACACCATTGCTGGCTTTTCTCCCCCCCTAAAGAGCTTTACAACCCGAAGGCCTTCATCGCTCACGCGGCGTCGCTCGGTCAAGCTTGCGCTCATTGCCGAAGATCCTCGACTGCAGCCACCCGTAGGTGTCTCGCCAGTGTCTCAGTGCGAGTGGCGCGGGTCGTGCTCTCACACCCGCTAGACATCTTCGCCTTGGTGAGCCATTACCTCACCAACTAGCTAATATCACATGGGCCCCTCCCCGGACGATAAATCTTTGGTCTCACGACATCATCCGGTATTACCCACCATCTCTGATGGCTATCCCGAATCCGAGGGTAGGTACCCATGCCTTACTGCCCCTTACGCCGGTTCCCCCATTGCTGGGATTCCCCCGACTTGCATGCCTAATCCACGCCGCCAACGTTCGTTCTGAGCCAGAATCAAACCCTTCAAGTTTTTGTTAAGCCGCCCCATTACTGGGGCAGTACTTGGTTGAGTTCAATCTGCGCCGTTGTTCCGTTCGTTGACTCAAAAAGATTGGCTGGGTTGGCTTCCGGCCCTCGTTGCTTTCGCCCCGAGAGCCGACAGACAACTTTGCCATATGTTGGGTCAACGCCGGTAAACGGCATGACCCACCACGTAAGGCATTCGCTACCAAATTGTCAAAGACCGCAACCAAAAGCCTTACTCTTACGAGTTCGGCACTCGGTTTTGCTTCGCGTGAACTCGTCGCGGTGTTGCCACCGTCTCGGGTTGTCCGCGCCGCGTTTACCACCGCGGTGCAGTGGTAGGGGAATGATAAGGGAATCGGCCGGGGTGTCAACCCGCCGCGCGGAAAAAATTGGGAAAAGGCCCCCTACCCCCCTTTTTGCGGCCCTTTTGAGGTGGGTGAGCCGCGCTTCGATCCGTCAGGCCCGCTGGTATTGGGGGGGCACGGACGTTACAACGAGTCTGTCCCCGGCGCGCGCGCCGGTCAAGCATAAAGCCGCACCTTCTCGGAAATCTCGTCATGGCTACGCCGCACGCTCTGATCCTCCGCGCCCCCGGCACGAACTGCGATCACGAGGTCCAGTACGCCTTCGAAGCCACCGGCGGGCGCGGCACCCGCGTCCACATGAACGCCCTGCGCGACGACCCCAAGCAGCTCCGCGACTACCAGATTCTCGTGCTCCCCGGCGGCTTCTCGTACGGCGACGACGTGGGCGCGGGCAAGGTCCAAGCCCTGTACATGCAGCACTTCCTCGCCGACGCGCTCCGCAGGTTTCGCGACCAAGAGAAGCTGATCCTCGGCATCTGCAACGGCTTCCAAGTGATGCTGAAAGCCGGCCTGTTGCTGCCGCCGGACGAAGACGGCCCGCTGGCGACGCTCGCCGGCAACGACAGCGGCCACTACGAGGACCGTTGGGTTCACATGCGGGCGACGCCGGGCAAGTGTCCGTTCCTGAAGGGCGTGGACCGTGTCACGATGCCGGTGGGCCACGGCGAGGGGAAGTTCGTGTGCCGCAAGGAGTGGATCGCGAAGGGGCTTGAGCAAGCGGGCCAGATCGTGCTGCGCTACGTGGACGGCGGCGGCGCGCCCGGCGGCTACCCGGTGAACCCGAACGGCTCGCAGGACGACATCGCCGGCATCTGCGACTACAGCGGGCGGGCGCTGGGCCTGATGCCCCACCCCGACCGCCACCTGTTCCCGACGCAGCACCCCAACTGGACCCGCCACGGCCTCAAGAGCGAGGGCGACGGGCTGCAAATCTTCCGCAACGCCGTCGAGTTCTTCAAAAAGGATTGAGGCGGAATCGGCGCGCCCGGTTACACTCTGCCGAAGACTTGAGCAGGAACGCGCGGCACCGAATCACGGCCCGTGAGGAGGAACCGGCTCATGGATCGCGCAGAGTGGTTGAAGCAACGCGAGTGGATCGAGCGGAGCGCGGTGGTCGGGGCCGCAGCGGGTATCCTGTTCCTCACCGCGCTGCTCTACCCCAGTGCGGAGCACATGTACCGTGACAACTTGCGCGAGAGTTGGAGCCGGAGTTGGGCGCGGTTTTTCCTACCGTTCCTGGCGCTTCCGGCCGAGTTGAAGGTCGCGGTGAACACCGTCGTCTGGTTGTGTCTCGGCCTCGTCATTAGACTCGTTGCGCAATAGGTGTTGGTTCAGTCGCACTTCGGCCAGACGATCCTGTGTGGTCGTTACCCGTACATCCGGTTGTGGAGTCCGGCGACGTTCT
>VGZJ01000218.1 GCA_016872595.1 Planctomycetota bacterium
TCAGCGCGCCGCTGGGGTGCAAGGCGATGGCCTTCAACGCCGACGCGGTGAGCCTGCTGAAGCTGCTGAACGTGGGCACGCAGGTCGTCGCCGCCGCCACGCTGCCCCCGCACCTGCGGTAAGGAACTGCATGGTTTGCGACCGAACCTTCTGACCCTACTCCCCTGAGGTGCCCCATGCCTTACGACATGCAGATCGACCGCGCCAACCCGGGCGCAATCGTGTTCCTCGTGGACCTGTCCAACTCCATGTTGGACGGGATCGCGGGCACGCCGCGCGCGAAGATGGACACCGTGTCCACCGCCATCAACCGCTTCTTCCAAGAGCTGATCACGAGCTGCGAGAAGGGCGAGGAGAAGCCCCGGAACTACTTCGACGTGGGCCTAATCGGGTACACCACCGACTCGAACGGCGTCGCCATCGTGAAGCCGCTGTTCGCCGGCGCGCT
The DNA here is from genome assembly GCA_016872595.1 of Planctomycetota bacterium. Lineage (GTDB taxonomy): Bacteria > Planctomycetota > Planctomycetia > Gemmatales > Gemmataceae > Gemmata. The sequence continues at coordinate 449 of VGZJ01000218.1, forward strand.
CGCCGGGCGCGACCTCGTCAGCATCAGCGAACTGTACGACAACCCGCTGGAGATCGAGCGCCGCCGCAAGAAGGAGTTCGTGGACGACGGCGCGGGCGGCCTCACGGAGGTGGAAAAGGAGATCGCGTTCCCGGTGTGGTTCCGGTCCCCGCCCCCCACCGAGATGTTCGGCACGCCCATGTGTACCGCGCTGGGCTACTGCGCGCAGGTGCTCCGCGCGTGGATCGACGCGCACCAAGCCAGCTTCCCCCCGATGGTCATCAACCTGACCGACGGCGAATCCACCGACGGCATGCCGGTGCCGTTCGCCGAAGACCTCAAGACGCTCGCCACCGCCGACGGCAACGTGCTGCTGTTCAACTGCCACCTGTCCGGGCGCGACGCGCAGCCGGTGTTCCTCCCGGCCACCGACGGCGTGCTGCCCGACGAGTACGCCAAGGACCTGTTCGGCATGTCGAGCAACTTGCCGGACAAGCTGCGGCACATGGCCGAAGTGAAAGGCATCAGCGCGCCGCTGGGGTGCAAGGCGATGGCCTTCAACGCCGACGCGGTGAGCCTGCTGAAGCTGCTGAACGTGGGCACGCAGGTCGTCGCCGCCGCCACGCTGCCCCCGCACCTGCGGTAAGGAACGGAACCCTACCCCCCCACCCCTTCCCTGAAGGGAGGGGGGAGTACGCGCGAGAAGCCTCCACCGACTTTCAAGACGCAACGGAACTCCGAGTGTCTTTCTCCCCCTTCCCTTTGGGGAGGGGGGTTGGGGGGTAGGGTTCTTCGCGAGGGACGACGAGGACCGAATGGACCCCACGCCCGCCGAACCGCCGCCCGGTTGCCTCGTGCTGCTGATCCGCCTGTCGGCCGGGATGACCGCGGAGGTCGTCACCGGGCGCGGCGAGTCCGTTGCGTTCGCGGCGGCGCGCCAGCTCTCCGACGAACTGATCGAAGGGCTGGTGACCACCCACGCCGGCGGGTACGCGGTCGGCGCGCTTGATGTGGCCGTGCTGGGCTACCGCACCGGCGACGACGGCGCGCCGCAACTCCTCTCGCTGCTCCCCGACGGGAACCCGACGACGCGGTTCGTGCCGCTGGCGCAACTCGCGGAACTGCCGGCCGAGTCGCGCGCCGGCGAGGGGCTGCCGCGCAAGTGGACGGTCCTCCCGCCACGCGCGGGCGACCCGTGCGCCGCCGACGCGCTCGCCCGCGTCTACCAGATGGTCGCGGTGTGGCTGACCGGGCGCTACAGCGGTCGCCCGCCGGTCGTGATCCACTGCACCAACCCCGACGGCCTCGACGACGCCTACCAGCGCGTCGCCCGTTCGCTGACGTTGCTGGCAACCGGGTACGGGCCTGTGCGGTTGCTGGAGTACGTGTTCGCGGGGCAAGAGAGTGCAGAACCTAACCCCCCAACCCCCTTCCCTAAGAGGGAAGGGGAAGAAGAAGCAGACGACCCTCTTACTCCCCCTTCCCTCTTAGGGAAGGGGGTTGGGGGGTTAGGTTCCTGCTTCCTCAACGACTGGGACATCACCCAGCAGTGGGACGCGCTCTTCACCCACACTTGGCGCGAAGACGCGCCCGATTGGGCGCAAGGCACCGGCGCGTTCGCGCGACCGCGCGCGATGTGGGCCCAGAAGATGGGCAACACGCCCGAACAGTGGGAGGACGCCTACGCCACCGCCGAGGGCGGCGGGGCCGCTGCCGTCGCGGACGGCGCGAGCACCGGGATCTACTGCAACATCTGGGCGCGGCAGCTCAGCGAGCGGTTCCTGACGGACCGGCCCGATACGCGCGACCCGGGTTCCCTGAATAAATGGGTAAACGGGCTGCGAACGGAGTGGCGCACCGCCATCAACTACAGTACCCTGAACTGGTCGAAACAGGCGAAGGTGGATCAGGTGGGCGCGGCGGCCACGTTGCTGGGGCTGGAGTTCGGCCCCGCGACCGAGTCCGGCGCGCGCCCGTGGCGCGCCTGTGCGGTCGGCGACGCCAGCTTGTTCTGGATTCGGGCCGGGAAGCTGTTGGCAACGTTCCCGGTTGTGGCGGATAATCAGTTCGGGTCCGCGCCGCTACTGGTCCGCTCGAACCCCGGCTTCAAGACGCTGGCGGTCGCGGCCGAGGGCACGTGCGAACCGGGCGACCGCTTCCTACTCGCAACCGACGCGGTGGCCGCGCGGCTGTTCAAGAGCGCCGCCACCGGCCCCGGCCCGGAGTGGTGCCGGTTCGAGACGATTGCCGAAGACGACTGGCGCGCCGAACTCGACGTGCTCCGCCGCGCCAACGACATGGTCAACGACGACTGCACGCTCGTCGTGTTGAACGTGGGCGAAGACGACGGGCGAGCGGGGGGCGTCAGCCCCCCGTTCGAAGAAGCGATTCCCGTTGCTGAAGCGGTCGCATTGGAACGGGGGTCTGACGCCCCCCGCTCGCCCGACGACAACGAACAGGGGGCAGACGCCCCCCGCTCGCCAGCGGCAGAGGAAGCGGAAGCAATCGCGGCCGACGCGGGCGATCTGATGATCGACCTGCCGCGCGAGACAGAACAGGAACAGGGGGCTGACGCCCCCCGCTCGCCCGACGACGAACAAGGAGCAAGGGACGGATCCCCGGAAACGACGGACCCAGAAGTCTGACCTCCGCGAGGAACTCATGTCCCGGTTCAGCCCCGTCGCGCTCGGCGCTCTCGTGCTGTCGCTGGCCCCGCTGTCCGCTCGCGCCCAAGACGCGAAGAAGGCCGCGGCCGACCTGCAAAACCAGTACGGCGACATCCAGAAGCAGCTCGCCACCGGCACCGACCTTCAGAAGCACCTGCGGCTCGACAAGTTCGAAGCGGCCGACGACACCGTGAAGGTGACGGGCGTGTTCCTCGACACGCCCCCGGCGAAGGGCGACGACCCGGTCCCGTTCGAGCAAGTCACCGACGAACTGTTCAAGGCGCTGCGCGAGCGCCTGAAAATGGCCGAGCTGAAGTTCGACAGCACCGGGATCAAGCGGCTCGCGCCGGACCAGCACCCGCACGTTCTGGCGCAGGCCGCGGCCAACGCCGCCGCCGCCGCGGGCGACGCCGAGGCCGACCGCGCCGTTTACACCGACACCCACTTCACCGCCAGCGGCGGCCTCAACATCGTCGGGTTCAAGGCGAAGGCCGGGAACGTCTACGGCTGGATGTCGAAGCTGCCCGGCACGTTCCTGTCCGATCACCCCGCGTACAAGCGGCCCAACGGCACCGGCGCGATCGCCTACAACCTGAAGGACGTCGATTGGGCCGTGAGCGCGCCCCAACTCCAGAAGGTGTTCGCCGCGGCGGGCAAGGCCGGCGGCACGCCCGACGAGAAGAACCAGTACGCCCTGCGCCGGCTGTTCGTCGCGCGCGCGCACTTCGTGTACCAGATCACCAAGCCCGGCGAGAAGGACGTGAGCGTGGGCCTGCGGTTCCGCGTCGAGGGGCTGCGCGTCGGCGAGGACGAGGTGAAGGTGGAGTGGGCGCAGGACGCCACGAACCCGCTGGTCACGGCGCTCGTGGGCCGGCCGGTACCGGCCGATTACGCCGGCCTCGTGAGCGGCGCGCTCGAAGAGCCGACGAAGGCGTTCCGCGCCGCGGTCGCGGCCATGCCCGCGCTCGACGGCGTCCGCATCGACCCCGGGTTCACCTTCGGCGGCACCGGCGAGCTGCAACTCGCGGGCCTGCAACCGGGCCTGCCGGAAGCCGCGCAGCTCGACCTCGCCGCGATCATCCGCGCCGGGTTCACCGCGCACGGCAAGGGCAAGCCGTTCGCGCCGAAGTACGACAAGCTCGCGGCCCGGCCCATCTCGTTCAAGGCCATGACCGTCGTTCCCACCGCGAAGCTCATGGCCGACATGCGCGCGTGGACCGTCGCCACGAAGGACGACCTGAAGCTGCAACGGCTGTACTTCCCCGACGACCTCGCCGCGGTGCAGAAGCGGTTCTTCGTCGAGTCCGGCGGGCTGGTGCTGCTGTACCGGCCGTCGAACGCGGCCGACGCGAAGGACGTGGAGGCCGAGTTCAAGCGGCTGCTGAAAGTGCATCTCGAATCGGGCGTGCCCGGTGGCCCGCCCGCGCCGCCCGCGGTGCCGCCCGCGGCCGACAAGGAAGCCCCGCTGCCGAGCCTCACCGCGCACCTGCGGAAAGAAATGGCCGGCGACCAGAAGAAGTGGAACGGCGTGCTGATCGAGCGCGGCTATTTCGACGAGCAGAACCGCTACACCGTAACCGGCGTGGTGGACGCGGCCGGGCAGAACGACGAACTGGTGAAGCTCATCGACGGGCTGAAGGACGACCCGAAGTGGGCCGACTATTTCGCCCCGGTCCCGCAGAAGCCGGCGCTCGACGTGGTGCCCATGAGCGCGCTGCTGGACCGCGTGAAGCGCGTCGCGCCCGCGTACGGCGCGTTCGACGGCGTGCGCATCGAGTCGGCGCGCTACGACGCCAACGTGAACCTGATCTTCGACGCGCACATCGTCGGGCAGATCGACCGCGACGCGGCCCCGCTGCTGGCGAAGCTGATCCGCGAGAACCCGACGTTCAAGCGCCGCGCCCCGGCGGATAAGCAGGTGCGCGTGGTCCGCGGCACCGGGCCGAGTTACTCGGACGACCAAGTCGGCGACTTCAGCCTCGCCATCGGCGCGAAGCTGCTGGCGAAGGCCGGTGCGAGCCAATCCGACCGCGACAAGGCGAAGACGTGGCTCGATGTGGCCGTGCTGCACTACCCGAACGAGGCCGCGGTGTGGTTCCTGAGCGCGCACTACCACTTCGCCGTGGCGAAGGACGAGGAACTGGCGCGCCGCGACCTGTACCGCGTGGTGGCGCTCGAAGGCCCGCTCGCGTTCAACGGCCCGGCCCAGCGCAAGCGCCGCTACGACGCCGCGAAGGACTTTCAGGGTCAAACGCGCACCGAGCTTGAGGCGCTCTGGCTGGAGTGCTTCCGCGAGGTGAAGGACGGCGGCCGGCCCATTACCATGACGCCGAAAAAGTGACTGGTCCGCAGGGAGTTGGCGTTACGCAGTTAGCCCGACGCGCCAGTGAGGGCGAGTCACGCCCTCGCTGGCGCGTCGGGCTAACGACACCAAGCGGTTCCGAAACGCGAAAAATGCGCCGCGGAGCGGCGTACTACTCTCCATGTCTGCTCTACCCAGACCCCTCTTGTTCGCGCTCGCGGGCGCGGGCGCGGCGCTGGCCGTCGCGCTGACCTTTGGCGAACTCGTGTGGTGGGCCGCGCGCCCCGCGGCGGACGCGCCGCGCGACGAGCGCCCCGCCGACGCGCCGCAACCGGCACCGCCCGCCGACGTGCGGCTCGCGCTCGCGGTGTCGCCGGGCGTGAGCGCGTACCCCGGCACCGCGACCGCGTTCACGGTGCGCGTCGCGCGCGACCGAATCGAAGGCCCGGTCGCGGTGCGGTTCACGTCGCCCAGCGCCGACATTAGCGCCGCCGATGTCGTCATTCCCGACGGCGAAACGCGCGCGACGGCGCAGGTCGTGGTCGCGCCCGGCGCGCCGCCGGGCACACTCACTCTGGCGGCGAGCGCCACCGCCACCGCGGACGGCAAAGAGTTCGGCGCGTCCGCGACCCTCGAAGTGAAGGTACTCGCGCCGCCGCCGCCCGCGCCGCGGCTCGCGGTCACGGTGTCGCCGTACCTGAAGGCGTACCAGCGCGGCACGAACTCGTTCGCGGTGCGCGTCGCTCGCGCCGGGTTCGACGCGCCCGTCACGGTCACGTTCGACGACCTGCCGGACGGCGTGTCGGTCGCGCCGGTCGTCGTGCCCGCGGGCGCGACTTCCGCCACGGCAGAGCTCAAGATCGACGGGACCGCGGCGGTGCTGGTACGCAAGGTCGCGGTGAGCGCGCGGGCCGACGTACAGGGCGTCGCCGTTCGCGCCGAGACCGACGCCGGCCTGCACGTGCTGCCGATCACGCGAGCCCCGGTCGATCTGGTGTTCGCCTACGACTGCACCGGGAGCATGGCCCGGCACACGCGGCAACTCACCGACGCGCTGCCCGCGCTCGCCGCCGAATTGGGGAAGAAGACCGACGCCCGCTACGGGCTGATCGGGTTCCAAGACACCACGCTCGCGCAGCCGCTGAAGCTGCCGCAACTGCACGGCGACGGGTTCGCGACGAGCGCGCAGCTCGTCGGCACCACGCTCCGCAACATCCGACTCGGCGGCGGCGGGGGCGAGGGCGACAGCAGCATGGACGGGATCGCCGCCGCCGCGGACCTGCCGTTCCGCCCGGCCGCGCTGCGCGTGATCGTGCTCGTCACGGACGGTACGCCGAAGAAGGCCGACGGGCGGATCAAGAGCGCCGACGACCTCGCGAAACACCTCAAAGCGAAGAAGATCGACCAGCTCCACATCGTCGCCCTCGCGGACGAGCGCAAGGCGTTCGAGCCGCTGTTCGAGGGCGCGAAGGGCGCGTTCTTCGAGTTGAAGACCGCGGGCGGCACGTTCGACGCACTCATGACCGAACTCGGGAAGACGGTCGCCGCGGGCGCGCCGGAACCGACCATCGGCAAGGTGGACCCCGGCGACAAGGCGCGCGAGCCGGTGCCGCCGCCGCCGGTCGCGGTGAAGCCGCCCGCGCCGCCGGCCGGCGCGGAGCCGGACGAACCGAAGATCGAACCGCCCGCGCCCGCGGACGAGCCGAAGGCCGCGCGCCCGACCGCGGACGCGGAGCCACCGAGCACGGCCGGCGCGGTCGCGGTGTGGGCCGTTACGGTGGCGCTGTTCGCGGGGGCGGCGCTGGCGCTGGGCCAGTTCTTCGCGCTGCCCGGCGCGCCACCGGCGGGCGGCCCGGTGGCGCTCGGCTACGGCGGCGGGGCGCTCGTCGCGGCCGGTGCGGGCGCGCTGGCGTACCTCGCGCTCGGGGCGCTCGACGTACCCATCGCCGCGCGGCTCGCGGGCGCGCTGGCATTCGGCGCGGTTCTGGGCGCCGCGGTGCCGCTCGCGGAGCGCGCGTTCTCTTCAGCGGAGGTCGAAGCCGAAGAGGTGCTGGAACTGGACGACGCGCCGGAACTGGTAGAGGCGAAGCCGAACATCGCCGCGCCGAAGCCGCGCGGCGGGTGCCCCGGCTGCGGGCGCGCGATTCCCGGCGACCCCGGCGAGCGGTACTGTATGCTGTGCGACCAGACGTTTTGACCGCGCGCCACGGAGACCGCTCGATGCCCGCACCGAAGATGCTCGCCGGGTTGCCCAAGCCGGTGCTGTTCGGCCTGTACGGGGCCGTGGGCGGGTTGCTCGGCGCGCTCGCGTTCGGCGAACTCGTGTGGTGGGCGCTCGCCCCGCAGGTGGCCGCGAAGCCCGCGCCCGAACCGCGGCTCGCGCTCAGCGCCGCCAAAGAGTTGCAGGTCTATCAGGGCGGCACCAACAAGCTGTTCGTGAAGATTCTGCGCGAGGACTTCGACGGCGAGGTGGCGGTGCGCGTGGACGGGTTGCCCGCGGGCGTGACCGCGCCGGACGTGAAGGTTCCCGCGGGGAAGACCGAGGTCGAAATCGAGGTCCGCGCCGCGTACAGTGCGGTCGCGCCGACCGCGTCACTTCGGGTCATCGCCAGCGGTCCCGGCGGGAAGCCGGTGAGCGAGCCGGCCGAGGTCAAGCTCGCCACGCTCCCCTCCCCGATGCCGCAAGCCGACATCATCTTCGTGCTCGACGTGACGGCCAGCATGAGCGAGCAGATCCGCGGGCTTCAGAACGGGATCGGCACGTTCGCCGACGACCTGTCGCGCGCGAAGGTGGACGCGCGGTTCGGGTGCGTCGCGTTCCGCGACCTGTTCCACCGCGAGCCGGCCGGCTGGCAGCAGATGGAGGTGCTGAAGTTTAAGGGCGAGACGTTCACATCCGACGCGCGCGCCTTTGGCGACGAGGTCGGGAAGCAGGTCGCGTCCGGCGGCGACGACTTCCCCGAAACGAGCTTCGAGGCGCTGGCCGAGGCCGCCAAGTTCACCGACTGGCGCAAGAGCGCCACCCGCGTACTCGTCCTCATCACGGACGCGGCCCCGAAGATCGAGGCGCAGCCGCCGCAGGGCATGTCCGTCAAGGACACCGTGGGCGTGCTGGCCGAGAACAAGATCGACCAGCTCCACTTGGTCATCAACCAGTTCGGCCGCACGAACTACCGCGAGGTGCAGCAAGGGGTCCTCGGCGTCGGAAAGGACAAGGGCAAGGAGTTCAGTCTCGATCGCACCGCGCGGAACGCGAAGGCGTTCACCGACACGCTGTTGCCGGAGATGACGACCGCCATCGTGACCGCGGCCGAGGCCAAGCGGCCGACGTCGGAACCCGAACTGGCGAAGAAGCCGGACGCGCCGCCCGGCGTAAAGGGCGTGCAGTCGGACGCGACCTACGACCGGAGCGCCGCGGGGCAACTCGTGCTCGCGGTGGGCGTGTGGACCGGGGCCATCGCCGGCCTCGTGTGCCTGTTCCTCGTCGGCGGGCAGCACCACTACTTGCGCGGCGCGCTCCCGAGCGCCGGCGGCGCGCTCGCGGGGCTGGCCGGCGGGCTGCTCGTCGGGGTGGCCGGCGGCGCGGCCGGGCAGGGGCTGTTCCTCTTGGCGGATACCGACAGCAAGGTTCTGGACGCGCTGTTCCGCGTCATGGGCTGGACCATTCTCGGCGCGCTCGCGGGGCTGGGGCTGTCGCTGTTCGTACCGAACCTGAAGCGCGCCTACGGGCTGGCGGGCGGCGCGGCGGGCGGCGCGGCCGGCGCGGTCGGTTACCTCGTGGTGTCGGCGTTCGCCACGGCGTTCCTCGGCCGGCTCGCGGGCGGGTTGGTGCTGGGGCTGTTCATCGGGCTAATGGTGGCGGTGGTCGAAGCGGCGTTCCGGCGCGCGTGGCTGGAGGTGCGGTACGGGCCGCGCGAAACGGTCACGGTGAACCTCGGCGCGGAGCCGGTGAAGATCGGGGGCGACGCGCGGGCCTGTACCGTGTGGGCGCGCGGCGCGGCCGACGTCGCCCTGCGGTACTTCCTGCGCGACGGCCAAGTGATCTGCACCGACGTGCCGGCGCGGAGCGAAGCGCCCGTGAGCGACGGCGACACGCGCGAGGTCGGCAAAGTCACCGTGGTGGTGCGCACCGGCACGAGCAGCGCGCCGGTCGCGCCCGCGCCCCGGCCCGCGCCGCCGCCGTTGCCGAAACTCGCGAAGCCGCAAGCGGCTCCCGCCCCGGCGAAGCCGCTGAGCCTCGACGACGACCTGCCGGCGTTCGACGCGGCCCCTGTTGCAAAGCCGCAAGCGGCTGCGCCGAAGCCGCCCGCGCCGCCTGTTGCGAAGCCTCAAGCGGCTTCAACCGCGCGCGACCCCGATGCGTGCCCGTCGTGCGGGCGCAAGAACCCCGGCCGCCCCGGTTCGCGCTTCTGCATGATGTGCGACCAGACGTACTGAGGGCTTCGCTCGTGTCCCACACGCCGCCGACTACGAACGGGTTGCCGCGGGCGACGTGGGCGCGCCTGACCGAACCGCAACTGCTCGCGCAGTGCGAGGTCGATACCTACCGCGCCAGCGGCCCCGGCGGGCAGAAGCGGAACAAGACCAGTTCCGCCGTACGTCTGCGGCACGCGCCGACCGGCCTCATCGTGATCGCCGAAGAGAGTCGGTCGCAGCACGAGAACAAGGCGAAGGCACTCAAGCGGCTGTGGCACGCGCTCTTTTTGGAGCTGCGCGACCCGCTCCCGGCCGGCACCACCGCGGAGGCGGTCGCGGCGCTCCCCGATTACGCGCTCGCGCGCGACGCCGACGGCCGGTTGCACATGAGCGCGCGCGACCCGCGATTCTGGCCCGCGGTCGGCGTGGTGTTGGACGTGATGGCCGCGGTCGAGGCCCGCGTCGCCGACGCCGCGGCGCTGCTCGGCGTGTCCACCGGGAACCTCATCGACTTCCTGCAAACAGACCCGAAGGTGTGGCAGGAGAGCAACCGCCTCCGCGCCGCCTTCGGCCACAAGGCGCTGCGGTGATGCTGGCGGTCTGTAGCGGTTCGCGCGCCGGTGCCGGTTGCGGAGGGTGGGGAAAATGAGAGAAATCTGTTGACCGCGGCGGTGCGAACCGGGACAGTATGCGGCATCACTTGTGCGGGTATTCTCGTATCCGCGACTCGCGCCCGTTCCGTCAACGGAGTTTCCCCATGCTACCCCTCTGGTGGCGCCGCTCCCGTTCCGTCCGTTCCAAGCCCCAAGCCGCGCGCCCGAAGCTCGCGCTCGAACCGCTCGAGGCCCGCGAAGTGCCCGCCGCGAGCCTCGTGTCCGTGGCGCACCCGTCGTTCATGAGCACGAGTGCCAGCGCCAACGGGCAGAGCGAGATCACCCCGCGCAACTCCGTCAGCGACGACGGCCGCTACATGGTAGACTCGTTGCGCAATAGGTGTTGGTTCAGTCGCACTTCGGCCAGACGATCCTGTGTGGTCGTTACCCGTACATCCGGTTGTGGAGTCCGGCGACGTTCTTCATCATCACCGTGTGACGACGGGGCG
>VGZJ01000219.1 GCA_016872595.1 Planctomycetota bacterium
CGCCCCGTCGTCACACGGTGATGATGAAGAACGTCGCCGGACTCCACAACCGGATGTACGGGTAACGACCACACAGGATCGTCTGGCCGAAGTGCGACTGAACCAACACCTATTGCGCAACGAGTCTACTCAATACCCCACAGCCTGCGCGATCTTCAGCACGCGGTCGCGCGCGATCTGGGCCGCGCTGTCGGGGTTCTCGTGGCAGGTGTACAGCTCGATTGTCATCCAACCGGTGTAGCCGATGTCCTTCAGCGCGGTCAGCGCCGCGCCGAAGTCGATTGCGCCCTCACCGGGGATCATGTGGTGGTGTACGCGCGTCGGGGCGATGTCTTCGAGGTGAACGTGCTTGATGAGCGGGGCCAGCCGGCGGATCGTCGCGGCCGGGTCATCACTCACGCAGTACGAGTGCCCGATGTCGAAGTTGAGGCCGAGGTACGGCGACGAAATCTTCGACGCGAACTCCAAATACTGGTCCGCGGTCTCGATCAGCAGGTCCGGCTCCGGTTCCACCAGCAGCAGCACCTGTTCCTTCTCCGCGTGCTCCACGACGGGCTTGAGCATCTCCACGAACAGCTTCAGCATTTCGCCCCACGGCCGCCCTTCGAGTGGCCCGCCGGGTTCGGTGGTGATGCACGTCGCGCCCAACTCCTTAGCTAGCGTGAGCGCGCGCTTGGTGTGGTCGATGCGCACGCGCCGGTAGTTGACGTCCGGCTCGATCCACGACGGGTGCCAGTACTTCTGGCGGTGGTCGTTGATCGCGTGCATCATGAAGGCGTTGATGTTCGAGATCGCGAGGTTGTTCTTCGCCAGCGAATCGCGAATGGCCCGCTTGTGCTCGGGGAGCAGGTACGCGGGCCACGCGTGCGGCACGTCGGCCATGATCTCGACGCCGCGGTACCCGATGCCCGCGAGCCGCGCGCAGGTGTCCGCGAACGAGTGGTGCAGGTAAGCGTTGGTGGAGAAAGCCAGTTGCATAGTGTCTCCCTCGAACCGCCGGCGTTAGCCGGCTGGGTAGTGGTAGCTGATGACCCAGCCGGCTTACGCCGGCGGTTCGACGCAAAAATAATCTTCCAGCATCGCGAACTGCTTGCCGAAGTCGTGTTCGGGCACACCCACGGGGCTTTTGAAGAAGCACGCGGTGTGCGGCATCGGCCCGGACTCGCCCCGGCGCTGGGCGTAGGCCGCGAGCCGCACGAGGTCGATCACCAGCGGCGCGGCCAGCAGCGAGTCGCAGCCCTGCCACGTGAACTGGAACATCATCTTCGTGCCGAGGAAGCCCTCGTAGTGGATGTGGTCCCACGCGGTCTTCCAGTCGTCCAGCGATTCGATGTACTCGATGCTCACGATGGACTGCGGCTTGTAGCCCAACAGGGCCGCGAGCAGCGCGTCCTTGCTCTTCACCTTGCTGGCCTTGTTGTCCGGGTCGTTCAGCACCTGCCCGTCGCGGTTGCCGAGGATGTTGTGGCCGACCCAACTGAGGACGCGCAAGTTGCGCCGCGCGAACATCGGGGCCAGCACGCTTTTCACCAGCGTCTCGCCGGTCTTGAGGTCTTGGCCGGCGTGCGGCACGTTGCGCTTCTTCGCCAGCTCTTCGAGTGCCGGCAGCGTCGCGCCGCGGCTCGGTGTCATATTCACATACGCGAACCCGGCGTCGATGGCGGCGAAGGCGTAGATGCTGCTGGTGGGCAGCGCCGCGGGCGCGGCGCGGTCGAGCGCCGGCAGCAACTTGTCGAGCGACTTCTGTTCCTCGCCCACTTCAAACGGCGGCTCGGTCGAGGCCGCGTTCACCACGACGACCTGATCGAGCTTGTGCGCGGCCTTGAACGCTTTGAGGTCGCTCTGAATCGCGTCGATGGCCTCGCGCGGGGTGCGGGCCTGTCGCATGTCGGTGCGGTCGGCCAGCGCGGTGATCGCCGAGTTCGGCTTGTACACCACGCCCGGCCGGATGTTCGCGCTCCACGCGGTCAGGTCGGCGGCGCACGCCGTCAAGGTGCGCTCGTCAAATACGTTGGAGCGCTCGTGCAGCTCGCGCGCGGCGGTCACGAAATCGCCGGTGCGGATGTCGTGCCCGCCGAGTACGTACGCGGTCGGCTCGTCGAGGTCGTGGTGCGCGAACGGGGGCAGCGCCGTGACCATGCCCGTCGTCGGGGTCAGCCCGCGCGCGAGCGCGGAGAGGCCGAGGGCGGTCGTACACGAGACGCCGCCGCACGCACCGATCATCCACAATCCGACGCGGCGCTGGGCCATGACCACGGTGTCCGTCATAGGTGTGTGCGAGCAGGTGGGTGCCGTTAGTGTACCCGAACCGCGGCGCGTCGTCTGCTTCCGGTGGCTACCGAATGTTCACAACTGCGCTTCGGGTGCCCGCGCCAGCTCGCGCGCCGCGAGCCACCCGACCAACCCCAATAGCGGCACGCCGATCTGAAGGATCGCCATTTCCTTCATGTTGTCTTGCATCTTCGCCAGAGGAACCGTGACAGCCAGCGCGACCCACGCTAGCGCGAACAGACAGAACCAGCAGTCGCGCGAGGCGGGGAACCGCTCCCATAGCACAACGGCCGCGGCAAGGAGCAGCGCCCACTCGTAGACGAGTGCGTGCGGCGACGCCCACAGGGACAGGAACACGGCAACGGGAACCATCACAGCAACCGGCGCGCCGGTCGCACGCTTGACGCGCCACGCGACCGCGATTCCCGCGACCGAGCATGCCGCCGCCAGCGGCCAGTACACTTCCGGCAGTTTTGGGAAGAGGAGCGCGAAGAACGCCTTCGGGTTCACCACGTTCCACATGCCGAAGCCGCCGAACCCGGCGTTGGCGCGGAGCGAATCGACGAACGCGCGCGAGCCGTCCGGCACCGCGATCCACGACACCGCCGCCAGCGCTGCGCCGGTTACGATTACGCCCGCCCACGCGCGCCAGTAGCGGCGCGGCTCGAACGCCCACCACACGAAAAGGCCGAGCAGCAGTTGCGGCTTGAAGAACAGCAGCCCCGCGACCAACCCGGCCGCGAACCGCCATTCACTCGAAAGGAGGCGGTACACGCCCGCGAAGATCGCGAGGCTGATGAACGTGTTCTGCCCGAAGCTGACCGTCGCGAACACCGGATAGAAGGTCAGCGCCCAAAGGAACGCGCGCGCCGGGCGCTCCGGTTTCAGCAGCACCACCGCGAGCGCGAGTAGTGCGAACCCGATGATCGACCACACAACGAAGCTCGCGTAGTACGACAGCCCGACCGTCGGCAGGTACAGGAGCGCATAGAACGGCGGGTTGCGGTACGCCTCGAACCCGTGCCACTCCCAGCCGACAATCGCCTTCTGGTAGTCCGTCAGTTGGAGCCATTCGTAGTCGTACAAGTAGCGCGATTCGCCGTCGCGAATGAGCTTTGCGGCGTGATAGAAGGCGAGGTGGTCCGCGCCGACGAGGTTGTTCGCGAGGTCGCGCTTGCCGCCCGTGGAGACGAGGCCACCGAGCCACAGCAGCCACGGCGCGCACCCAGCCGCGACCGCGATCCACACCCGCGCCCGTAGGTATTTGGCGGCGACAGCGTAACTCATCGCGCCTCCAAAATGGCGCGAACGAGCGCTTCCGGTACGTCGTCGAACAGCTTCACTTCGCCGAGGCGCGTCGGCAGGACGAACTTCATCTTCCCGCCCGCGGCCTTCTTGTCGCGCTTCATCACTGCGATCAGGTCATCCGTCGGGTACGTCACGAGCGGCGCGGTTGGCAGCCAAAGCTCTTCGAGCAGTTTCGTCTGCCGCGCGACGAAATCCGCACCGACGAAGTTCATCGCGTGCGCGAGTCGGGCCGCGTCCGTCATGCCGATGGCGACCGCTTCGCCGTGCAGCAGCGTGCCGTACCCGCCGCAGGTTTCGTAGGCGTGCGCGAAGGTGTGCCCGTAGTTCAGCACCGCGCGCAAGCCGGTCGTCTCGTGTTCGTCCTTCTCAACTACGTCGGCCTTCAAGCGGCAGCAGTGCGCCACGATCTGCCCTAAGCCGTCCCACTTCCGGTCGCGCACGAGCTTCGCGCTCGCTTCGAGAAGGTCGAAGAACGCTGTGTCCAGAATGACGCCGTACTTCACCACTTCGGCGAGGCCGCTCAAGTACTCGCGCTCCGGCAGCGTGGCGAGGTGCGCGAGGTCGATCCACACGCCCGCCGGTTGGTGGAACGCGCCGATCAGGTTCTTGCCTTTGGGGTGGTTGATGCCGGTCTTGCCGCCGACGCTCGAATCGACCATCGCGAGCAGCGACGTGGGCACCATGATTAGCGGCAGCCCGCGGTTGTACGTCGCCGCCGCGAAGCCCGCGAGGTCGCCGATCACGCCGCCGCCGACCGCGACCACAACCGTGTTGCGATCCGCCGCGAGGTCGTACAGCGCGTCGTACAGCTTCGCGAGTTGCACTATGCACTTCGAAGCTTCGCCCGCGGGCACTTCGGCAAATCCACTGCGCAGGCCGTTCGCGCCCAGTGCGGCCTCCACCTTTCGAGCACCGTCCGCGGTGTTGCTGTCACCGACAACCAGCGCCGTCGAAGCCTTCGGCACGGCGGCGCGGACGAACGCGCCCAAGCCGCTCGTGGCTTCGCGCGAGCCAATGGCGATGTCGTAGCTGCGCGGGCCGAGGTTGACTCGAACGGTGTCCATGATGCACGGCGTCGGATTTCGTCTGAAGTCGGTGGCGAATGGGGCTATCCTATGGTCCACTGCTCGAACATCACCGACCGGAGTTCGTCATGTGTCGCGGCTTTCAATGCGGTGTGGTCCTCGTGCTCCTGCTGATCGCCGGGTGCGGGAAGGAGGCCCCGCCGCCGGTGGGCGGAGTCGTTGACCCGCCCCCGCCGCCGGAAAAGCTCGATGGACTGGAAGTGATGGCGCTACGGCTGGAAATGCTCAGCGTAGCGGCGGGGCAGTACGGCGACGTACACGCGAAGCCCGTTCCGCCGGGCGGACCGACTTGGGGCGGCAACGCGAAGGCGTTCAGTTGGCGCGTGTTGCTGCTCCCGTACCTCGAATACGACGACCTCTACCAGAAGATGACCGTGGGCATGCCCGCCGCCGAGTACGGCCCGAAGATGCCGACGGGGTACGCCCCGGCGGGTTCGTCAACGCCCAAGAACGGGATGGCCCACCTCCGCCGTGTGGTCGGGAAGGGGCCGCGGTGGGAGAAGGCGTTCGTTGTTGTGATGTCCGAGAACGGCGTGCCGTGGGCGGAACCCGGCGACGAGGTTGCGATGGAGTCCGTCAAGCCGGCGAATCTCATTGGCTCCCCGAACGAGTTTCTCGCCCTGTGCGCCGACGGCAAGGTGCGACTGATTCCCAAGTCGCTCGACGCGAAGGCGGTCGAGGCGGCGCTGCTGGACGGGACCGGGGGCACGCCGGTCGATTTGAAGGCGATCAAGGAGAAGCAGCGCCGGGTCAAGTGAGCCGCCGATGTCTGCGCCCGCGCCCGAACCCGACGACCGCATCCCGCGCGAAGCGCCGTGGCGCGAGTTCGCCCGCGCGCCGCTGGTGCCGGTCGCGCTAGCGGCCAGCGCCGGCCTGCTCGCGGAGCGCTACATCGAGGTGCCACTCGGCGCGGGCCTGATCGTCGCCGCGGTCGCACTCGTCGGCTGGTTCGCCACGCGCGCCACCGCGCCGCAAACGGCGTCCGCTTGGCTGCTCGTCTGCGCCGCGGCGCTCGCGTCGGCGTATCACCACTCGCACCGCCACAGCTTTCGCGCCGACGACATCGCCCGCTTCGCCAAAGACGCTCCACAAGCGGCGAGCGTGCGCGGCCGACTCGCCGACGAACCGGACCGCTTCCGCGCGCCGAAGCCCGACCCACTGCTCACCCAGCAGCGCACCGCGACCAGCGCCGCCGTGCTGGAAATCAGCGCGATCGAGACGGCCGAAGGCTGGCGCGCGGCCAGCGGGCGCGTGCGGCTCTCGGTCGAAGGGCACCTGAGCGACCTGCACTGCGGCGACGTAGTCGAGGTCAGCGGGCGGCTGTCGAAGCCCGACGCGCCGCACAACCCCGGCGAGCGCGACGGGCGCGCGTTCCTGTTGGACCGGCGTATCACCGCGGAGCTGCGCGTGAAGCGGCCCGCGGACACCGTCGTGCGGCTCGAAGAGGGCTGGCGCGCGTCGCTGTTCGGGTGGCTGGCCGCGGTCCGCGGGTGGGGCGCACGCGCGCTGGAACGCAACCTGCCGGACGAGGCCGGCCTCGCAACCGCGCTGTTGCTCGGCGACAGCACCGCGCTCGACCGCGAAGAGTGGGACGTGTACGTTCGCACCGGCGTGATCCACGTCCTCGCCATCTCCGGGCAGCACCTCGTCATCCTCGGCTGGTTCGCGTGGCTCGTGCTGCGCGCCTGCGGGGTGCGGACGCGACACGGCGCGTGGGCGGTCGCGCTGTTCCTGCTCGCCTACGCGCTTCTGACCGGCGCGCGGCCGTCGGCCGTGCGCGCCGCGGTCATGGTGTGCGTGGTGTGCGGCGGTATCGTCCTCCGCCGCCCGGCAATCGCGGCGAACGGCTTCGCGCTCGCGTGGCTCGTCGTGGTCGCCACCAATCCGACGGACCCGTTCACCGCGGGTTGCCAGCTCTCGTTCCTCTCGGTGTTCGTGCTCGCGTGGGGCGTGTCGCGTTGGCTCGAACCGCGCCCGCTCACCGCCGTTGAGCAACTGCTTGCCGAAAGCCGCGGTTTGACGGAACAACTCGTGCGCGCCGCGCTGCGTGGGCTGTGGGGCGTGTTCGCGATCAGCGCGATCCTGACCGCGGTGAACGCGCCGCTCGTGCTCGCGTGGCAGAACGTGGCGTCGCCAATCGCGATCCCGCTCGGCCCGCCGCTGATCCTGCTGACCGCGGTCGCGCTCGTCGCGGGCTTCCTCGTGCTACTGGCCGCGCCGCTCGGCCTCGCGTGGCCGTTCGCGCGCGTCACCGAGTTGTGTCTCGGCGCGTGTGAAGGGCTGGTCCACCTCGGCGACCGTGTGCCGTTCGGCCACCTGTACGCGCCCGGCCCGCCGCTGTGGTGGCTCGTCGGGTTCTATGCACTGGTCGCGTGCGTCGTGCTGTTGAACGGAACGCGCGCGAAGAAGTGCTTCATCACCGCGCTGGTGTGGGTGGCCGTCGGCGTCGCCCTCGGGCTGCAACCTCGAACCTCCGACGAGGCGCGGGTCACGTTCCTCGCGGTCGGGCACGGCGGCTGCGTCGTCATCGAAACGCCCGACGGCCGCGTGATCCTGTACGACGCCGGCACGACCGCCGGCCCGGACGCGGTCCGTCGCGTCGTCGCGCCGTACCTCTGGAGTCGCGGCATCAGTCGCATCGACGAAGTGTTCCTCTCGCACGCGGACCTCGACCACTTCAACGGCGTGCCGGAACTGCTGCGCCGGTTCCACGTCGGCCGCGTCACGACGACGCCCACGTTCGCGGACAAGGACGCGCCCGGCGTGGCCACGGTGCTTGTGGCGCTGGAGGCGCGCCGCGTACCCGTGCGCACCGCCCGCGCCGGCGACCGCTTCACCGCCGGCGATGTGACCTTCGACGTACTGCACCCGCCCGCGGTCGGCCCGGTCGGGAACGAGAACGCCCGCAGTCTCGTCCTGCTCGTGCGGCACGCCGGGCACGCGGTCCTGCTCACCGGCGACCTCGAAGGCGAGGGCCAAACGCTCGCGCTGGCGAAGCCGCTCGCGCCGGTCGATGTGCTGCTCGCCCCGCACCACGGCGCGAAGAACGCCAACGCTCCGAAGGGTACGCCCGCGAAGCCCGAACCGGGCGCGGTGGCGGTTTGGGCGCGGCCCAAGCTGGTCGTGTCGAGCCAGCGCGCCGGCCCAACGGACCACCTGCGCGCGGGCTACGGCGGTGCGCCGGTGTGGGACACGCCGACCGCCGGCGCGTTCACGGTGCGGAGCCACGCCACCGGCCTCATCGCCGAGGCGTTCCGCACCGGCGACCGCCACGTCGTCACCCGCGGGAAGTGACCGGCTCGTTCCCTTTGCCAACGATCCCTGTTCTAATGGAGGCGCTACACAGCGGTCGATTGTTTAAGTAGTAGGCACACTCCGTGTGCCGTTGCTGCACAACACACAGGCGCTAGGCGAAGTTCTTGAACGCGACCGACGGGTCGAGCGACGGCACACGGAGTGTGCCTCCTACTCTGAAAGGCGCACACAGTGGCCGACACGATTCCGTCCGTTTCGACCGATCAGGTTCAGGCGCTGGTGGAACTGGCCCGCGCCGGGAGCCTGCGCGCGGCGGCGGCCGGGCTGCACATCACCGAGCAGGGGCTGCGGAACCGGCTCGTCGCGCTTGAGGCGCATTTGAAGGTGTCGCTGTACCACAAGCAGCGCGGCCCGCGGCGGCGGTCGCCGCTGACCCCGCAGGGCGAGCAGTTCTTGCCGCGGGCGCAGTCGTTTCTCGAAGGGGCGCGGCGGCTCGTCGCGCCCGACGGCGCGACCGGGCCGCAAGAGGTTCACGTCGCGGCCACCCAGTACCTGACGCTGTACGCCTTGCTCGACTCGATCCGCCGGTTCCACCGCGCGCACCCCGAAATCCGCGTGCGGCTCAGTTCGCGCACCGAGCGCGACATCGAGGACGCGCTGCTGCGCGACCCGGACCTCGCGTTCGGCGTCGCGGCCCCGTACGAGGGCGTCAGCGGGCTGGAGTACCGGCACCTGTTCTCGTTCGATTGGGGGCTGATCGCACCGCCGGGGCACGCGCTCCTGAAGATGCGCGCCCCAGACTTGGCCGACCTCGTAGGCGCGCCGCTGATCGTGTTCGAGCGCGGCTCGTCCGGCCGGCAGCACGTCCTGAACGCCTTCCACAAGCGCGGCCTGACCCCGCGCATCGACATGGAGGCGACCACCACGGGCATCGTGGTGAAGATGGTGGAAGCCGGGTTGGGCGTGTCGCTGGTGCCGCTGACGCCGAACGGCGCGGTGACGCGCGGGGTGAAGGTGGGCGTGCGGAAGCTCGCGCCGGGCGTGATCGAGCCGATCCACAGCGGCATCCTCATCCGCCGCGGCGAAGCGCCCCCGCCCGCGGCCGAAGCCTTCATCCGCTTCCTCACGCCGGCGGCGTAGGCGCGCGGGTTACTTGCGCGCGCGCACACAGATCAACTCGGTGCCGGTGCGGATGAAGAACGCGCCGTCCACGGCCGCGACCCCGTACACCACGTCGCCGACCGCGGAATAGCGCGTCGCCTCCAGTTCCTCTTTCGGCAGCGGCGGCCCACCACCCGGCCCCTTGCCCTCCGGCGGTTTGGGGAGCGAGTCGCTCGCGGCCTTCTTCGCGGCTTCGAGGCGCGCCGCGAAATCGTCCTTCGACCAGAGCCGGTTGGTCGCGACCTTCTCGAACTCGCCGCCAGCCTTCAGTACGGTTGTGATCCCGGTCTTACCGAAGAAGTAGACGTGATCGCCGGCCGCGACCGGGGTGGCCCACGGCTGATCGTCGAGCCGCTCCGCGTACTTCTCTTCGCCGGTCGTCAGATCGACGCAGTGGACGAGCCCCAGTTTGGTGACGAAGTAGACGTGGCCGCGGTGCGCGACCGGGCTGGCGTGGTGGCTGATCGCCTTGCGCCCCATCCACGCCGGCTCGAACACCGGCTTGCCGTCTTTGGACCCGAGGCGCAGCGCGCAGTTGGACTTCGCGGAAGCAACAGCGTCCGGCTTCATGCGGTTCTCGCCCGCGCCCACGAGGACGAGGTCGCCCGCGACGGTGGGCGAGGGGATCGTGTTCCCGGTCAGCCCCTCAAACGCGGCCCGTTCCTTGCCGCTCGCGGCGTCGTAGGCGACGAGGGTGCCGCCGCCGCTGGCGAGCACCACGGGCTTACCGCCGAACGGCGCGACGACCGGCGACGCCCACGCGGTCCGCGCCGGGCGCTCGGCCTTCCAAAGGTCTTTCCCGCTCGCCTTATCGACTGCGAGCAGGTACGACGGCCCGCCGTGATCGACCTGCGCGAACACCGCACGCCCGTGCTGCGCGAGCGAGCTGCCGAGGCCGTGGTTGTTCTTGATCGCGCCGTGGTCGGCCCCGAGGTCGCGGTGCCACAGTTTCCCGCCGTCGTGCGACAGGGCGAGCAGGTCGCCGCTCTCGAACAGGCAGTACACGCCTTCGCCGTCCACCACCGGGGTCGGCCCGGCCCGGCTCATCATCGGGTTGTTCTTGCCCTTCTGCGCCGCGGCGAACTCCTTCTTCCACGCGACCGCGCCGGTGCGGGCGTCTACCGCGACCACGAGCAGTTTTTGTTTCTCCGCGCCGTCCACGGCGGTGAGGAACACGCGCCCCTTCCAGACGACGGGCGACGACTGCCCGTACCCGGGCAGGGCCGCGCGCCACGCGACGTTCTCCTTCGGCCCCCACGTGACCGGCAGGCCACGCGCCGCGGTGGTTCCGGTGCCGTCGTTGCGGAACCCCGGCCACGTCTCGACCGCGGCCGGATTCGCCCCGGCGCACGCGGCGATTAGTACGAGCGGATACATGGAGCGATCTCCCGTGTTGGTGGCTCGGTTAGAAGTCGTTCCCGTTGATGACCTCGCCGCCGTTGCGGGTGCGAGCGCGGTCCACGCGGCCGGGGCGATGGCGTCGCGCACGAACCGCACGCTCCCGTCGCCGAGACAGACGTTGACCCCGCCGGGGAAGTTACTTCGGGCGCTCAGGTAGCCGAGGCCGTGCGCGGTCGCGTCCGGAACCGGGCTGTTCGGCGGCAGTGCCGCGCAGAACCCGTTGACGCTAGCGTTCGCCCAGATCCACGAGCCGCCGCGGTTCCCGCGCCACGAGGTCGCGTTCAAGTACTCGGTCGCGCCGATGGCGGGGCTGGCCCCGTACCCGGGGTTCGTGCCGCCCGGTCCGGTGAACAGGCCCTTCCCCGGTAGGCTCGCGGTCTGGCGCTTGCG
>VGZJ01000220.1 GCA_016872595.1 Planctomycetota bacterium
TCTCGCGCGGCGAAGTGCGTGCCCGATGTGCGCAAGCGGTTCGACGCGAAGTGGGGGTCGTTCGTGCGGTTCGGCCCGCGGGGCGCGCGGCGCGGTCGGTTCGCGCGGCTCGCGGCCCGCGTGTGCGGCGTGTGGCTGGCACGCCTCACCGGGCGCGGGCTGGATCGCCATTAGTGCGCTGTGGAAGCATGGCCTGTGGTGGGGCGGCTTGCGCGCGCTGGCGAGGGAAGAACTACCCGAAGCACCGGACCACGGCAATTCGTTCTCGGTGGATGCGATCCACGAAACCGACCTGTTCAACTGGCACGGGTACGAGTCGTTCGCCGGCAATTCGATGCGCTGGTCCGACGAACTCTCCGCGATCCGGCTGCGAATTCCGGCGCAAGACACCCGCGTGCGGTGGGCGCTGCACGGGTTGCGCTGGGATTTGGCCCCGCCAGAGCTGAAGTTCTTCATCAACGGGAAGCCGCTCCCGCCGGACGGCGTGCGGCTATCGCGCGAGGAGCTGGAACTCGAATTGCGCGGGGCCGATCTGAACCCGCGGGGCGGGCAGCGCCTCTCATTCTACGTGCGCCCGCTGTACCCGTGGGAGCAGGGCGCGACCGACCGTCGCCGGTTGGGGCTTCCTCTATTCGGCCTGAACATCGAACGCGCAAGTGGGCTGCGCGCCGCGGCGTAGCACTTCGCCCCGCGGCGCGGTACAACTCGTCGCAGACCCACAAGGGCGACGCGATGGACTTCGAGCGCAACCCGACCGAAGCCGGCTTGACCGAGCACATCGATAGGCCGCTGCGAGAGTCAGTTGACGGCGGAGTAACAGAGCGTGGCGCGAGGAGACGGGGTGGTGTCCTCCTTTCGTTGCACGGCCGGGATCGTCCGCCACTCTCGCAACGACCACACATGATCGGTCAACCCGCAGGCCATCGCCGGGGTTCTCACCCGCCAGCGACCACCCGCTTGGTGTGGACGCTGTACACCACATCGTAGACCGCGAACGTCTCGACCGTCACCTCGCCCGACAGGATCCTCCCGCGATCGATGGCTTGGCGTCGTGCTTGGAGCGGGTCTTGTGTCGCCGAGTTGTACAACTCAGAGCGCCAGCACCAGTCCATGGGCAACGTCCCGCTCCTAGACGCAGACCACCCCGAACCGGCGATCCTCAAGTTCCCCACGGGCGCGGTACAGTGCCGCGAGCGCCTCGGTGGCCTTATCAAGCACTACTACCGCGAAGCCGCCTGATCGCACCTCTCGTCACGACGACCACAACTAATCGACAACCCGCTGTCACCCGCTCGCGGTGAACCGACTCGGTGCGCTCCGAGCGGCCGATTCCGGGTTGCGGCTCGCGCCGCCGGGCGTGAGCGGCCCGATTATAAGACAATCGCGCGCGTCGCCGCCCCCGACCAGCCCCCTACGATTCGCTGCGTTGGCCCGCGACAGACTACTTGCACATGACGCGTCGAGCAGCTTGCCGACGAACGCCACGTCGTCGGCCTTGCCCTCGGCCGTCTTCCCCTTGAAGCCGCCCGCATTCCACGTCTGGAACGGTCCCGTGCCCGTCCCGCTGAGGTATACGACGATGAAGCCTTCCTTGTCCGATGTCTTGTTGTGACCGGAAAACCAGACCATCATGAGGCCGTTCATCGCCGCGCCGTGCAAGGCCAGCACGACCGGCGTGGGCGTCTTCGGGTCGTAGCCTTTGGGGACGTGGACGAGGTAGGTCCGCTTCTGCTCGCCCATCACCAGCGTGCGGGCGTGGTCGCCGGAGCCGAGGGCTGTTGCGCCCGTTTCGACGCTTCGGGCGGCGAGCAACGCTCGGAGCGGTGGTTGGGAGGGGGACTGTTCGACCGTGGTCGAGCCTCATGCGGTACGAAACTCATTGCTGGCGACCCTTCGCGGGGGTAATCTGTAACCTCACAGCCGATTCGTGTTCCCAGAGGCGTTCATCTGGGAAAGATCGGTTGGGGGATAGTTCCTTCCTGATTGAGTCACGGTCATGACACGACACCACGCGCTCGTCGCGGTCTTCGTGATCGCTCTGGCCCCGCTGATCTCCGCCCAAGAACGAATCACCGGGGCCAACTATCCACTCGCCAAGAAGTTCAACAGCGAGTTCATCTCGCAACATGTGCAGACGGCCAACGTCAGCCCACAGTGGATCGGGAAGACGGAGGTGTTCTGGTACGCGGCCCGTGGGAACACCGGCACGAAGTACTGGAAGGTCGATCCGACCAAGAAGGAGAAGGCACCACTGTTCGACCACGTCGCGCTGGCCGCGGCGCTATCGGAGGCGTCGAAGAAGCCGCTCGACCGCGGCACGTTGCGGCTTGACAACGTCGTCGTCGCGGCGGACGCGAAGAAGCTGACATTCACGTTCAACGGGAGCCGCTACGACTGGGACCTGGACGCGGGCAAACTCAAGAGTCTCGGCAAAGCCCAATCGAGCGGGCCGGGCGGACCGCTGACGGCTGAGACGATCGAGCGCCTCCGCGGGCAACTCGGGGACGAGCGAGTCAACGAGATGCTGCGCCGGCTTCGCGAACAGGAACAGGAAAAGAAGGACGACGACACGAAGAAGGATGACACCAAGCAAGACGAAACCATGGGCACGGGCGAGACCCAGCCCAAGGGAAAGGGCGGGCCGGGCGCGTCGTACAAGAACTACTCGCCGGACAAGAAGAAGTACGTCTATGCCTACAAGTACAACCTGTACCTCTGCGAGGAGGGGCAACCGGAAGACAAGGCGACGCAACTCACGACCGACGGCGCGGAAGGTTATGCCTTCACCGGCGGTTTCGGGGGCGGGTTCGGCGGCGGTAAGGGCTTCGGGTCGCAGACGGGGAAAGGCGCGGAATCGGATCGCAAGACCCAGGCGAACGTGACGTGGTCGAAGGACTCGAAGGCGTTTTACGTCACACGCACCGACACCCGCGGCGTCAAAGACCTGTACCTAGTCGATTCCATCGCGACACCGAGGCCGAAGCTCGAGCAGTACCCTTACCCGATGCCGGGCGAGGAGACGATCCGCAAGTCGGAACTCTTCTACTGCGACGTCGAGAAGAAGGCGCTCACGCGGGTCACCCCGCAGTGGAAGGATGAGCGGTACAGCGACGTCCGTTGGGGCAAGAGCCCGGGCGAGCTGCGCTTCATTCGCCGCGACCGACTCCGCCGGAACCTCGAAGTGTGCGCGATCGACGTCTTCACCGGCACAGGAAAGCGTCTGTTCGGTGAGGGCTTTGAGTCCGCTTACCTTGCCATGCAGATGCCGCGATACGTCGAAGAGACGGACGAGATCCTGTGGTGGTCCGAGCGCAGCGGTTGGGGCCACTTCTACCGCTACACTCGGGACGGGAGCTTGAAGAACGCGATCACCAGCGGTGAGTGGCGGGCCAGCCGTATCGTGGACGTTGATACAAAGGCGGGCTTCGTGTACCTGCTCGGCAACGCTCGCGAGCCGGGCGAGAACCTGTACTACACGCACCTCTACCGCGTGAAATTAGACGGCACCGGCCTGACCTGCCTCGACCCGAGTGTCGCGCCGGGCGGCGAGACGATCACCGGCGGGATGAACCAGACGTCGTCCCTGTCGCCGTCCAAGAAGTTCGTCGTCGTTAACAGCACCGCGGTCGATCACGCGCCGTACGCCACGGTCCGCGACGACTCCGGTAACCTCGTCATGACTCTCGAAGTCACGGATCTCACCGCGCTGGAGAAGACCGGCTGGAAGATGCCCGAGACGTTCGTGGTGAAGGCCGCGGACGGTGTGACGGACCTGTACGGCAACATGTGGAAGCCGTTCGACTTCGACCCGAAGAAGAAGTACCCGATCATCGCGTACGTGTACCCCGGACCCCAGCAAGAAGGCGTGCAGCACCGGTTCGCGGCATACAGCAGCTATCAGCAACTCGCGCAACTCGGGTTCATCGTGATTCAGGTCGGGCACCGCGGCGGCAGCCCGGAGCGGTCTACGGCGTACCACTCGTTCGGATACTTCAACCTCCGCGACTACGGACTGGTGGACAAGAAGGCCGCGATCGAGGCCCTCGCGGCGCGAACCAGCTTCATCGACATAGGCCGCGTCGGCATCTACGGGCACTCCGGCGGTGGGTTCATGTCCGCCGCGGCAGTACTCCAGAAGCCGTACAACGAGTTCTTCAAGGCCGCGGTCGCGAGTGCGGGAAACCACGACAACAACATCTACAACGACAACTGGTCCGAGACCTACCACGGCCTGAAGGAAGTGCCCGCGGGCGAGAAGAAGGACACGACCAGTGGGACCGGTACGAAAACCGGCTTCGGGGGCGGGAAGGGCTTCGGCGGTGGCGGAGGCAAGAAGGGCGGGCCTCCCACATTGGAGGACGAGATCGAGGCCGAGCTGCGCGAACTCATCGAGGCCTACGATCCGCAGGACCAGCGCTCGATCGATGAACTGGAGATGCAACTCGCGGCACTCCGGGCGAAGCTCGCGCAGTTGCAGGAATCGCAGGCGAAGCAGGGCGGGACAAAGAGTGCGGTCGAGGCCGCGCCGCCGCCGCGCACTGCGGGCACGAAGGCCCCGGTCGCCGCGACCCTTCCGCCGACGAAGTGGGACATCCGCATCCCGACGAACGCGGAACTCGCCGCGAACCTCAAGGGGCACCTGCTTCTCGTTCACGGCGAGATCGACAACAACGTCCACCCCGCGAACACGATGCGGCTGGTGGACGCGCTCATCAAGGCGAACAAGCGGTTCGACATGCTCATCATCCCCGGCGCGCGGCACGGCTTCGGGACCGCGCAACCGTACTTCAACCAGCGCATGTGGGACTTCTTCGCCGAGCACCTGCTGAACGACCGGCAGACGGGCGCGGACATCAACGAGAGGAACGTAAAGCGGAAGTAACCGACCTCCGTCACTCAATTACACCGCCCGCGAACGGATCGCCCGTCGCGGGCGGTTGGCCTTTCCCAACCTCTCCCGTTTCACTACCCGATCACGCGATACCGGGCGTCGGCCCGCGTGATAGTATCGCGTGCCCACGGGTCCGACATGGAATAGTTCTTCGCGCAATTCTGGACGCTCGTTTTGACGTTCATCGACCCGCGGAACCTGACCCACCTGGAGCGGTACGTCGAGGCGCTCAAGGCCCCCGACGCGATGCAGGGCTACCGCACTTCAAGGCCCCCGCTGCCAGAGGAGGCCAGTTCAGGAGGCTGAAGGGTTACGGGGCGGGTTGTGGAGGCGGTCCGAGCGGTTTCGGGTCGCCGAACGGAGTCCGAATCGCGTCACGGACGGGAGGAATGCGCTTGACCGGGACCGAGTGCGGACAGAAACTGGGCCGACGCTGGCATCGATCTCTCCGGACCCAGTCATCCGGGGAAGCTCGGTCATTCCGGCTCGGAGTGTACACCCGATGAACTCGCGCACCCGTACCGCGCTCGGGGCGTTCGCCCTAGCGCTCGGCATCAGCTACCTCGTGCCGGTCGCCGTACCCGAAGCGGCGGCACAACCGAAGTTCAAGCAGAAGGAACAGGACAAGGACGTCCCGCCACCGAACTTCACGCTGCCGGACTCGTGGGTGAAGTCGTTCACTTGGCGCAACATCGGCCCCGCGAACATGGGCGGCCGCATTACCGCCCTCTCGGTGTTCGAGGCTGACCCGTCGACGTACTACGTCGCCACCGCGAGCGGCGGGTTGCTTAAGACCACCAACAACGGCGTCACCTTCACACACCAGTTCGACAAGGAGGCGACCGTTTCCATCGGCGACGTGTGTGTCGCACCGTCGAACAAGGACATCGTGTGGGTCGGCACCGGTGAGAACAACCCGCGGAACTCGGTGTCGTTCGGTGACGGCGTGTACAAGTCCACCGACGGCGGCAAGACGTGGACGAACATGGGCCTGAAGAAGACGTTCCAGATCGGCAAGGTTCTGGTTCACCCCACGAACCCGGACGTGGTCTACGTCGGCGCGCTCGGCCGGTTGTACGGGCCGAACGAGGAGCGCGGGTTGTTCAAGACCACCGACGGCGGGAAGACCTGGGAGAAGGTTTTCTACCTCGACGACCGGACCGGGGTGATCGACGCCCGCATGGACCCGTCGAACCCGGACACGCTGTACGTTGCGATGTGGGAGCGGCGGCGTGACGAATACGACTCGTGGCCCGGTGGCGGCATCCCCGACGGCTACGACTCCTATGACCCCGTGATGAAGTGGGGCAAGAGCGCCGGCATCTACAAGACCACCGACGGCGGCAAGACGTTCCAGAAACTCACCAAAGGGCTGCCGACCAGTAACTTCGGCCGCGTCGGGCTCGACATCTACAAGAAGGACCCGAACGTCATCTTCGCGATCGTGGACTGCGAGAAGATCGGCATGGGGAAGGCGAAGAAAGCGGTGGCCGCGAGCAACGCGACCATGGGCATCACGGGCGAGGACGCGGAGGGCGCCGCCGGCGCGAAGCTCACGCGCGTGGTCCCCGGCGGTCCGGCAGAAACCGCGGGGCTGAAGGTCGACGACATCATCAACAAAGTGGGTGACAAAGAGGTCAAGAATTACGAGGAGTTGCTCGCCACCACCGCCGCCGCGAAGCCGAAAGACAAGGTGAAACTTCAGGTCGTGCGCGACAACAAGGCAACCACCGTCGAGCTGACCTACGGCGAGCGGCCCACGCAGGGCGGCGGGGGCGGGTTCGGCGGCCCCGGCGGGGCGACCGCGACGCGCCCGTTCGGCGCCACCTACGGCGGGCAGGCCGCGAACGTACAGGACCAGCAAGGGCCGGACGGCTTCCAGTACGGCGGCCTGTACAAGTCCACCGACGGCGGCGCGTCGTGGAATCGCCTCAACAGCATCAACCCGCGACCCATGTACTTCAGCCAGGTGCGGGTGGACCCGAGCGACTCCAACCATGTGTACGTGCTCGGCGTGGGCCTCGGGGTGTCGCGCGACGGCGGCAAGACGTTCCAGACCGGCGGCCGCGGGATCCACGCGGACCAACACGCCCTCTGGATCGATCCGAAGGACGGCCGGCACCAGGTCATCGGCACCGACGGCGGGTTCTACTCGACCTACGACCGCGGGCTCAACTGGGACCACCACAACAACCTAGCGCTGGGTCAGTTCTACCACGTTGCGGTGTGCAACAAGAAGCCGTACTGGGTGTACGGTGGGCTGCAGGACAACGGGTGCTGGGGCCAGCCGAGCATGAGCCTGCACGGGGGCGGGCCGCTCAACGAGGACGTGATCTCGCTCAACAGCGGCGATGGCTACGTGTGTCGCGTGGACCCTAACGACCCGGATCAGATCTACGCGGAGAGTCAGAACGGTGGCATGGTGCGGTACAACCTCCGCACCGGCGAGCGCGCCTCCATCAAGCCGCAGCGGCGCCAGGGTGGCCCCGCGTACCGGTTCAACTGGAACACGCCGTACATCCTTTCGAACGCAAACTCCCACATCCTCTACAGCGCCGGGAACTACGTGTTCAAGTCGGTGAAGAAAGGGGACAACCCGCAGGTGATTTCGCCGGAGATCACCCGCACCAAGCACGGCAGCGCGACAGCGCTCGCCGAGTCGCCGGTCAACCCCGATGTGCTGTACGTCGGCACTGACGACGGCTACTTGTGGCGCACCAAGAACGGCGGCAAGGACTGGGTCAACATCACCGACAAGGTGGGCCTCAAGAAGCCGACGTGGGTCGCGACGCTCGAACCGTCGCGGTTCGTCGAGGGCCGCGTGTACGCGTGCTTCGACGCACACCGCATGGACGACGACAACCCGCACCTCTACATGTCGGACGACTTCGGCGAGACGTGGAAGCCGATCACCGCGAACCTACCCACCGGCTCCACTCGCTGCCTGCGTGAGGACATCAAGAACCAGAACCTGCTCTACTGCGGGACCGAGTTCGCGCTGTTCGCGTCACTCGACAGCGGGAAGTCGTGGACGAAGATCAACAACAACCTGCCGACGGTTGCGGTTCACGAGGTCGCCATCCACCCGACCGCGGGCGAGATCGTCGCCGCCACGCACGGCCGAAGCCTGTGGATTCTGGACGTCACCGCGCTTCGGCAGATGGCGAGCGAGAAAATCAAGGACGAACCGACGCTGTACAAGCCGAACACCGTCATTCGGTGGCAGACACTCCCCGCGCGGGGCCGCTCGGGGCGGCGGTTCGTAGGCGAGAACCCGGCCCCCGGGGCGCACGTGTACTACTCGCTCCCTAACAAGGCCGCGAAGGTGACGCTGGAGTTCCAGGATATCGACGGCAAGAAGGTCGCTGAACTGGCCGCCGGCACGAGCGCCGGGCTGAACAAGGTGACGTGGAGCACGTCGCCCACCGGTCGCGCCGGCGGGTTGGGGGCGCGGCCCGTGCCCGCGGGCGCCTACCGCGTGGTTCTCAACGTGGACGGCGTCAGTTACAATCAAAGCTTCGCCATCGAGGGCGATCCCGTGCCGCCGCGCAGCCTGACCGCGGAGGACGAAGAAGAGGACGATAGCGACGACCGCTGACGCCTTATTCTCCTGCGGATGTGTGTGTGCCGGTTTGTAGTGTTCGCCCTCCCCGAGCACAACACTCCTCGAAATCTCGCGCGCGACGTTCGGCGCGAGAGCGCCCCTCGACCGCCACCAACTCCTACGATTCCCAATGGTTGCGGAGTTACCAGCCCGCGCGATGTGACGACCCCTTGCGCATTTCCCGATCCGTCACGCTGACCCAAATCTGGTCAACCCACACACGCGCTCGCGCCGACTGCTGCCACGTGGGTTCCCGGTTCGAGCGCCCAAACTCCCGAACCCGGCGGTGAACACGCGCGCGAGCGCGCGGCAGCCTTACATCACCCCGGCCAGCCCCGCGGCAACGTCCCCTTCCCCGACGCCGACCGACTCGAACCCTCGATACTGAAGTTACCCGCCGGCGCGGTCCAGTGCCGCGAGCGCCTCGGCGGCCTGCTCAAACACTACTCCCGCGCCGCCGCATGACCACACCTCTCGCTTCGCGTTCGCACAACCCAGTGACAACCCGCTGTCACCGCCTCGCGGTGAGCTGAGCCGGCGCGTGCCGAGCGGCCGGTTCCCGGTCACGGCTCGCGCCGCTGGGCGCGCACCGCTCGATTTTGAGACAATCGCGCGCGTCGCCGACCCCGACCAACCCCTACGATTCGCTGTGTTTGCCCTGCGACAGAATAATTGCACAGGACGGCTGCTGAACTGGGAGGGGTCATCGCTATCCCGAACGGGAGCTGTCCGGGATTTCGTGTACGGCGTGGAACAAAACGCCCGTGGTCTCCCAAGGTGTGAGTCGTTACTTCAGGCCGCTTTAGGCCGTTCCCTGTCCACCATCAAGTGCGGCCTCCCGCAGCGATTCTATTTTGGCTTGAGCGCCGCCTGAATGAGTTCCGTAACGGCGCGGTGGTGCGGTGCCTCGAACCGGCCCGCGCGCAACAGGACGACGGCCTCCTCTCCGAACAGCCGGGTGAGGTCACGAACGACCACCGGTGGGCCGCGGCGGTCGGACGTGAGACGCTCGAGGATCAGCGGGCTGACTGAGACGACCGACACCCCGAACCCCTGAACCACGTAATCGAACAGCAGATCAAAATTACTGCTGTCGGCCACGACGTTCAACTCGTCCGCGGCACACGCCCGGCGGAACACCTCGTCCAACCGCGACCGCGAATTGGCCGCGACACTCGGCAGCACCAGCGGGTGTTTGGCGATGGCCCGGACGGTCAGCCGGCTGGCACTCAACACCGGGTGACCGGCGGGAGCGAGTAACACGAACGGGTAGGCCGTGAGGCGGGTCGTGACGAGAGACGGTCCCGGCGTCGCTCCGAGCAACCCGACGACCGCGACGTCGGCTTCGCCGTTCTCCAAACACTGGCGGGCCGCTGTCGACGGACGGTTGATGATCGTGAGGTGCACGTCCGGGTGCCGGCGTCGATATTCGGCGAGCGGTTCACGCAGTTCGTTCTTGAGCAACTAGATCGGGAAGCCAACACCAGTCGCTTCGGGCCGAGGTTCGTCCGACCCTCGAACGCCTCGTGCAGCGAGTCGAACCCAGCGACGAGCGGGCGGGCGAGGTCCGCGAGGGCGGTCCCGTCGTCGGTCAACTCGACGGTCTTCCCGTTGACGCGCACGAGTTCCACGCCGAACTCGACTTCGAGCCCTCGGATCTGCTGCCAGGCGGAAGGGGTGGCCAGTCCCAGTGTATGAGCGGCACCGGCGAAGCTAGTCTGGCCGACCAGCTCGACCAGCGCTCGCAACTGTTGGAACCGAAGCTCCTTGAAAAACCGCCGGGTTGAGCTGCCTGTCTCTTTCATTAGGCCTAAACCAAGCGTGATCTCAGGCTGATCTGTTGACGTGATCCCAAAAAAGCTCGAAATCCTCAGCGGTTTCTGGGGTTAGTGGATGTAGACGCATCCCACACCACCAGACCCAACCAAGGATTTCGAGTGAAACCTATCTTCCGATCCTGGTTCCAAACACGCAAGTCCCGAATCCAGCGACGACTCGACAAGACAGGCGACACCGCCACCTTCCGACCCGTCCTCTCCGGTCGGCCCATTGACTACGATGTCTCGCACCGGCACCGAGCCATCGCTCACGGAGGCATCGGAGCCATCCACATGCTCGCCCCGCGGTGTTCGAAGCCAACGACACCGAAATGAAGCGCGTCGGCCCGCGAAGTCCGAACATGAACGCGTATTCGGAGCGGTTCGCACAGACCTTGAGGAAAGAGGCGTTGGACCACTTCGTGGTGTGCGGCGAGAAGCACCTCAACCACATCGTCCGCGAGTTCCTGACCCATTATCACGAGGAGCGTCCGCACCAATCGCGCGGTAACGTGCCGCTCAGCGATGCCGA
>VGZJ01000221.1 GCA_016872595.1 Planctomycetota bacterium
CGGACGAGCCAAACCGGTTCGAGATCCGCCACGACCTTGTCGAACTCGTCGGCCGAGAGCCCCGTGAACATGCGGAACAACAACGGCTTCCGACGCAATTTCTCGTAATTCGTCATAACCCTATGAATAGGCCATCGATCGCTATTGCGCAACGAGTCTACCTTAGCCCGAAGGGGGCGAAGGTGGGGAAGTGACGTAGGAACCGCCGCGACTGTCTTCACTCGAACAGCTTCGCGACCGGCCGTCCGGTTACGAAGTGGTGGGGGCGGCCGGTGGCGTCTTTGACCGCGCTGGCGCTCGTGTAGCCGAGGGCGTGGTACATGCTCGCGAAGAAGTCGGAGACGTGGACCGCTTCGTCCGCGGGCAGTCCGCCGTCCTTCGTGCTCTTGCCGATCACCTGACCGCCCTTCACCCCGCCGCCGGCCAGTACCGTCGAGTACACGCGGCCCCAGTGGTCGCGCCCGCCGCTGCCGTTCACCTTCGGCGTGCGGCCGAACTCGCCCGTCCAACTCACCAGTGTCGAACCCAATAGGCCGCGATCCGCGAGGTCGTCGAGTAGCGCCGCGAACGCACGGTCGATCACCGGAAGGAGCTTGTCCTTCATCTTGGGGAAGTGCTTACTGTGCGTGTCGAAGTTCTGTTCGGACTGCTTGAACGTCCACGGCACGGTCACGCAGCCGACGCCGGCTTCGACCAGTCGGCGCGCGACGAGGCAACTGCGGCCGAATCGGTTGTCGCCGTAGCGGGCCAGCGTGCCCGGCTTCTCGTCGTCGAACCGGAACGCCTTCCACGCCGCCGACGAGCGCATCATGTCCAGCGCCTGCTGCTGGAACCGCGCGAAGTCGTCGCTGCCGTTGGTGGCGCGGTTCGCTTGCAGCGCGCTGAGCAGTTCGGCGCGGTCCTGCTGGCGCGGCGGTTTCACGTCGGCGTTCGGGGCGAGGCCGGGGAGCGGGTCGCCGGGGAGCCACGCCTCATCGTGCAGGAACAGCGGGTCGTACTTCGGGCCGAGGAACCCCGCGTGCTGCCCGCCCCAGTAGGCGTTGTTCTGGTCGCCGACTTGTCGCGGGAGCTGGACCGCGGCGGGCAGGCCGTTGCGGTCGCCGCGCAGGTGGCGGATCACGCTGCCGATGCACGGCGGGTCGCGGCGGTCCACTTGCGGCTCGCCGCCGGAGCGCGGGGCGTGCTTCAGGCCGGTCAGGTTGTAGTGGACGCCGACGCCGTGCGTGTCCGAGCCGTGCCACGTCGAGCGGATGATGGCGTAGCGGTGGGCCTGCTTCGCCAGCAGTGGCAGGTGTTCGCAAATCTGGACGCCGGGGACGTTCGTGTCGGCGGGCTTGAACTCGCCGCGCGTGCCGGTCGGGGCGTCGGGCTTGGGGTCGAACGTCTCCTGCTGCGCCGGCCCGCCGGTCATGTAGAGCAGGATGAGGGATTTGGCTTTGCCCTCACGCGCTTCCGCGCCGCTCGCGGCTTCGCAGGACGCGAGAAAAGGCAGCGGCGCGAAGCGGAGGAGGGTGCGCCGCGAGAAGGCGACTGAGGGCATGGGAAAAGCCCTGCGGTGGGTGGGGCTGCTGAGTAGGTGCCGCCTGCCGGGCGGCACCGCGATGGCCCACGTACAACGATGACCGCGGAACCAACTGCGCTCCGCGGCAGTGCCGCCCGGCAGGCGGCACCTACTTCTACACCAGTTCCCGGATCGGTTGGGCGTCGGCGTCGATGGGGAAGTGGGGGCGGCCGTTGGCGTCGTACTCGCGCACGGTGTTCAGGTCCATGCCGAGGTTCTTGTACATCGTGGCGAAGATCTCTTGGTGCGTGACCGGGCGCGAGGCGGCCCGCTCCGCGAGCCGGTTCGAGCTACCGATCACTTGGCCGGTCTTCATGCCGCCGCCGGCCATGAGCGCGCAGCTCAGTTGCGGCCAGTGGTCGCGACTGTTCATGTTGTTCAGCTTCGGGGTGCGACCGAACTCGCCCCACACGATCACGGTCACGTCCTTATCGAGCCCGCGGTCGTGGATGTCCTCGATCAGCGAGGTCACGGCCACGTCGAGCAGCGGGAAGTCCTTCTTGGCTTGAACGGTGTTCATGCCGTCGCCGCCGTGCCAGTCCCAGCGGGTGAAGTTCATCGTGACCGTGCGCGCGCCGGCCTCGACCAGCCGGCGGGCGATGCAGAAGTTGCGGACCATGCGCGGCGCGCCGTCGCGCTCGAACGCGGGGTCGTCCACGCCGTACCGGGCCACGTTCTTCGGGTCTTCCTTCGACAGGTCGATGGCGTCGCGCAGTTTCGAGGAGGTGAGGATGTCGAGCGCCTGCCGGTTGAAGGCGTCCATCCCGTCCATCGACCCCTTCGCGTCGAGCTTGCGGTCGATGGTGTCGAAGCCCTTGAGGAGCGACACGCGATCGTTCAGTTGGTCGAGCGTCACGCCCTGTAGCGCGAGGTTGTCGGACTTCAGGTTGTTGGCCTTGCCGCCCACGAGTTGGAACGGGGCGTGCTGCATGCCGAGGAACCCGCCCTCGCCGCGGTAGCCCCACTTGGGCTCACCGGTCGGGTACATGAGCGACACGTTCGCCGGCACCGCGGTGTCGGCTTGGCCTTGGCTCTTCGACACCCACGAGCTGAACGCCGGCCAGAAGCCGAGGTTCGCGGGCGTGCGCGGCCGGCCGGTCATGCACTGGTAGGCGTCGTGGTCGCCGCTGCTGCCGACCAGCGAGCGGATGATCACGAACTTGTCCATCATCTTGGCGATGCGCGGGAACAGCTCGCAGATCTGAATACCGGTGACGCTGGTCTGGATCGGCTTGAAGTCGCCGCGCACTTCCTTCGGCGCGTCCGGCTTCAGGTCCCACATGTCGAGGTGGGGCGGGCCGCCCGGCAGGAAGATGTTGATGACGGCCTTGTGCGAGGTCTTGATGCCGGTCTTGGCTTCGGCCGCGAGCAGGTTGGGCAGCGCGAGGCAGCCGCCGAACAGGGTGCCGCCGACGGTGAGGAAGTCGCGGCGGCTCACGCCGTCGCAGAACCCGCCGCGCGCGTGCGGCTTGCCGAAGATGGGGAGCATCGCGTGTCCTTCGAGAGAATCGCCGTCGGGCGGGCTGCTAAG
Organism: Planctomycetota bacterium; assembly: GCA_016872595.1. Taxonomy (GTDB): domain Bacteria; phylum Planctomycetota; class Planctomycetia; order Gemmatales; family Gemmataceae; genus Gemmata. The sequence continues at coordinate 3,093 of VGZJ01000221.1, forward strand.
GTAGGTACTCTACATTTCGCCGATTTCGGGCGCCGTGTCCAGTGGATTCGCCGCAATTCCCGCGGACTCGCTCGACCGCTCGCCACTTCCCCATCTTCGCGCGGTACACTGGCGACGAGGAGCGACTCACCATGCGAAGCACCCTTCTGGCGCTGGCACTACTGTTCTGTAGCACGGGTTCGCCCGCGGTGGGGCAGCCGCCGCCCGGCGCGCCGCGCACGGCGCGCGTCTTCGCGCTGAAGAACGCGGACGCGGAGAAACTGCGCGTCATCGTACTCAACATCTTCAACCGACAGGGGCTGACCGCGAGCGTCGATTCGCGAACCAACTCGCTGGTAGTGGCCGGCGACGCGGACACGCTGGAGGAAGTGCGGAAGTTGATCGAGAAACTGGACCGACCGCCGAAGACGTAAAGGGTCACGTTCGCAGCCGAACCTGTGCGATTTCGACCGATTGTTCGTCTTCGTTCACGCGATAGAAGACCGACAGCTCACCTGCGAACATCACTCGCATCTCCTGTTCGCGCGATTCTCCGACCGCGAACGGGTCCGTCGCCAACGAGTGCGTGATCCGGCGCAGCGCGGTGCGCTCACTTCTTCCAGTCCGGCGGCGGGGCGGTGCCGCCCAACTGCTTCCGCAGCAATTCGCCGCGGTCCGACTTCTTCAGCAGCGGTTCGACGCGGTCGTATTCGAGCGGGCTGTAGCCCGCGCCGGTCAGCAACTCGCGCGCGGTCGCGACCGCGTCGGCGGGGTTCGCGCGCGCCCCGCCGCGCGGGTGCCGCTGCTCGTGGTACGCCAGTTCCGCCTGCCGCCCGGCGTCGAACGCGGTGCCGCCGGGAAACAGCGGGCCGGCCCCGGTGCCCGCGTCCGAGATCGGGTCGATGTCGCGCCCGAGCGCCTTCGCCGCGCGCTTCTCCGTCACCATCTGCCCCAACTCCGCGCACAGCACCGCGGCCAGTTCCGCGTCGCTCTTGCACTTCTCCACCAGTCCCTCGCTGATGAACAGCTCCTCGGTGCCGCGGTGGAACAGCACGGACTCCTTCACCCCGATGGTGTGGAACAGCGGTTCGATGCCGGTGAACGTGTTCTGAGTGATCACCTTGCGGCCGAGCGTTTCGACGCGCTCCGCGAGCAGCGCGTTCGGCTTCGGGTACGCCTTGAGGTCCGGCGTCTTGATGGCGTTAGGCGGCGTGTCGTCGAGGCCCAGCGCCTTGCGCACGGACCAGTTCTGGCCGTCGTGCAGGCACCCGGTGGAGGTGCAGAGGAGCGCGGCCCCGGCGACGGCGGCGAGACGGTTCATGCCCAAAGCTCCGTGAGGGTCGCCGCGGGCATAGCGGGGACTGCCGCACGGTGCAAGAGCGCGCGGTTACGCGATCAGGTGGGTCGGGCAACCGGCGTAGCTGTGGTTGGGTTGCAGGCGCTCGCGCTTCATCACGACGCTGTGGCCGGCGACGCGGGTGCCGTCGCCGACGTGACACCCGTAGAGCAGCACCGCGCCGACGCCGACGGTCGCGCTCGCCCCGATCACGACGCGGTCGATCTTCAGCACGCGGTCCTCGAACGTGTGCGCTTGGAACAGGCAGCTCACCGTCGCGCCGTCGTGGACCTCCAGCATGTCGGGATCGACCACGAACGCGAACACGTCGCCGATCACCACGTTCGTGCCGATCTTCGCGCCGAGCGCGCGCAGGTACGAGTTCAGCAGCACGGTTCCTTCGAGCGCCTGCATCGGGGCGAGCGCGAGGTAGTGCCACGCGATGTAGTTGAAGTCCCACCGGCTGCACCAGCACGACCACAGCGCGTGCGTTCCGGGCTTGACGCGGCCCAGCAGGAACCACTTCAGCCCCAACCCGAACAGGCACAGCCCCAGCAGGAAGCCGAGGTCGAGCGCGGGCACGACGGCGAACACCAGCACCGGCAGCGACACCTCCGGTTGCGCCGCTTCCAGCACCGCGAACCACGCGATCACGAGGAACAGCGGCACCAGCGGTAGCGAGAACCGCAGCAGCTCCCAGAACACGCGGTTGACGTAGCGGAGCGTCGACGGCTTGTGCGTGAGCGAGGCGTCGGCCTCGACGATCTCACGCTTCGGCAGCTCGAACGGCGGCTCCCCGAACCACGACGTACCCGGCCGAATCACGCGGTCGTCCGCAACCGTGCAGACGCCGAGCAGCACGCCGTCGGGGACGTTCTGGCCGATGGGGACGACCGCGTAGTTGCCGAGGAACACGCCGTTGCCGAGCGTCGTGCGCGCGAGCGCCACGGTTCCGCGGTGGACGAGCGGCGCGCCGAGGTAGATGCCGTCGGCGAAGAACGTACCCGACCCGAGTTCGGTCAGCTCGGGCACGGTGTCGAAGATGGTGCTCAGTTCGGTGTCGCGCGCGATCTTCATGCCCGCGCCGCGCAGCCACACGCGCCACAGCAGCGTGCCGTTGAGCCAGTCGTTGGCCCAGTCGAGGATGTCGCGCTTCAGCAGCACGCGAACGTAGCCGTAGCTCCAACGGCTGATCGTGCCCTCGGGAACCTTGCCGAGCGCGCGCATCGAGAAGCAGCGCGACACGAGCATGGCCGGCACGACGAGTACGACGAGCAGCACGGAGAGCGCGAACTGGTTCGCGCTGATGGTGGGGTGCGCGAGCCACGCGGTCGCGGTGGCCGTGTCGATCTCGTTTACCGACGCGACCGCGAGTGCGGCCAGCGCCAGCGGCAAAACGGTCATCGCGCCGAGCAGCAGCTTCGCCCCGACCAGCACGAAGCCGTGCGTGGTGGGCGACATGCCGCGCGCGCCGGGCGGCAGTTCCGGGGCCGCGGGTGCCGCGCCCGCGGGCGCGGCCGGGATGCCCGTTCCGCGCCGGCCCGCGGGGATCGTCGTGCCCGGCAGCGCGTAGGCCTGCGCCGCGAGGTAGCTGTTCGCTTCGAGCCGCGTGTTCGGCGCGAGGCCGGAGCGGATGTCGAGCGTGCAGTTGTCGCCAATACTGATGGGGCCGACGACGATCTGCCCGTCTTCGAGGTCGACGAGGCGCAGGGTCGCGTCACGGGCGACGCTCACGTTGTCACCAATTTCCAGCAGGTCCCAGCCGCCGTGAACGAGGCTCACGCCGCGGCCGAAGTGGACCCCGCGGCCGACCTTCGCGCCGAGCAACCGCAGGATCGTACTGGTGAACACGGTGCCATCAAAGAACCGCCACGGGATCAGCCGCGCGGTCTGCTGCACGATCCAGTTGCGCACGTAGAAGCTGCCCCAGATCGGCGCGCGCGTCGGGGTGTAGCGGCCGATCAGGAGCCACTTCACCGCGACCGCGAACGCCACCGAGGTGACGGCGTACAGGCAGATTCCGCCCGCGTAGATGAGCGGGGTGGCGAGCAGGAACGGCGCGAGGCCGAGGCGCTCCGTCGTGTCCGGTACGAAGTGGAACGCGAGCCAGTACGAGAGCGGCCCGGCGATCATCAGGCCGAGGAACAGCCAGCCGAGTTGGAACACGGTGGCGGCGAACGGGTTCTTGCGCGCGGCCGGCGGGGTGGGGGCGTGGGCCGGGCCGCGGGCCTGCGCCGCGCGCACCCGCTGCGCCAGCCCTTCGACCGTGCGCGCCTGATACACGTCGCGCACGGCCAGCGCCGCGGTCGCGGGGTCGTCGCGCAGTTTGGAAATCAGCATCGCGGCGCGGAGCGAGTCGCCGCCGAGGTCGTGGAAGAAGTCGTGATCGACGGACACGCGCTCCTTCAGGCCGAACAGCGCGCGCACGGCGGCGGTCAGGCGCTCCTCGATGTCGTCGCGCGGGTCGATGATGCGGCCGTGCGGCTCCGGGGCGTGAACCTCCAGCGCCGGCAGCTTGCGCCGGTCCAGCTTCCCGCTGACCGCGACCGGCAGCGCGTCGATCAGCCCGAAGTGCGCGGGCACCATGTATTCGGGCAACTGGTCGCGGAGCGCGCCCTTGAGCGCGTCGAAGTGCGGCGGCGCGGCGGGATCGGCCGGCACGAGGAACGCGACGATCTGCTGCTGCGGCCCCTCGCCCTGCACGCGGCACGCCGCGGCGCGCACGCCGGGGCACGCGGCCAAGCGCGACTCGACCGCTTCTAACTCGATGCGGTAGCCGCGCACCTTCACCTGCGCGTCGATGCGGCCGTGACAGACGAAGTTGCCGCTCGCGTCGCGGTGAACGAGGTCGCCGGTGCGGTACAGGCGGCCGAGCCGCGGGTGAACCGGGAACTTGCGCGCGGTCATGTCCGCGTCGTTCAGGTAGCCGCGCGCGAGGCCCGGCCCGCCGAGGCACAGCTCGCCCGATTCGCCGTTGGTTACTTCTTCGAGGTGCTCGTTCAGCACGAACGCACGAAACCCCGGAACGGGCGTGCCGATTGTGACCGGCTCGCCGGCGCGCACGACGGCGCGGGTCGCCACCACGCTGCACTCGGTCGGGCCGTAGTCGTTGACGAAGCACCGGCCCGGTGCCCAGCGGTCGGCCACGTCCTGCGGCAGCGGTTCGCCGCCCACATGGATGCGCTTCAGTTCGGGCAGTTCGCGCGCCGGGTTCGCGCAGCCGGTCGCGCGGAGCAACGTCGGCGGCGGGCAGAAGACCGTCACGCCTTCGGTTTGCAGCCACGGCACGAGGTCGGGGCCGAGGTGCGTCGCGTCGTCGTCCATCACCACGAGCGTCGCGCCGGCGGCCAGTGCCATCCAGATTTCCGAGACCGACGAATCGTAGGCGACGGACGAGTTCTGCGCGACGCGGTCGGTCGGCTTCGTGGGGAACGTGGCGAGGTCGCCGCGCACCATGTTCGCAATCGCCCCGTGCTCGATCATCACGCCCTTCGGCTTGCCGGTCGTGCCGGAGGTGTAAATCAGGTACGCGAGGCTGTCGGGCGTCAGCCACGGCGCGGGCGGCACCGGCGGTACGTGGCCGTGCGGCGCGTCGTCCCACGTCGCCACGTCGAGCGCGCCGAGCGCCGGGTCGATGTGGCGCACGCGCCCCAACCCGGCGGCGTCGGTCAGGACCACAACGGGCTTCGAGTCGCCGAGGATCATCCCGACCTGCGCGTCGGGGAAGGTGGGGTCGATGCACACGTACGCGGCCCCGGCCTTGAGGGTCGCGAGCTGCGCGACGTAGACGTGCTCGGCGTTCCGGGGCAGCAGGATCGCGACGACGCACTCCTCCGTTACGAATGCCCGCAGGTGCATTGCGAGCGCGTCCGTGAGGCGGTCCAGTTCGGCGTAAGTGACGGTGCGGCGGCTGTCGCGCGCGGCGCACGGCGGCGCGTCGATGGCGACGTGGTCCGGCCACTTGCGAGCCGCGCGCGTGAAGAACTCGTGCAACAGAGCCGGGGCCACGGCACTCTCGGGGGGCTGGGAGGCAGCGAACGGTTTCAGGGCCGGCGCGGTCAGGGGCATCGACGGTGTCCGTACGGGAGCGAGTCCGGGCGCGATCCCCATTCTAAAACGGTAGTTATAGAACCCCGCGGACCGCGTGACGGGTTCGGGGCGCGGCAGATGAGAACGATTTCATCAGTCGCGCCGGTCGCCGGGGCGAACCGCGCGGCCCCGCGCCGGCGCCCGCACAATCGCCCGAATCGCCCCAGTTTGCGCGAGCGTCGAACCCGATGGACGTTCCCTACCTGCACGACTGGCCGACCACAGAGGCCGAGGCGGTCGCGATTCAGGCCGCGCTCGCGCCGCGTGTGGACCTTTCCCCGGCGCTGGAGCGCTTCCAGTTCGTCGCCGGGTGCGACATCGCCTACCACCTCACCGAGCCGCGGCTGTTCGCGGCGGTCGTGGTGCTGCGCGCGGCGGACCTCGCGCCCGTCGAGGAGCGCGTGGTAGCGTTCGAAGTGAAGTTCCCGTATATTCCGGGGTTACTGTCGTTCCGCGAAATACCCGCACTGCTTACCGCGTTCGCGGAATTGCGCCAACCGCCCGACGTGGTAATGCTTGACGGTCAGGGGGTCGCGCACCCGCGGCGGTTCGGGCTGGCGTGCCACTTGGGGCTGTGGTTGAATCGGCCCTGTTTGGGGTGTGCGAAGAACTGGCTGGCGGGCGAGTACGCCGAACCCGGCCCCGCCGCCGGCGATGCCACCCCGCTGCGGATCGGGGGTTCAGAGGTGGGCGCGGTGGTGCGCTCCGCGGCCGGGGCGAAGCCGGTCTACGTGTCCCCCGGCCACTTGCTCGACGTGCGTTCGGCCACGGCCGCGGTGCGGGCGACCCTGAGCGGGTACCGGCACCCGGCCCCGACGCGGGCGGCGCACATGGCCGCGAACCGGGCGCGGGCCGCCGGAGCTTGAGCGGAATCCGCTGGAAGTTGTGGGCGCGCGGGCGCGGTGCGGCGGCGCGAACGGCCCGCCGCGCATCATCCGAGTAACGGGCGCGCCGGGACACTTGGTTCGAAGTTGTGTGCCGCGGGCCGCGCATTTCGTGCGAGGTTCGCGGCGCGCGCGACGATACCAATGCGTAGAATGGGGCGCGGCTCACTGAACGGGTGAACCGTGACCGGGGCGGCGCAACCCGCCCCCGCGACAGACCAACCGTTTCGCCGGGCGACCACGGATCGGGCGGCCCGCCAAAACGGGGAGAGGGTGAACCTGCCGCGCCCGGCTACGACCGGCCGCGGGGAGAACGAGAACCTTATGCGCGAGTCTACATCACGAAGTTGGCACCGCTGGCGCGTTACCGTCGCGGACCCCAAACCGGCCGCGGCGTTCGACCCCGCGTCGCGCCTGTCTACGGTCGCGACGGGGACCGAGGTCCGCGGGCCGGACGGCATCCGCCACGAGTTGGTGGCCCGCATCCGTCAGCAGATCGCGGACGGCACCTACGACACCGAGGAGAAGTGGGCCCTCGCGGAAGAGGCACTGTTGCGGCGCGTCGAGGGGCGCGCCTGAAACCGGCGAGTGCCGCGCCGAAAGCCCGCCCTTCGGGGCGGGCTTTCTTCACGTGCGGGCGCTATAATCACCCCGGACGCCGCAGAGGGGTTCGCATGTCGTTTCCCAATCTCAAAGTCGCCCAGAGTCGCGAGGACAAGTTCCGCGAGTACCTCGCCAGCCGCCCCACGCCCCAGCGGTTCACCGACCAGCAGCGCGAGTTGCTCGCCCACGTGTTCGCCAAGCACTCGCACTTCGATGCCGAGGAACTGATCGAGCAACTGAAGCGGGCCAAGAAGCCGGTCAGCCGGGCCACCGTGTACCGCACGCTCACCAAACTCGTGGACGCCGGCCTGCTGCGCCGCATTGAACTCGGCGACCGCACCGTGTACGACCACGACTACGGGTACCCGGCCCACGACCACCTCGTGTGCGAGCAGTGCAACTCGATGACCGAGTTCCAGAGCGACGAATTGGAAGCGCTGCTGAGCACCCTCGCCGGGCAGCACCAGTTCCGGGTCGAGGGCCACACGCTGGTGATTCGCGGTGTGTGCGCCGCGTGCAAGGCCAAGCGCGCCGACAAGCCGCGCCCCGTGATGTGAGGGCGCGCCGGTCACTCCGTTGCGTTGGCCCAAACGATGACCGTACCGATCCCCACCGCGAGTACGCCGAACATCCAGAGCGGAAGATACGCGAACCGGCTTCCGGCGCGGTGGTTCCACACACTCACCCGCCAAATCATTAGACTCGTTGCGCAATAGCGATCGATGGCCTATTCATAGGGTTATGACGAATTACGAGAAATTGCGTCGGAAGCCGTTGTTGTTCCGCATGTTCACGGGGCTCTCGGCCGACGAGTTCGACAAGGT
>VGZJ01000222.1 GCA_016872595.1 Planctomycetota bacterium
AACGTCGCCGGACTCCACAACCGGATGTACGGGTAACGACCACACAGGATCGTCTGGCCGAAGTGCGACTGAACCAACACCTATTGCGCAACGAGTCTGGTCATCCCGCACCGCTTCGGGCGCTCGCGCGAGGCCGCGGAGGAAGCCGTCCTCGACACCGCGGCGAAGCTCAACGCCAAGCAAGAAACGCTACAACTGATGCGCGACATGCTCTCGGTGAACGGCGACAGCAACGTCCTGCTGAACCCGGAGATCGAGCGCAAGTACCAAGCGCTGAACTGCGCCATCGACCCCGTTGACGCCGCGAAGTTCGCGGAGATGAAGAAGTTCGTCGAAGGTTCGGTGGTACGGCGCGGCACGCGCCACACCGTTCGCAACGTGTGGAAGGTGGCGCGCCGCTCGGAGGTCGAAGCGTTCAACGGCACGGTCGGCAACACGCGGCACCTGTTTCACGGCTCGTCGGTTCGGAACTGGGTGGGCATCCTGTCGCGCGGGCTGCTGATGCCGAAGCTGGTGGTCTCGCTGGGCGTCACGCGCACCGACGCCGGGTGGCTCGGTAACGGCATCTACTTCGGCGACGCCATCTGCACCTCGGCCGGGTACGCCCACCCCGGCCGGCGGAAGACGCGGTTCGTCGCGGTCGCGAGCGTGGCGCTCGGCAAGCAAAAGGACTACCGCAAGATCACGTGGGGCCTGTCGAAGCCGCCGGACGGGTTCCACAGTTGCCACGGCGTGCGCGGTACCGAGTTCGACGACGACGAGTACGTCGTGTACGACACGCGCCAGCAGCGGTTGGAGTACCTCGTGGAAGTGAGCTGAGCCCGAGTTCTGTAGCCGACCACAGTGAGGCCGGCTACGGAGCACTTACCACGGGAGCGCGAGCGACGGCGGGTTGGCGTAGCGCTTCGTGCCCAACACGAGGCGCGCGCCCGCGCCCGGTTCCAGCACCACTTCGAGCCGCGCGCCGTTCACCGCGACGTTAGTGCCGTCCGCGGTCGCGGTCGTGAAGCGGTGTTCGCCGTACGCGCCCGCTTGAACGACCACCCGTCGCGCGTGCAGCGGGCTGACATTCACGAGGTTCAGAACGGTTGCGTCGGCGGTCATGCCCTCCACGAGCGCGGCCACGTCGGGCGGGAGGCCGGGTCGCCGCGCCGCGGGGTCGAAGTAGCGCACGCGGCTGTGCATCACGAGCGTGCGGTTCCCGTGGTGCAGCCCACCGGTGGCGAGGCGCACGAGGTTCGCCACCATCGCCGGGTTGAACCTCATCGGGTCGTCGGCGAGGCGCGTGTCGGGCGTCGTCTTGTCGGCGCGCATTCCCGCCGCGCGCTTGCGAATGGCGTCGAGGTCGGCGCGGAAGCACTGTTCGGGGTAGTTCGGGTTCTTCCCTTCGAGGTACGCGAGCCACCCGCCGTTCGGCAGTCGGGCGCGGTCGGCGTCCGCCATCGACCAGTACCAGATTTCCTCCGCGCCGTGCGCGTACTTCGCCTCCTTGAAGTCGTACCACCCCTTGTCGCCGTGCATGTGCGGGTACGTCGGCGCGCCGGTCGGCCCCTTCTTGGCTTGCCCGTTGATGTGGTCGATCATCTTGCGCCACGGGTCGATCCAGCGGTCGTCTCCGGTGAACAGGTACGCGACGCCGAACCCGGTGAGGCCGAGGTAGTGCGTGTTGCGGTGCGCGAGTTGCTTCGTTTGCGGCACTTCGACGCTGAAGCCCCAGCCGTAGGTACCGCCGTACCACTTCCCCACCGTGGCCGAGCCGATCTTCCCGTCCAAGCCGACATTCGTGGGGATCACGCCGCCGTTGTCGAGGGTGCGCTGACGCCACGCGCCGGCGTACTCCAGCGCCCAGTCCTTGTACTTGGTCTCGCCGGTGGCCGCGAACGCGGTCAGGGCCAGCGCCGTGGCCGACAGGTTCTGCGGGTGGTCGCCGACGATGTCGGTGTAGTCCTTGAAGTGCGCGAGCATCTCGTCGTAGCTGGTCTCGCCGTGGCCGAGCACGAAGCGGTTCTTAATCTCGATGGGGTCGCCGGCCCAGTCGAGCGCGGTGGCCTTGCGGAGCAGCGGCCCGCGACTCCCGTTGAAGAGGCTCTTGATGATCTTGTGCTTCGGGTCGTAGTTCGGCGCGCCCGCGTCTTCGTTCAGGTAGAACCCGGCGAACCGGCGCGCGCGGGCGACGAACTTGTCGTCGCGCGGGTGCGACAGCCCTTGCATCTGGAAGACCGTCAGCCCCTCCGCGTGGTGGAGCCAGTCGAACATCACCGGGAACTCTTTGTAGTACATGCCGTCGCGCGCGAACGGCACGTCCTTGGTCTTCGCCAGCGTGTACTGGCGCAGGTGCCCCTCCCACGCCTTGAGGTACAGTTTGCGCACCTCGTCCGAGCCGCCGAGCGCGTGCAGCAGGGGCCAGTCGTTGCAATTCTCGATGGCGTCGTCCGGGCCGTCGTCGCCGCCCCAGCGCTCGACACACAAGAGCCAGCCGCGCTCGTCGAAGTACTTGTCATAGAACGCGCGGCACGCCTCGGAACTGGTGCGCAACACCTCGCGCTGGAGCAGCGCCCAGTTGGGCGGCGACACCGGCGTGGCGAGTTTGAGGACCGGGACGCGCGCGTCTTGCGCGCCCGCGGGCGCGACGAGTGCGTGCAGGAAAATGAGCGCGACGACCGAACGTGACATGACGGCTCCGCGTGCGGGGATGAGTACGGGCCGTTGTATGCGGAAGCACCTACGGCTTCTTGTCGGGGACACCGAACGCCAGCCCGCCGAGGGCGCTGGGCGCTTCGGTCGGGAACGAGGCCGGCTTCGCGGGGAGCAGTTCGAGCGCGCCGGCGACACGCGCCGCCACCCCGTTCAGCGTGCGCTCGCGGCGGATCGCCTCCGCGTACTGCGCGAGCAACTGGTCGAGTGCCGTGGCGTCGGACCAAGCGTAGCGCAGGTGCGCGAGGTCGGTACCGAGGTGCGCGCCGGTCGCGGCGCTTTCCACGTTGGCGATGAGCAGCGGCACGCCGGGCACGTGCGGCAGCGTGTCGAGGCGGATGGCCTTGTTCGAGCGGTTCGCGGCGCGCGGCGCGTACTTGGTCGCGGCGCTGTAGAGGAACCAGCCGCGCTCGTCGATCCAGTCCGCGCCCTCGTAATAGATGAGGATCACGTCGTTCACGTAGTCCTCGCCGGGCCGCCGCGCGCGATCGCGGATGTCGGCCTGTACCGCGCTCAGGAGGGCGTTCAGGTGCCCGCTGTTCGTGGAGCTGAGGCTGGGCGTGTACAGGTACGCCGAGTCGAACCCCGGGCGAGTGAACGGGCCTTGCGTGAACTGCGGGTCGTCGGCCGGGACCGTGCCGCCGGCGGCGCGCACCACGCGCCGCACCAACTCGCCGCGCTTCGCCTGCGGCACCTCGATGCCGAGCACGATGACGTGTAGCCGGCGCTTGCGCAACGGGGTCGTGCTGGTCACGGTCAGTACGGGCCGCGCGCACTGCGGCAGCGCCATCGGCAAACCGGCGGCGCGCAGTTCGACCCGGAGGGCGGTTTCGCCCGGCTTCGTCGGATCGGGATCGAGGGCGTTCAGGTGCACGCGGCCCGTAAAGGCGCGCTCGCGCGCGGCGGGCGCGGTGCGGCGCGAAACAAGCACCGGAGCGTGCGCGACCCCGTTGGCGTGGAACACCGCTTCGAGGTTGTCGGCGGCCGCGAGCGGGTCGTCAGCGAACGCGAAAACCACGCGCCCCTCGACCTCCACGAACGGCGACGCGACCACGGGTTTCGACAGGTTTGCGGCGCGCCCGCCCGGTTCCTTGATGGAGTCGATCACGACGCGCACCGGGGGCGGCGTGTAGTTCACGAGGAACGCGGTTTCGGCGGTGCCGCTCACGGTCGTGACCACGACACGCACGCGGTTCTCCGCGCCGGGGCGCAGGCGCACGTCGGCGCGGCCGGCGCGCGTGAACCGGCCGGGCGCGCCGCCCTCGGTCACGTTCGCGCTGGCGACCAGTTCCGCGCGCCCGCCCGCGCCGGCGTGCCACACCTCCACCCCACCGGGGCGCGTGTCCGAGTGCGCTTCCCAGTCGATACGGAACGTCGGCTCGCCGGTGTTGATCGACTGGTCCGGTGCGATCAGCCCGCCGGTGTGGGTGAGACGCAGCGTCGGCGGCGCGGCCTTCGCGTCGACCTTGCCGACCACCGCGACGCGGGCCGCGGCGCTGTCGCCGTCGGCGTTGCGGACGATCACCGGCACGGGTTCGAGCCGGTCCGCGCCGGTGCGCGCGCCGACCGCGCCGGCGCGCACGACCCACACCGCAGCCCCGAACAGCTTGAACGGGCGCGGCATCACGCGCGCGTCGGCGCGCGTCCCGCTCGCCCACAGTTCGCTGGGCGGTACGTCGGCCGGCGCGAGTACCGCGAGGCTCGCCGGCCCCACGTTCCCGGCCCCGATGTCGAGCGCCGACGCCCCAACCACGACCGGCGCGCGAACATAGCGCACTTCCACAAGCTCCGCACGGCGCAGTTCCTTGCGGCCGTCGTCGTAGTACACGACGTACCCGAGTTCGTTCACGCCGGGGAACAGCGTCAGGCCCGCGTCCCACTTCGTCAGCGCGTCGTCCGGCGTCGGGTCGAACTCGCGCACGCGCCCGCTCGCGCGCGACTTCACCAGCACGCGCACCGTGAACGCCCGCTTGCTCAGCACGCGGAGCCCGCCGGAGAGCATCAGTTCCGGCGACGTGACGACCGCGGGCGGCGGGTTCACGCTGACTTCCGGCAACCCGTCGAAGCGCACCTCGACCGCGGCCGGCGCGAACGCGCTGTTGGCGTAGCGCGCCCGCACGCGGATCGTGAGTGACTTACCGTCTTGCGGCAGCGCGACCTCGCGCACCTCGGTTTTCGTCGCGGCGTCTAGCTTCTCGGCGACCGCCTTCGCGTCCCCGATTTCCCACTCGAACGCCTCGAGGTCGTTCGTCGCGGTCACGCGCGCCTGTACCAGCACGGTCGGCGTGCTGACGACGTGGAGCGCGTCGGTCGTGAGGCGGTTGTCGAACGGCGTGAGGACGAACAGTTGCACCGTGGGCGGCGGCACTTCCTTCGGCGCGAGCCGCCGCACGAGGGCTTCCGCGCCGCGCGATTCGAGGTCGGGACGCGCGCCCGCGCCGGCGTTCGTGGCCGTCGCCATGATGGTCGTGGCGGAGCCGGCGCGGAGCTTCACTTTCGCGGGGGCGAAGGTGCCGTCGGCGTTGCGGGCGAGCGCGACCGGCTTGTCGGACCCGGTCCAGCTCAGCATCACGTTCGCGCCGTCCGGGTTGGCCTTCGCGTCCACCACCACGCCCACCTCGACCTCCTCGTTCTCGGTCGTGACCTCGCCTCGTGGCGCGGCTTTGTCGATGAGGAGCGCGATGGCGGGCGCGGGCGGCACGAACGCGAACGGGCGCGCGACCTCCGCGACCGGGTTCGGGTTGCCGTCCACGAACACCCGCGCGTGGAGCTGGTACGCGCCGCGCGCCCAGCGCACGGCGCTCAGGTCGAGCGCGGCACCGCGCGCGGCGAACCGCCCGCCGGCCCACTCAGTCGCACCGCCGGGGGCGGTCAGTTGCCACTCGTAGCGCAGGCGCTCCGGGTGGAGGACCGCGTCCGGATCCGCCAGCTCCACGGTCGCGCCGGCCATCGGCGTGCGTAACATCGGTACGCCGTCGACGTCCTGTGTGACCGTGCCGAGGCGAATAGTCAGCACCGGGTCCGCGGGCGGCGGAACGAGGTCGAGCGCGGCGCGATAGTCGCCGGTTTCGAGCAGCAGCTTGATGAAATCGCGCTTGTAGTACAGTTTGCGATACTCATTCGCGGTGGCGAGTTCGACCGGGCGCGCGGGGTCGCCGGTCGAGGTCTGCCAGCCGATGCGGGCCTCTGCGGTGGGGCCGTTGGCGTCGTAGGGGCCGCTCGGGGTCCACGCCACCCAGTCGTGCGTGCCGCCCTTGTTCGGCGCGGGATCGACCCACGCCGCGAAAAGCGGGTACCGGAACGCGGTGCCGGTGCCGACCTTCACCGCGACCGGCGCGGCCTTGTTCGCCACCTTCACCTGCGCCTCCGCGCCGATCTTCAGTTCGCGGACCGTCAGGACGAAATCGAGCGGCGTCTTCACCGCGCGCTGTAGACCCTTCGCGTCGGCCACGGACTCGATCACGTCGCCGCGCGCGAGCGGCCCGGCCCCGGTTGTGGCAACGACCACCTTGCCGGCGCGCTCGACGAGAAATAGCCCCTCGACGGTCGGCAGCGGACGCGCCGCGTTTCGCACCGCCCAGACGAACGCAGTGCCGTCGTCGCCGGCCCCGGCCAGCAGCGGGCGCGAACCGCTGAACGCGAGCGCGCGCACCGGGAGCGTCGGCCCCGCGAGCCGCATCAGCGCGGTCTTCGTAATCGGGTCGAAGAGGGTGACTCGGACGCTCTGACCGCGGTCGTCGATGTGCGCGACCGCGAGGAGCGCCGGTTCGCCGGGGAGCAGTGCCGCGGCGGTAATCGTTTCGCCCGCGGGCAGGTCGATAGCGCGCTCCGCGCCGCCTACTGGTACCGTGACGCGGCGCGCGCGACTCTCGCCCTTGAGGGCAACGAGCGTCGGAACGGCCGCGTTCGCGGGATCGTCGGGCTTCGTGCTCGCCCCGTTGGGACGCGCGCTGCGTGCCTCCTTGGTGAGGTCGAGTACCACGCCGCCCTTCTCGATGGTATCGGTGCCAGCGCCGAGCCAAAGGCGGTCGCCGGTGAGGAAGCGGACGCGGGAAAAGCCGGGCGCGCCGCCGTCGAGCACGACCGGTTTAGCCTCGCCCTTCGCGAGCGCCTCGGCCTCGTACACTTCAACGCGATTATCGGCGAACCCGGCGACGGCGACGAACCGACCGTCCGGCGACGCGGCCAGCACGTTCAACCGGGCCTCGCTCAGCCCGTTCAGCACGGCGGGCTTGCTCCACTTGTCGGTGTGGAGCCGCAACTCGTGACGCGCGGGGGCGTCGGGCACGAGGACGCGCGCGAGAACGGCGGTCGCGGGGCCGGTGCCTTTCAGATCGAGCGCCGCTGCGCGGATCGGGAGCGCGGCCTCGTCCGCGCCGGTAGGGAGCAGGGTGACGCCCGTTTCTGCGCCGGCCGCGTCGCGCGCGATCAACACACCGCCGCGCTTGTCGAGGCTGTAGCCGCCGGAAACGAGGCGCGTGACCGTGCCCTTCTCGACGCGCACCGTCAGCGGGCCGTTTAGGACCGCGTCGGCGACGCGCTTGCTGTTGGGTTCGCCGGGCGCGGGGTCGTCCCACAGTAGCAGCGAACCGGGCTTGTTGTCGGCCGCGTCCCACGCGACCGCGACGCGCAGCCCCTTCGCGCCGGAGGCCCACGCCGCGAGGCCCGGCGGGATCACCGTAGCCGGCAGGCCGGCGTGCGCGCCGAGCGCGCGGGCGTCGGCGTCGGTCACGCGGAACGCGCGCACAGTGCCGGTCGCGGTGCCCTTCGCGTCCCACTCGATGCCGGCGGTGACGAGTACGTTCGGGCCCGCCGGCGCGGGGTTCGCGAACGCGAGCGCGCGCACTTCCGATTCCTGACCGCGCACGACGCGCCCGCTGTCCGCCTTCGTCGTATCGAACAGGTACACGACGCCGCAGTCGCGGCGGAGCAGAGCGGGAATCTGGCTCAGGTCGGTGCTGACGCGATCCGTGCCGCCGCCGCTGGTTTCGCCGCGCAGGGGCGCGCGCCCGGCGGCGGCGAGCCAGCGCCCGTCCGGGGAAAGCGCCAGCGCGTTCACCACGCCGGCGTTGCCGGGGCCGATGGGCACGCGGTACGCGCCCGCGGCCGTCCACTTGCCCTTCACGAGCGCGTAGCGCCGGACCTGCTTGTCGAAGCCGGCGACGTACAGCGTTTCGCCGTTGGGGGCGAACACGAGGGCCGTGACCGGCGCGTGCGGGCCGGGGTGGGCGACCACGAGGTGCGGGGTGCGGTCCGCGGGCAACAGCGGAACGTCCGGGTCTTGCGCGGGCGCGAGGGGCGGGTGAACGATCAAGGCGAGTGCGAGCAATCCGAACCGTGACATGAGTGTACCCGTAGCGAGTGCGACCGGGCGCGCGGGACCGACCCCGCCCGATTGTATCTGCGCCGCACCCACACCGATATTACATTACGCCGCCCGCGCCGCGGCGGATTCACTTCGCCGACACCTTGAAGTTCGCGGGCGGGACACCGGACTTCACTTCGACCGTCAGTTCGGTTTTCGTGTTGAACCGGGCGGCAACGGCCTCGACCAGTTCGTCGTCGAGCTCGCCGGGCTTGCCCATCGCCTTCTGCACCTTCTGTCCGCTCTTCTTGTTGGCGCTGATGGACACCTTGTACGTGCCGGGGCGCGGGGCCTGCTTGCCCGTGAGCGCGTACTTGCCGCCCTTGATCTCGCCGCCGGTCGCGGTGCCCTTCGCGTCGGTCGGCGTGAGCAGAATCGCCCCGGCCTCGATGGGCTTGTCGTCGAGCGTGACCTCGCCGGTCAGTTCGATCTGCCCGGACCCGCCGCACCCGCACAGGGCCAGCGCGCCGAGCAGCAGCGCGGCGCGGAACGCGGTTCGCATGTTAGTAGTCCCCCAGAACTTCCTTGCCGGCGATGGTGCCGAGGCCGCGCCATGTCGCGAGTGAGATCGAGTCCGATACGAACTTCACGCTGCCGTCGCAGAACACGGTGTACACGCCGCCGCGGTGCGCGCTGCGCGCGCTGGCGTGGTCGTTACTGCCGTTTCCATACGGCACGCACGGGCGGTTCAGTTCCGGGCGGGTGACCTGACACATGGCCGCCGGCGCGTGCAACACGTCCGGGGCCGGCGAGTTCGGGGTGTTCGTCATGTAGAAGAACGCCGATCCCGCTCGCGCCGTCTGTACGAGCACCGAAGCGTGTGTCGTGTTGCCCCCAGCCATTGGCCGTAGCGTTTCGGTCATGGCGATAGTGTTGCTGATTCCGTCGTCGATGTCGGTCAGCTTCACGCGCGTCCCGAAGCCGCCGAACCGGAACACGGCACGTGTGAGTTTGTCGGAATCCGCAACGCACTCACCGTCGTTGTAGCCCGAGTACACGCCGACGTAGTTCGTGAACTGAGCGAAGTGGTTGGAGCCATTCAATGTGTCAACGCGATCAAGACCTGCATCGCTCGGGCACCGAAACAGTTCCGGTTTGGTCAGTTTAACGTCACTCGGCCAACTCGCGCCCCCATCGACCCACGGGTTTTGGCGGTCGAACCGCGGGCCTCCGAGTACGTCATAGAGCGGGGTCTGTTCCAAGTACGGGAGCATGTGTACGCGGTGCGTCGGCCACTCATAGGGGTACGAATACGAGAACCGCACGTTACCCATGGTGCCTTGCGGGTAATGGCCACCGCGGGCGTCGGCGTGGTGCAGTAGAGCCACGCCCATCTGTTTCATGTTGTTGGCGCACTTGATGCGCGCCGCGGCCTCACGCACCTTTTGCACGGCCGGCAGCAGCAACCCGATCAGCACCGCGATGATCGCGATGACCACCAGCAACTCGATGAGCGTAAACGCGCGGTGGGTGCGGGACATGGGCAGGTCCTCGGTGGGTGGCGAGCGGGCGATACTACTTCATTGCGCGCCCGGCTCGGGTGTGACACGAAGCGCCGGAAATGTCCGAATCGCGGGTTCGGCGTTGAAGGTCCGCGGGCCGAGCGTTAGGCTCATGCGAGTGACAGAATGTTACTCCGTTCGCGCCGCCCGGTCCACCCGATTCTCCCGTTCCCCAATGCCGACGCCCACACCATTCCCCGAGCTGCTCGCGCGCCTGCGCACCGGCGACGAGGGCGCGGTGCGCGAGTTCGTTGGCACCTACGAGCCGTTCATCCGCCGCGCGATCCGCCGCCGCTCGGCGCACGGCCCGCGGCACGCGGTCGCCGACAGTGACGACCTGTGCCAATCGGTTCTCGGCAGCTTCCTCATTCGCGTCGCCGCAGGCGAGTACGACCTCGACGGGCACAGCGACCTCGAACGGCTCATCGTCACCATCGTTCGGAACAAGGTCGCGGCGCTGGCGCGGCGCGAAGCGGGCAAGCCGCGCAGCCACCCGCGGATGCGGCTCTTCGAGAGCGGGGAAGACCCTTCCGGCGACTCGCTCGAAGACCCGGCGCGCGTGGTCGCCGCGCGCGACCTGCTCGCCGCCGTACTTCGCGCGCTCGCGCCCGCGGATCGCGCGCTGCTCGAACACCGACAGGCCGGGCGCACGTGGGATGCGATCGCCGCAATCGTGGGCGAAACCGCCGTAGCGTTGCGGCAGCGGCTGTCGCGCGCCACCCGCGCCGCGGCCGTCGAACTGGGCTTGGAGGACGCCGATGAACAGTGACCGCACCGTCGACCACACGGGGGAATGGGACCTGTCGCCCTCGGTCGCCGCGGTCGCCGTCGCCGACGTGCTCGCGCGCCAAGAGCGCGAGTGGGACCACGGCGAGCGCCCGCTCGTCGAGGAACTGCTCGCGGCGCACCCGACGTTCGTCGATAGCCCGAACGCGGTGCTCGAACTGATCTGCAACGAAGTCGTGCTTCGCGAGGAGCGCGGCGAGCGCCCGGCGCTGAGCGAGTACCAGCAGCGGTTCCCCGATCTGGCCGAGCCGCTGCGCGTGCAATGGGAAGTGGACCGCGCTCTGTTCTCGCGGCGCTCCGCGGCGCGCGCCGGGGGCACCGTCGCGCGCCCGCCGCTGGAACCGGGCGCGACCGTGGCGCGGC
>VGZJ01000223.1 GCA_016872595.1 Planctomycetota bacterium
GCGCTGGCGGTGTCGGCATCGACGGGCTTGTTGAACGCGATGATGCCGCCGAACGCGGAGAGCGCGTCGCCGTCCCACGCCTGCTGGAAGGCGTCCGCGAGCTTCGCGCTCACGGCCGCGCCGCACGGGTTGTTGTGCTTCACGACCACGCACGCCGGCCCCGCGAACTCGCGCGCAAGGTTCAGCGCTGAATCGAGGTCGAGGATGTTGTTGTAACTCAGCTCCTTGCCGTGCAGTTGCTGGGCGGTCGCGACGCACGGGCGAGTGAGGTTGGGTTCGACGTAGAAAGCGGCGGGTTGGTGCGGGTTCTCGCCGTACCGCAGGAGTTTCTTTCGTTCAAAGCCGACGACGAAGCGTTCGACTTCCCCAACTTCAGCGTGACCATCGATTGACGCAAAATACCGCATGATTGCGAGGTCGTAGCCCGTGATCAGTTCGAACGCTTCACGCGCGAAGTCGAAGCGCGTTGGGCGGTCTAACTTGCCACCCTTCGCAGACATCCGGGCCAACACCTGCGGATACTGCGTCGGCCGCACAACAATCGCCACGCTGTCGAAGTTCTTCGCGGCGGCGCGGACCATGCACGGGCCGCCGATGTCGATGTTCTCGATGGCCTCGGCTTCGGTCACGCCGGGCTTCGCCACCGTTTGCTCGAACGGGTACAGGTTGCACACGACCAGATCGATTTCTGGCAAGTCGTGCTCCGCGAGCGTGCTCATGTGTTCGGGCTTGTCGCGCTTGGCGAGCAGCCCGGCGAAGATCGCGGGGTGCAGGCTCTTCACGCGCCCGTCGAGCATCTCCGGGAACTTGGTGACGTCGCTCACGTCGCGCACCGGCAGCCCGGCGTCCGCGATCAGCTTGCGCGTGCCCCCGGTGGCGATCAGCTCGACGCCGTACTTGGTCACCAGTTCGCGGGCGAAGTCCACAAGCCCGGTCTTGTCGGACACGCTCAGCAGCGCGCGGCGGATGGGACGAAGCATCGACTGGCCCTCGCAAGGCAGAAGAGAATGGCCACAAAAATGCACAAAAGCCAGAAAAGAAGACGAAGGCAGAAGCAGAGTTAAATGACAGAAGACAGGGCACAACACCGCGGTGCCTTCAGCCCGGCTTTCTGCCTTGCCTTCGGTTTTCCTTTGTGGCTTTTGTGCTTTTTGTGGCCATTCTCTTCTTACTCTCTGCGGCCCACCTGAACCACTCTTCCCGCGTGGCGCATGCTAACACCGGCGGGGAAGTCGCACGCAGGCGCGTTACCGTCGGCAACTTCGACCGCGCGCTCCCAACTGTCGAAGTTCATCGCGCTCATCGGCCAGCCCTCGCGCTCCCACAGCACGCGCAGCGCCGCGCGCAGCGCGCCGCGCGGGGCGGCGCACAACGTGGCCGCGTCGAGTACAACCGTCGCGCCCGCGCGCGGGCGCTCGGCCCGCGCCAGAAGGTCGGTCGCGGCCAGCGTGACGACCTCATGCGCCTCGGTTGCGTGCTCCGCGAGCCGCGCCAGCGCGCTCACGATGTCCGGGTTGAACGACTTCAGCAGCGGCAGCAGTTCGTGCCGGATGCGGTTGCGCGTGAACCGCGTATCGGTGTTCGAGGCGTCTTCGCGATACGGCTGATTGATCGAGGCGAGGTACGCGAGCACGTCGGCGCGCGCGGCGGCGAGGAGGGGGCGGAGCAAAAGGCAACCTACCCCCCCGGCCCCCGTCCCTGAAGGGAGGGGGGAGAAAGAGGTTGGAGCTTCGCTCGCGTCGAGCGGCGCGCAGGACGCTTCGCGCGATTGCTCCCCCCTCTCTTCAGGGACGGGGGCCGGGGGGGTAGGTTGCCTTTCCGCAGCAATCCCCCGCAGCCCCTGTAGCCCCGTGCCGCGAATCAGCCGATGCAGCACGGTTTCCGCCTGATCGTCGGCCGTGTGCGCGGTCGCGATCCAATGCGCGCCAACCTCGCGTGCGACTTCGGCGAAGAAGTCGTAGCGCACGCGGCGCGCCGTCGCTTCGAGGTTGTCGCCGGCCGCGAGCGCGCTCACATCGACCGCCGTGACGCGGCACTCCACACCGAGCGATGCGCACAGGGCGCGGACGAAGGCTTCGTCGGCGTCGGAGTCGGAGCCGCGCAGCTTGTGGTTGACGTGGGCGACCGTCAGCGGCACATCGCACGCGCGGAGCGCGCGCAGCAGCGCGACGCTGTCCGCGCCGCCGGACACGCCGACGACCCCCGGCCCCGGCGCGGTCGCCGCGAACCGCCGAACTTCCCTGAACACCCGCGTCACGGCCCACCTCGCTTGGGTAGAATGCTCACGTTATCGTGGCGCGCCGCGCGTCCGGGCGAAAGTCCGCTTGCGTCGCGATTTCTCGGAGGCTATGCGTGCAGCCCGAACAGGCCGATACACCCGCGAGCGAGCCGCCCCCGGCCGGCGCGATCCCGGTTGTCCACCCGGTGGACGCGCCGAAGCGCCCCGCACGAAGGCGGCGCGACCCGGCCGAGGTCGCGCGCGAGGCGGCCCGCACGAAGCGGCTCGTGCGCGCGGCGCTCGCCACGATCGCCCTCGCCCTGACGGGCGTGTTCGTCGCGGCGGCGCGCATCCGCCCGTACGACGACGCCGGCAACCCGCTCACGATGGGCACCCACACCCAACTGGGTATGGAGCCGTGCAACTTCGTGGTGCTGACCGGCAAGCCGTGCCCGGCGTGCGGAATGACAACCAGCTTCGCCCTGCTGGTTCGCGGCGACGTGGGCGCGTCGCTGCGGGCCAACTGGGTCGGCACCGTGATTTGCGTCTCGTGGGCGCTCGCGCTGGTCTGGGCCGCGGCCGGCGCGGTTCGCGGCAAGGCGCTGTACGTGCCCCGCGGCCGGGGCGAGATGGTGTTCACGATCGCCGCCGGCGCGGTGCTCGTGCTGATGCTCGCGCGCTGGGGCGCGATACTGCTCAGCGGATAGAAACGCGCGAGCGCCCGCTCGCGGTTCCCACTTAATAGGTGCAGGGATGAACCAGAACCGGAGCAAGCTCGCGACGTGGTACTGCCGGGCGGTGTGGGCCGGGCTGGTGGTCGTCGCGTCCATCGGGTGCAACCCGCTCAACACCATCGCGTTCATGTTCGCCAAAGACGAGAAGGTGCCCGCGCGGTACCCGCTCGCCTTCGCCAAAGACGGCCCCAAGAAGGACAAGGACGAGGTGCAGGTGCTGCTGCTCCCGCACGTCGCGCCGGGCAGCGCGCCGGCGTTCTTCAACACCGAGCGCGAGCTGGCCGCGGAACTGGCCCGCGTCCTGCCGGAGATGGCGAAGGAGAACAAGAACAAGGTGAAGCTCAAGATCGTCAGCCCGGCGCAGGTGGACAAGTTCAAGGCCGCCAACTCCAACTGGCGGAAGATGACCGCGGCCGAAGTGGGCCAGAAACTCGGGGCCGACTTCGTGCTGGAAATCGAGCTGTCGCGCCTGCGCCTGTACCAACCCGATACCGGCATGGAGCGCATCTACGAGGGCCGGGCCGAGGTCACGGTGAACATTTACGAGATCGACGCCGACGGGGGCAAGTTCAAGGACAGCTACCCCATCTCGTTCGCGCACCCGCGCGACCGCATGATCCGCTCCGCGTCGATGATGTCCGAGAGCGAGTTCAAGAAGCAGTACATCGAGAACCTCGCCGTCGAGATCGCGCACCGCCACGTCGACCACAAGGCCAGCAACGCCATCGGGCGGTAGCCGGATCCGGGGGTTAGGATTCGGGATTCGGGGAAGAAGAGGACAAGAGAAGAGAGAAACCTAACTACGAACACGCCCACCGACCGCGGTCGGTGGGCGTGTTCGTTTCCCTTCGCCCCGCGCCTCCTGTATCCTGTCCCTGCCCACACCCCGTTGAGCTTCCCGCCATGACCGCACTTCGCGCGAGTGTCATCGCACTGTCACTGCTCGCCCTCGCGCCGCCGGCGCGCGCGGCGGACCCGCAGGTGAAGCTGGTGGGGAACCCGCCGGTCGTTCACGTCGTCGGCCTCGACGACGCCACCCTCGCCGCGCTCGTCAAAGCCAAGCTGAGCGCCGCGGAGTGGGCGAAGGCGGCGCGGTTCGTGGTCGACGGCGGCACGCCGGCGGAACTGGCGGCGCGGCCGTCGGTCGCGGGCGAGTGGTCCGTGACCGCGTCCGCGGTCGTGTTCGAGCCGCAGTTCCCGCTCGCGCCGGGGGTGAAGTACCGCGCGGTCCTCGATCCCGCCGCCGCGCCGCGCGCGAACCTGACCGGCAAGCCGGTCGCGCTCGCGGTGTTCATCCCCAAGCCGCCGCCCGGCCCGCGCGTGCAGGTGACCGGCGTGTACCCGACCGGCAACCGGCTCCCGGAAAACACCCTGCGCCTGTACGTGTACTTCTCCGGCCCGGTCGCGCGCGGCGACGTCTACTCGCGCGTCAAACTCACGCGCGACGACGGCAAGGTCGTCGATCACCCGTTCGTGGAACTGGTCGAAGAGCTCTGGTCCGAGGACGGGGCGCGCCTCACGCTGATCTTCGACCCGGGCCGCGTGAAGCGCGGGCTGGCCCCGCGCGAGGAACACGGCCCGATCCTCGAAGACGGCCGCGGCTACACCTTCGAACTAACCGCGGACTGGAAGGACACCGAGGGCCGCCCGCTGCTCACCAACTTCAGGAAGACCTTCACCGCGACCGCCCCGGACGATCAACCCGTGTCGCCCGACGACTGGGCGCTGGTCGCGCCGCGCTCAGGCGATGCGCCGCTCACGCTGCGCCTCGCCAAGCCGCACGATCACGCGCTGCTGGCCCGCATGATGTGGGTGGCGGACGCCGACGGGAAGCGCGTCGACGGCACCCTCACGGTCGGCGGCGGCGAGCGCGTCGTCTCGTTCGCCCCCGCGAAGCCGTGGGCGCGCGGCAACTACAAGTTGATGATCGACGCCCGCCTCGAAGACGTGTGTGGCAACCGCGTCGGCGAACCGTTCGAGGTGGACGTGTTCCGCCCGATCCCGGTGAAGCCCGTCACGAAGCTCGTCGAGCGCCCGTTCACGGTGAAGTGAGCGCGCCATTCACCCCAGAGCGCCAAAAAGAGATCGTCAATTCCCGACCCAGAGCGCCACATCCCCACACCAGAGCGCCAACTCTTTTGGAGTGGCGCTCTGGGTGAAACGCTTGTTTTTCCAGTGTTTGCCACCCCAGAGCGCCAGAGCGCCAGAGCGCCAACTCGTCTGGGGCGGGCGTGCCTTGTGAAATGTTTCACAGACTTGCGTTCGCCTTTCTGGAAAAATCCCGACTCGCGGGCTTGCATTCGGTGCGGGCAATGCGCAGAATCGGATTAAGTGATCATAAGTTCACAGAGCCACTCAGGACGAACGCCCGTGTCGCCGCGCACGATCACCGCCGCGCTCCGCCGCTGGCTCGGTTTAACTATCGCCTCCCCCCTGTAAAGCTTCGTTAAACCGATCTCGCGCGCCGAGGTTCCGCCCCATGTTGGAGGTGTGCGAGGACCGGACCACGCCCACGCCCGTGGTCACGGCCGCGGCCCTGTCGGACGCGCCCGAGGGGTCGTCGGGGTATCGGTGGCGGCTGACCCGCGACGACACCAGTTCGTCCCTGACGGTAAACCTGTCGTTCTCCGGCACCGCCGATTCGGGCGACTTCACCAACCCCATGTTCGCCTCGTTCATGACCGGGCAGGCCACCGCCGACGTCTACCTCAGCACCAACGACGATTCGACTTCGGAACCGACCGAAACCCTGATCCTCACGGTCGCCAGCGGCACCGGGTACACCGTCGGCACGCCCGCCAGCGCCACCGTCAACATCTTCGACAACGACGCGCAGGTGATCTGGGAGAGCGCGGGCGAAATTGAACTGCGTAACGTCGCGCTCTGGAACGTCACCGGCGGTTCGGTTCTCGTCAAAGCCACGGCGGGGCACATTGTCGCGGACACGAGGCCGAATCCTCCTCAACGATCGGGCGACGTGACGGTCTCGAACGGAGCGCACTGGAGCGCCGAGGGCGGCGCAACACCACACCGAATCGAAGTCCCGTTCACGAACAACAGCGGCGAGGTGTGGCTGGGCGGGTTCACGTTCCAGAACGACTACACGCACACGTCGGGCACGTCCCGATTGGGCAACGCGACGGTCTCAATCGGTGGCAAAATTGGTTGTCACGGCGGGCACGTTTGACCTGATGACCGGGCACCTCCAAGTCGCGGGCACAGCCTGAGACTTTGCCACCGGACCCGGCGCACATTCTCCTCTTCGACACAGCCACCGGGAAGCGAACCGCGCGAATCGACGGGTTCCAGTGGTGCAGCGCCATCGCCCCCGATGGGAAGACGGTCGCGGTGGCGCGCGACTATCATATGACACCAACGAACCGTTCCCCGATCGCGTTTTGGGACGCCGAGACGAATCGCATCCGATACCCGGTCAAACTGCCCAAGCCGTTCGTCAATCGCACAATCCACGCCCTCCACTACCTTCCCGACGGGCGGCACCTCGTCGTGGTCGGCAGTTTCGGCGTTCGGCTGTGGGACCTGCAAACCGAAAACTGGGTGGAGCACGACAACGCGCCCGAAGCTCGTCTCGGAGAGAACGCACAAGTCTCGTTCACACCTATCCCGGACGGGGTGTTAATCGCGACACTGACCACGGACGGAATCGCACAGGTCTGGAAGGTGACAGCGCCCCGAATGAAACCGTAGCACGTAACGTGGTCTGTACCCGCGCCCGCCGAAAGGCGGGCGTCTTCGTTTCTCCCTTCTCGTTGAGCGGTACAGGTTGCCGCGCCGTGGCGACCGTTTGGGCGGTCACTCGTCCACGTCGAACTGGACCAACTGGCCGGCGGCGGTGGCGCACACGCCGGCCGCGCCGTCGGCGGTGAAGGCTACGTCGGTTAGTGGGCCGCACTGCCAGTCGTACTCGCGCACCACCTGCCACGCCCGCGCGTCCCACAGCTTCACCCGGCCCGTGTCCTCGGCCGTCGCGAACAACTGCCCGGACCCGGTGAACGCCGCGCCGCGGTAGCTCGCCTCCACGCGCCGCACGTACCGCGTCGTCCCGGTCGAGAGGTCGAGGACGTGGAACTCGCCGGCCCAGCCGAACGCGCACGTCCCGCTGTCGCGCGCGAAGCTGATGAAGCCGGGCACGCCGTAGGTCGGGCCGTTGAGCGGCGGGAAGTGGTAGTCCTTGCCGCCGCTGGCCGCGAACCGGACCTCGAACGTCGCCGGCACCGGGCGCAGGCGGCGCGTCACCCCCGGCCCGATCCCGGCCACGAACTCCCCGTTGCGGCTGACCGCGAGCCGCGCGAACGTCGGCCAGTCGTCGAACCCGCTACGCGCGCGCAGGCCCGGCAGTTCCCACACCGCGAGCCGCGTGCGCTCCGCGCTCGTGGTCTGGGTGGCGATCAGCTTCTTCCCGTCCGGGAACGCGGCGACGCCGCCGGCGTGTTCGGCCAGTAGTGACGTGCGCGCTTGAAACGGTTCGAGTTCGATGAGCGCGAGGGGGAGGCCGACCGAACCGCAGGCGAGCCAGCGCCCGGCGAGGTCGAACGCGAACTGCACGACGGGCGCGGGCGCGGTCAGGCGGAACACCGGCTCCCCGGTGTGCCAGTCGAACGCGCCGAACGCGCGGTCGGCGGACGCGGCGACGAACCGCCCGTCCGGGGAGACCGCGACCGTGCGAACCGGCGCGTCGAACGCTTCGAGGATGCGCATGGGCGCATTGTAAGGCCGCGCGTCACTCCGGCGCGCTTTCGTCCGCGTCGCCCTCGTCGCCGTCGTCCGCGCTCGGCGGCATGTAGAGGCAGGCGAAGGCCGCGGCGAGCGGGGCGTCGAAGTCGGTGTCGGTCGCGTCGACGACCGCCACGCGCTCGGCCCGCGGCGCGGCCGACAGGTCCGGGGTGTCGTACTCGCGGCGCGATTCGCCCAGTAGGTACGCGCTCGCCGGCGCGTCGGCCGCGGGCGCGCTGGAACTTGCGGGCGCGAAGGGCGTGACCGCGATGGGTTCGGCGAACACCGCCGGGGCGTCGAACGCGGCTTCGTCGGCGGAGCCGAGCGCGCGGACCCGCGCCGAGCCGCTCCCGCCGCCGACGGTGCCCGTGGCCGTGAGCGACCACGCCGACAGCGTGCCGGTGTCGCGGCTCGCCGCGTCTTGCACGCTCAGCGTCCACGTGCCCTTCGTGCTCAGGCCGTCGAACCCGGTCAGCGCCGCGAAGGGGCGGAAGCTGCCGCTGTACGGCGCGCGGCCGTTGGCAATGGCCGTGCCCGCCTCATCGTCGAACGTCGTGCCGCTCAGGTTGTCGCCGCTGCCCCCGTGCCGGCTGAACAGCGTCACCACCTTCCCCGTGGGCGACGTGAGCTTGATGACGAGGTCGCCCACGTAGGTGTGCGTCAGCGTCACCTTCACGTTCAGGTCGGTCAGCTTGATGTCGTCGGTGACGGAGATGGTCGAGGTCGTCGTGGAGTTGTCGCGGATCGCGAGGCCGAGGTTGCTGGCGGAGTACGTCTTGTTCACCGTGAGGACGAGGCTGCCGGTCGCGGTGTAGCGGTCGGCGGTCGTCTCGCCCGCGGTGTCGTTACCGTTCTGGTTCATCAGGTTGCCGGACGTGTCGCGGACGTCCGGGCCGATGACCATCGTGTACGTGCCGGCCGCGGTCTGCGCGGTGAAGCTCACGTCGAAGGTCGTGCCGCTCGTGCCCACGGGCGTGATCGTGTAGCCGGTCGTGATCGCGCCGTTCGGCCCGGTGAAGCTGACCACGTCGGCGCTCGTGAACGTGCTCGCGCTGATCGCCTTGTCGAAGGTGAACGTGGCCTTCGTGAGCTGGTTGTTGGCCGTGGTGAAGCTGGCGGCCGACACCTTCGGGCCGGGGGCCACGCTCGGCGGCGGGCTGGTGGCGAACATCTTCCCGACGTTCAGCCGCCCGCCGGTCGCGACCTTGCCGCTCAGCCCGCTCACGGTGTCCACGGAGCTTTTCAGCTTCGAGATCACGTCCGAGTAGCTCGCGCTCGAGTTCGCACCCCAGTACAGCGCGATCGCGCCGGTCACGTGCGGCGCGGCCATGCTGGTGCCGCTGAAGCTCGAATAGCCGTTGTTCGGCGTCGTGCTGAGGATGCTCACGCCGGGCGCGGCCAGCGTGACCGTGTTGGACCCGTAGTTGCTGAAGCTGGCGAGCGCGTCCGAGCTGTTCGTGGCCGCGACCGTGACCACGTTGTCGTAGCTCTTGATGTAGCTGGCCGGGTAGCTCGCGGTGGTGTCGATGTTGGTGCCGTCGTTGCCCGCGGCGGCCACGAAGATGTGCCCGGCGGTGCGCGCCCGGCCGATGGCCGAGGCCAGCGTGCTGTCGTACCCGCCGCCGCCCCAACTGTTGTTGGACAGCTTCACGCCCGCGGCGACCGCGTAGTTCAGGCTGGCGATGGCGTCGCTCGTGTACCCGCCGTTGGTGCCGAGGAACTTCAGCGCCATGATCTTCACCGACCAGTTCACGCCCGCCACGCCGCGCGAGTTGTTCCCGACCGCGCCGATGGTGCCCGCGACGTGCGTGCCGTGGCCGTCGTCGTCCATGGGGTTGCTGTCGTCGTTGGCGAAGTCCCAGCCGTAGATGTCGTCGACGAACCCGTTGCCGTCGTTGTCGATGCCGTCGCCCGCGGTCTCGTTCGGGTTCGTCCACATGTTCGCCGCGAGGTCCGGGTGGTTGTAGTCCACGCCGGTGTCGATCACCGCGACGACGAAGTTCGGGTTCCCCGTGGTCGTGTCCCACGCGGTCGCCGCACCGATCTTCGTCATGCCGTACAGCGACGAGTAGCTGGTGTCGTTGGGGGTCTTCTGCAGTTGAACGATGGCGTCCGGCGCGGCCGAGAGCACGCCCGCGGTGCCGCCGTAGAAGGCGAGGGCGGTGCCCACGTCGAACCCCGGCGCGAGGGTCACGCTGTAGATGCCGAACCCGAGCGCGCGGACGTTCTGCGCGAACGGGGCCGCGCCGAGCGCCGCGGCGTCGGCCGCCGAGGTCGCGCCCGCGGCCATGACCACGTTGACGCGGTCGCCCGCCACGGCCCCGGTCGCCACCAGTTCCGGCAGCGCGAGGGTGGCGTCGAGTTTCGTGGGCGTGGTCCGGTCTTCGAGCTGTTCAATAGCGAGCCGCGCGCGGCCGCGCGCCGAACGGTCGGGGAACCCCATTGCAAGACCTTTCGCGACGGGACGTGAGTGGCGATGGAGGTCGCGGCGCTGCGAGTGGAAAAGGGGGCCGCAGACTGCTTACGCGACATTCATATCCTAGCACGCGGCCCGTGCCAAGAGGGGACTGAAAGACTCGTGCGATTTTGCCGCGGGCGCGAAAAGTGGGCCGCGGGGCGGATCGCGCCACCCCGCGGCCGAAAGGTTCCACTGGTGCCTCACCCGACCGCGCCGGTGCCACCTGTAGCCGGCCTCATTGAGGCCGGTGCGGCGCGGGTAGCTCCGGCCTCAATGAGGCCGGCTACTACAGAAGGGGTTACGGCTTGCGGTCGATGGTGAGGATGAACGGTTCCATCGGGGCCGCGCCCGCGGGCGGCGCGCCGGGCGCGGTCGGTGCGAACGGGGCCGCGCCCACCG
>VGZJ01000224.1 GCA_016872595.1 Planctomycetota bacterium
ACCTTGTCGAACTCGTCGGCCGAGAGCCCCGTGAACATGCGGAACAACAACGGCTTCCGACGCAATTTCTCGTAATTCGTCATAACCCTATGAATAGGCCATCGATCGCTATTGCGCAACGAGTCTAGTATCGCGAACGCTCGGCGCGATTGCAAGACGCTTTCGCGCGAAACTGTAACCGCGCGCCGAAAGGCGTTGCCCCGCGGCGCGGTTCGGGTACGATGGGGAACGCTGCCCGCGCCCACCTTCTCCCGCACACCGATACCACATGGCAACCCACACCGAACCGACCACCACGCACTCCACCAACGACGCGCTCGGGCTGAGCGCGCAATCGGGTCTCATCAAAGCGTCGGTTCAAGCTGGGGTCGTGTTCGCGGTGCTGCTCGCGGCGCTCACGGTCGGCCCGTTCTATTGGGACAAGTCGCAGGCCAACACGAAGGCCGCGCCGGACGCCGCCGACAAGGGCGACAAGCCAGCCGCGCAGGTGCCGCAAGCGCCCGCGCCCGCGGTGCCGGACCCGAAGGGGCCGAACCCCGTCGCCGGTGGCCCCAGCCCGAAGCAACCGGGCAAGGGCGACCTCCTCGACAAGCTCGGCGAAACCGGCACGAAGCCCGCACCGACGAAGACCAACCCGCTCGACAAGAAGGACGACGACATCTTCAAGGAACTCAAGCCATAGTCCGCTCAAAGTAGTAGGCACACTCCGTGTGCCGTGCGTGAACCTCGCAGTATTGCTCTCGAATCCCGCGAAGCGCATTCGACCCGCGTAGCGACGGCACACGGAGTGTGCTTACTACTTCCACACCAACCCACGGCCCCCCGTGCGACGTTCGCGCCTGACCCCGCTCCGCGCCGCGCTCCTCACCGCGTTCTACGTGGGCGTGTGGCGCGCGCTCGTGTCGTTCCTCCCCGGCGTGCCGCTGGTCGCGCTCGCCGGGTGGGTGATCGTCTACGTCGTCGGCCTGATGTGGGCGATTTACCTCTTCGACCGCGCGACGAAGCGCTACGAGGCGCGCGTCGCGGTGGTGGACGGGTACACGCGCCCGCAGGTGCCGGTCAGCGGCGAAACCGTCGGCGTGCGGCGCGGCGGGTGGAACCCGTTCGACGTGACTGCGGCGTACTACGGCCCGCAGCCCGGTCTCGCGCTGTTCCTGTTCGGTGGGTTGCTGTTCGCCGCCGCGCTCGGCACTAACTACCCGAACGCCCCGGCCGACATCGCCCGCGTCAACAAGCTGATCGGCCCGTTCATGTTCCCGGCCCTCGTGCTCGCCACCGCGGGCCTCGCGACGGCCGCGGCGCGCAGCCAGCGCGTGCGCCAGTCGCTCTCGATGGTCGCCGTGTACTCGCTGCTGTTCGGCCTGCTCTATGTGCTGATGCACCTCGAATCGCGCGCCAGCGGCGAGCAGGAGTACGACCTCCCGCCGGGCGGCGGCAACGACTCGCCGCAGGCGATGTCGGTGAAGGTGCAGAAGGTGATCCGGAAGAAGTTCGTCATCAACCCGTACAGCAACGTGTCGTTCGCGGCCCCGCCGCCCATCGACAGCATCGACGTAAAACTGAACGAGGAGACCGCGAACCGCTATCAGGTCGGCATGGGCGACGGTGGGTTGGGGCAGGGCGACGGCGACGGTGGTGGGTTCGGGAGCGGCAAGGACGGCGGCAAGATCCGCTTCATCCGGCTGCGCCACTCCGACAAGTCGTGGGACAAGAACTTCGGCATCGGCGGCGACAAGAACCTGCTCACGGAACTCGTCGTCCGGTTCCCGAAGATGAACGGGAAGGTGGCGGAAGAGACCGAGTCGATGGACGTGGCGACGCTGGGCACGTTCAAACAGAAGGCGTCGCCCCCGCTGGTGTACATCGGCGGGGCCGGCACGTTCGCGCCGTCGGCCGCGGACAAGCGCGTCCTGAAAGCCTACATCACCGAGCGCCACGGCATGATCTTGGGCGACACCCTCGGCAACGGCGGGTTCCACGGCAACTTCATCGCGGCGATGAACGAGATCACCGGGACCACGGCGGTCACGATCCCGCGCGACGACTTGATCCACCGCCGCCCGTTCGACATCCCGCAGTTGCCCATCGTGGTCGCCCACGGCGGCACCAGCCCGCTGGGGTGGAAGATCGACGGGCGCTGGGCCGTGTACTACCACCCCGGCGCGCTCAGCGACGCGTGGCGCGACGACCGCGCCGGCATCAAGAAGGCCATCGCCGACCAGTGCTACCTGCTCGGCATCAACATCATCTATTACGCCCACCGGGAACACAACGAATGGCGACGCTCGCAACAGCCATGACCGCAGAACCTAACCCCCTAACCCCCTTCCCTGAAGGGAAGGGGGGGAGAGGCGCTGGCGCGCCGGGAACCTCCCCGGTGCGCAAGGGTTCGGACTCTCCCCTCCTCTTCAGGGAAGGGGGGCCGGGGGGGTTAGGTTTCTTCCGCCTCGCCCTCGTCGCCGTGCTCCTCTGCGCGAGCGCCGCGCTCGCCCCCGCCGGCCCGCTCGACGAGATGGACCTGAAGCGCTGGGAGAAGCTCAAAGAGGCCGAGCGCTTCCAGCTCAACGCGGCCGAGCGCCTGTACCGCGAGAGCCAGTGGAAGGCCGCGGCCGACGAGTACGAGAAGTTCCTCAAGCTGTACGAGAAGAGCGAGGGCGCGCCGTACGCGCAGCTCAAGTGGTCGCACTGCCACGTCGCCCTGCGCAAGCAGAACACCGCGATAAAGGACGGGTATCAGTCGCTGCTCGACTACTACCCGGACTCGCCCGAAGCGCCCATCGCGGCGCTACTGATCGGCCGCACCCACCGCGACATCGGCGACACCAAGCCCGCGAAGAAGGCCTACGGCAAAGTGATCGCGTCGCACCCGAAGCACTTCGCCGCGGTCATGGCCCGGCTCGATCTGGTCGATATCGCCACGAAGGAAATGGACGAGGCCACGCGCGCGAAGCTGCTCCGCGAGCTGACCTACGACGTGGAGCGCAAGGGCGCGACATCGGAGCCGTGCGCCGAGGCGTCGCGCCAGTACGCGCGGCTGGTGTTCCACGCCGGCAACTTCGAGGAGGGGCTGAAAGCGCTTGCCACGAGCGCCAGTGAACCGCAACTGCCGCACCTCGTCATGCACCCCAGTTGGGGCGCGCTGCCCTACATCGCGCACGACCTCACGGGTTCGACGGACGAAGCCACCAAGAAGCTGGGCGAGAAGCTGACCGATGCCGGGGCCGCGTGGCTGAAAACCCAAGTGGCCGCGAACCTCAAGGACGCCAAGACCAAGCCGCAGGCGATGGCGGCGTGGTACGCCGTCGCCGAACTGCGCCGGCAGGCCCGCCAGCCGGACAAGCAGAAGGCCGTGTACGAAGAGATCATCGCCCAACAGGGCGCGGACGACGTAACCCTCGGTTACCTCGCGCAGTGGTTCAAGACCAACAAGCAGATGGAGCAGGCGCGCACGACCTACGCCAAGTTCGCGGACAAGGCCAAAGGTCAGGGGCAGATCGCGCTGACGTACCGGCAGGAGACGCCGAAGCAAACGGACAAAGCGGTCGCCATCTACCGGCAGCTCGCGGCCGACGTGAAGACCGCCCCGCGGTGGCTCGAAGAAGCGGCAATGGCCTACCGCGAAGCCGGCAAGCCGGACCAAGCTATCGCCGTGTACCGCGAACTCCTGACCGCGAACGCGGCCAAGGCCGACACCTACGCGATTTACATCGCCGACTCGCTGTACTACGCCGGGCGCTGGAAGGAGTGTATCGCGGCCTACCGCGGCACGAACAACTTCCCCACCAACTACAACCACATGGCCGCGGCCAACCGGCAGCTCAAGCAGTACGACGAGGCGATTGTGCTGTACCGCCAGATCATCGCAGCGTCGCCGGCGCACGCCTCAGCCGCGTACTGGCAAATCGCTCTGACGCAGGCCGAAGCCGGGAAGAAAGAGGACGAGATCAAGACGCTGAAGTTGATCTGCGACAAGTTCCCGAAGACCGGCGAAGGGAGCGCGGCCCACACGCGCCTGAACGACGTTCACAAGATTCCCGTCACGCTCGGCGGCGCGAAGGACTGAGCGGGCCGCGCGCGGTTGTTCGTAGTGACCCGCTGAAGCGGGTCACTACGAACAACCGCGCGCACCTACCTACCGATCGGGCTGGGTCGGTCGATGTACCCCTTCGGGCCGATGCGGAAGTCGTCTTCCGAGATCGACAGGCGCTCGCGCCCGCGCTTCTGCTGCTCGTCGAGGTTATAGACCGGGCGGCCCTCGCGGTCCTTCGGGTCCACGCGGCCCTGCTGCCGCGATTCGAGCGGCCCGGCGAACCGGCCGCACCCGACCGGCGCGAGCGCCCCCAGCGCGAGAACCAAGAGCAGATAGCGGCGCATGGGGCGCTCCTTCGGGAACCGCGGGTCCGTCCGTTCCGTGGCGGTATTATCGCCCCGCGGTCAACGCCCCCTGAATCGCGGGCCGCGCCGCGCCGCACCCGCGCGGCTCCCCCGGCCCGCGCCGCCGGCACAACCGGCCTGACTTACCCCGGCGCGACGGGCGGCGCGCCTTGTGACCGCTTGCCGCGCCTCATACGATAATTGCGACCTTCCGCCAGAAACCGCTTTCCGCCAACCGGCCGGGCACCTTCGCTCCGGGTTGGGTCGCCCCCAGCTACGGGGTCCGCGTCATGGCTCACGCCGATCGCCTCAAGAAGCTCGCGGCCAGTCGGCCGCAGTACCCGGACGACATGTTCGCGGAGACGCGCATGCCGCTGGGCGACCACATCGAGGAACTGCGGTACCGCATGTTCGCGGCCCTCAAGTGGCTCGCGTTCTTCATGGTCATCGGCTTCGTCCTCGACGCCATCGGCACGTCGCTGGGTAACGACAAGATCGGCGTCGGCAAGCCGATGCTGAAGATCATCACCGAACCGGTCGAGACGCAGGCCCGCGACTTCTACTACCGGCGCGCGATCAAGACACAGAACGAGAAGATCGCCAACATCACGAAGTCGGACCGGGACGCGGTCGCGGCGTTGCGTGAGAAGATGAAGGACGATCCGAGCCTCGCCTCGCTCTCTTCGGACGAGCGCAAGCTGCTGCTCGGCGCGCCGAGTCAGATGCGCGTCTTCGCGAGTACCAAACAGTTCGAGCCGCTCGTCGGCCCGCTCAAGCCCGGCACGCCGGCCGAAATCCCGCTCACGCTCGACGTGTACCCGGCCGAAATCAGCGTCCTCAGCGACACCGGCGTCGCGCTGGCCGATAGCAAGCAGTACCTCACCACGCTGAGCGCGCAGGAAGCGTTCGTGGTGTACTTCAAGGTGTCGATCCTGTGCGGGATCATCCTCGCCAGCCCGTTTCTCTTCTACCAGTTCTGGGCGTTCGTGGGCGCGGGGCTGTACCCGCACGAGAAGAAGTACGTGTACATCTTCTTCGTCCCCAGCCTCGTTCTGTTCCTGTGCGGCGTGCTGCTGTGCCAGTTCTGGGTGCTGCCGGGCGCGGTGAAGGCGCTGTTGAAGTTCAACGAGATTCTGGGCTTCGACCCGGACATCCGGTTGCACGAGTGGCTCGGCCTCGCGATCATCCTGCCGCTGGTGTTCGGCATCTCGTTCCAGACGCCGCTGGTGATGATCTTCCTGAACCGGATCGGGCTGTTCAGCGCCGGGGACTACCTGACGAAGTGGCGGTACGCGTGCTTTATCCTCGCGGTGTTCGCGGCCGTCATCACGCCCACGCCGGACGTGGTCACGATGATGTACCTGTTCGTGCCGATGTTCGCGCTGTACATGGTCGGCGTCCTGTTCTGCCACCTGTTCCCCGGGTTCGACCCGAACGAACTCGAAGAGTCGGTCCCGGCCGACGAAGTGGCCGTGTAAGATTGTCGATTGCAGATTTGTGATTGACGATTGTTCGGCAGTCCCAATCGTCAATCGACCGTCGGTCGCCGTTCTTCCCAATCGTCAATCACAAATCTGCAATCGAAAATGCTCCCTGACCCCGCCACCCCCCGTGTGTTCCTCGTCGGTGCCGGCCCCGGCGCGCCGGGGCTGCTGACCGTGCGCGGGGCCGAGGTGCTGGCCCGCGCCGACCTCGTGCTGTACGACCAACTCGTTCCCGAGCGGCTGCTCGACGGCGCGCCGCCGACCGCCGAGCGTATTTGCGTCCGCGACCTGCCCGGTCAGCACCCGGACAAGTACCCCCACATTCACCAGAAGCTGATCGAGACCGCCAGCGCCGGAAAGACCGTCGTGCGGCTCAAGGGCGGCGACCCGCTCATCTTCGGGCGCGGGGGCGAAGAGGCCGAGGCGCTGCGGGCCGCGGGCCTCGCCTACGAGATCGTGCCCGGCGTGAGCGCCGCGCTCGCTGCGGGCGCGTACTTGGAACTGCCCCTCACGCACCGGGCCTACTCGAGCGCCGTCGCGTTCGTGACGGGCCACGAGCTGCCCAACAAGCCCGGCAACAAGCTCGACTGGAAGGCGCTGGCCGCGTTCCCCGGCACGCTCGCCATTTACATGGGCGTGGCCCGGCTCCCGGTGATCGTGGGCGAGTTGCTCAAACACGGGATGCCGCCGGACACGCCCGCGGGGATCGTCGAGCGCGCCAGCGTCGGCGAACAGCGCGCGGTGTTCGCCACGCTCGGGACCATCGACGACACCCGCCGGAACGCCGGCCTCGAAGCGCCCGGCCTCATCCTGATCGGCGACGCGGTGGCGCACCGCGCGCCGCGCCCGTGGTTCGAGGCCCGCCCGCTGTTCGGCCGGCGCGTGCTGGTCTCGCGCCCGGCGCACCAAGCCTCTGGCATGGTGCGCAAGCTCGAACACCTCGGCGCGGTGGTCACGCGGATGCCGGTCATCGAGATCCGCGAGCCGGCCGACCTCGCGCCCCTCGACCGCGCGCTCGACCAGCTTCGCGCCGGCGATTGGGACTGGCTCGTCTTCACCAGTGCGAACGGGGTTCACGCCCTGCTCCGCCGGCTCGAGGCGCGCGGGCGCGACCTGCGCGACCTCGGCCGGGTGCGGCTCGCCGCCATCGGCCCCAAAACCGCCGACGTGCTCCTCGAGTACCGCTTGCGCGCCGACCTCGTGCCCGACGCGAGGTTCTCTTCGGAAGGGCTAGCCGCGGCGCTCGTGCCGCACGTGACCGGGACGCGCGTGCTGTTGGCCCGCGCCAACCGCGGGCGCGAGGTGCTGCGCGACGCGCTCGCCGCGGTCGCGACCGTGGAACAGGTCGCGGTGTACGACCAGATCGACACCGCGGACCCGGACGCCGGCGCGCTGGACGCCCTGCGCCGCGGCGAGATCCGGTACGTCACCCTGCCCAGCCCCGGCATCGCGCGCGGCGTGCTCGGCGGGTTCGATGAAACCATTCGCGGGCGCGTCGAGCGCGGCGAGATCAAGCTGGTGGCGATCAGCCCGATCACGGGCGCGGCGGTGCGGGAACTGGGGCTGCCGGTCGCGGCGGAAGCGGCGACCTACACCGAAGACGGGTTGATCGAAGCGGTGGTGGAACTCGCGCGCCGCGAGCCGGCGCACGGCTGAGCGGTCACTTCAGGTCTTTGGAGGCGTTCCAGCCGAGGTACACGACGATGGCGGACGCGAGCAGCCCGAAGATGTCGCCCATGACGAACTTGTTGGGCTTCGCACTGCCGCCGAACGGGATGCCGGCGACAAGGTCGAGGACGAATACGAGCGCCATGACGGCCCCGACGCCCAGCGCCCCGTAGCTCATTGCCTTGTCCATCGCCCGACCTTTCCGCGACCCGCGGCCGATTGAAGATGCGTGCCCCGAACGGCCAACCCCGGTGATGGCCGTCAGGATAGAGGGGCGCGGCAAGATCGGACACGGTAAGGGTTACGGAGTTTCGGTATTCTTACGTGCGGCCCGCGCCGCCGCAACAACGCACCGCGCGCAACCACGGCCCGCGGGCCGCGGGCAAACGGTCAGCCCCTACAACCGCCACGACCGCGCGCGACAGACGCTCAATGTAGGTCGCGGTCGAGCGAGGCCCGGCGGCTAGAAGCGTGACCGTGTCTCGCTTGCGTGTCTTCTTCTGTAGCCGGCCTCCGCGCGGCCGGGGCTACGCGAATCATTCAGCTCCCGCGAGGATGCGTGTACTCGACCGCGCGGTCCGCTCCGGTCGCACAGAGGCCGGCTACAGAAAAACCAACGGCCGCTCCGCAGAACCGCAACGCTCTCTGGCCGTCGGGCCTCGCTCGCAGAGCCTCGCTCAACCGCGACCTACACGCGGCTCCTCAAAACACTCGCGCGTCAGTTCCGCTCGATCGCCAGCCCGCAGAAACTGGATTCGACTTCGTCGAGCGTGAGCCAGAACTCGCCGGGGCCGTAGCCAAGCTTTTTGCGGTTATTGGGGATGCGGCCGTCGTCGCCGGCCGGGTCGCGGACGCGCGCGTGCCCGTCTGCGGCTTCGTAGGCGAGGATCGCGTAGCAGTGCCGGTGTACGAGTCCTTCCACCTTTACCGTCGTCCAATAGCCGTCGCTGCCGCCGAGCACGACGACGCGCTTCCGCTCTTCAGCGGTCGCGAGCATCGCGGGCAGCGTGTTGTCGTTGAACGGGATCGGCACCAGCGGCCCGAACCCGGCCCCGGTCACGTTGGAACTCCACTTCGTGCCGTTGCCCGTGAGCAGCGTGATGCCCTGCCCGAACTGGAGCATGCGCGTGGTGGTCACGTTCGTGTGCTTGCCCACCGCGGCCTCGATCACGGGTGCCCACACGCCGTCGGAGCTGCTGACGCCTTCGTCCGGGCGCACGCTCACCGGCTCCTTGCCCGGCAGCGTCACGGCGAACGTGCCGTCGGGGTTCGCGCGGATCATGTCGAGCACGTCGTTGGGGCGCTTGAACGCGAGGCTGACGAGTGCGGAGATGAGCCAGCAGTCGTCCCAGTGCCCCTGCCGGCACGTGCTGTAGTCGAGGCCGATGTACGGCGGGGCGTGCGTGGGCGTGTCCATGTGTAGCTCGCGCCGGGAACGAAACGGCCCGGCCATTATTCGCGCCCGCGGCCCCGAACGGAACGGGGTATCTGTGCATTCTTCTGTAGCCGGCCTCAGTGAGGCCGGGAGCTGAACCTGTGGGGTAGCTCCGGCCTCACTGAGGCCGGCTACGGAAGAAGGAACGCACTACTTCTGCGCCGTCGGCTTTGCGTCGAGGCGCTGGGTCGCCTGTTGCTGCGCCTGCGCGCTGAACCGGCCGAGCTTCTGCAACTCTGCGTAAGCCGCGTTCAGTTCGTCCTGCGCCGCGCGTACGCGCTTCAGCTCCTTCTCCGCGGTCGCTTCCTGTTCCGGCGTCAGGAAATCGTGCCGGCCGACCAGCACGCGGACCAACTCCGTCGGCTTCGGGTCCATCGTGAGCGGCAGCAGTTCGTCGGTCTTCGCCCGCGGCACGAGGTACAGCAACCGCGTGCCCTCTTCCCCGAACCACGCGCTGTCCCACGTCTTCACCATCGCCTTCGCTTCCTTCTCGTACAACCCGGCGGTGGTGAGGTTCTTCACGAGCAGTTCGGCGAGCGCGGCGCGCTGGTCGCCGGCCGCGGGGATGGTGGCGTCGGCGGTCGCGCCGCTAGCGACGTCGCTCACGGGAACGAACCCGAGCTTACCGCCGCGCACGGTGACGAGTACGAGGCCGGTCGCGGGGCCGCCGCTCGCGTTCACCACGCGGACCTTGTCGC
Source organism: Planctomycetota bacterium (assembly GCA_016872595.1). Taxonomy (GTDB): domain Bacteria; phylum Planctomycetota; class Planctomycetia; order Gemmatales; family Gemmataceae; genus Gemmata. The sequence continues at coordinate 9,660 of VGZJ01000224.1, forward strand.
CGCCGAGGGCCTTCACCGTGACCGGCGGGGCGAACGCGCCGACGCCGCGATAGAACAGGAACTTTTCGCGCTGAAGGACCGTACCGCCGCGCAGTCCGCGCTCGTCGTAGTAATCGTCGTCGTCGTCGTCGCCGCGGTTCGGCTTGCGCGGCGTCACTTCGGTTTGTAGCGGCACCGCGTCCGTTTCGCGGGCGTGGTAGTAGTGGTTAACCGGGGCACTGGCGTCGGCGCGCTCGCGCGGGAACTTGGCCGACTCATTCGGCGTCAGCTTCACGTCCCACCGGATGCTCTGACCGGGCTTGTCGCGGTTCGGCACCGGGGCGGCGTGCGCGAACGGGTACCACTCGGTGATCCACCCCTTCGGGAAGTCCACCTTCAGCGACACCTTCGTTTCGCGGTCCGTGTAGAAGTAGACGACGGGCGTTTCCATGCTGACGAGGCCACCGTAGTTGAACCGCCCGGCCTTCGAGTTCGGGTTGCCCTGATAGTAGACGAACCCGGGCAGGTCGTTGTTGTTGGGGGTGAAGGCGACCGGCACGCCGTCGGCCCCGGAGAAGCTGGTGAACGTGCCCCACTCGTGGGCGACGAGGCGCGCCGGGGCGGGCGCGGGCGGCACCGGCGCGGCGGCGACCGGGGCCGCGCCCTCGGGCGCGGGCGCGGCGCGGTCGGCCGCGGTGGACGGCGTGAGTGCGTACCCGGCCGCGACCGCGGCACCGGCGACCGAAGCGAGCAACAGGGTTCTCATGGCCTTGCGGGTGGAGGTTAACGGGCGTGTAGTGTGTGAAGCACGGCTGGGCCTAAACTATCGGTCTCTTACCTCCAACGGTTCGGGACCACAGCCGTGCCCCACACGACCACATTCTACGACTGGAAGG
>VGZJ01000225.1 GCA_016872595.1 Planctomycetota bacterium
CCCGTCGTCACACGGTGATGATGAAGAACGTCGCCGGACTCCACAACCGGATGTACGGGTAACGACCACACAGGATCGTCTGGCCGAAGTGCGACTGAACCAACACCTATTGCGCAACGAGTCTATTTCCTCTCACAGGTTGGTCGCGGGGGTGGCCACCGAGGACAACAACTCATCACCAAAACGGTGCTTCTATGAAGTCGCTCTCTGGGCCGACGCGCCGGCGCACGGCGGTTGCCGTGTTGTGTGCCTTGCTCGCTTCGGTCACGGCCCGCGCGCAGGACGCCCCGCCGCCCGCGCTGCCGGGCCAACCGCTGCCGGTCGCGCCGACCGCGTTCCAACCGCCCTCCGTGTTGACGGGTGTCGAGGTGCCGGTCGCGCCGCCGGCGGGTACGACCGGGTTCGCCGAAGTTCCCGTACCCGGCGCGGGTGCGCCGCCCACCGGCGCGCCTAAGGACGATCCGAATACCAAGGCCGGGAACCCGCTCTACGACTCGATGCACCAAGACGACAACTACGGGCTGAAGTCGCTGTTCGACATCCTGCACCCGAAGGGCGCGAAGGGCAAATGGTACGAGAAGGTGAGCATCCGCGGGTACACGCAGTTCCGGTTCGGGCGCACGCTGTACAGCGACGGCGGACCCGCCGGTGTGGGGAGCCGATTCGGGGAAACGGACCCAACGGGCGTTCCGGTCGCGCTCCTCGGGGACCGCTCGATTTCCGGACAGGCCGAAGGGTTCTCCGTGCGCCGGGGCCGGTTCATCCTGTTCGGCGACGTGACCGATCACCTCGGCCTGTACGCCCAAGTGGACGTGGCGAACACGCCGCCCGGCAGCACGACCACGACGATGTTCGCCCAGATGCGCGACCTGTACGCCGACGTGTACATCGACAAGGAAAAGGTCCACCGCTTTCGCGTCGGCCTGTCGAAGGTGCCGTTCGGCTGGGAAAACATGCAGTCGAGCCAGAACCGCATCGCGCTGGACCGCACCGACCCGATCAACTCCGGCGTCAGCCCGAACGAGCGCGACCTCGGCGTCTTCTATTACTGGACGCCCGAAGAGAAGCAACAACTGCTGCGCGATCTCGTGGACGGCGGCCTCAAGGGGTCCGGCAACTACGGCATCGTCGGCCTCGGCGTCTATCAGGGGCAGGGCGGGTCGCAGCTCGAACAGAACCGCAACTTGCACCTCGTGGGCCGCGTCACGTGGCCGATGGTGCTCGCCAGTGGGCAAGTGGTGGAGGCGAGCTTGCAGGGCTACACGGGTGAAACCGTGGTCGCGGGCAGCCCGATCCGGCGGCTCGGCACGGGCGCGTCGTTCACCCCGGCGGGCACGCAGTCGACCGACCGGCGCGGGCACCGCGACCAGCGATTGGCGGGCACGTTCGTGTGGTACCCGCAGCCGTTCGGGTTCCAAGCCGAGTGGCTGTTCGGCGAAGGGCCGGGCCTGACCGACGACCAGCGTGCGGTGGTGGTGCGCCCGCTCCACGGCGGCTACGTCATGGCGATGTACAAGCACGAGACCCACAGTTGTGGCATCTTCACCCCGTATTGCCGGTTCCAGTACTACGACGGCGGCTATAAGTCCGTGGTGAACGCGCCGTACGGCACAACGAAGCAGTGGGACACGGGCGTCGAGTGGCAGATCCGCAAGGAGATGGAACTGGTCGTGGAGTACAACTTCTTCGACAACGTGAGCCTGGCGGCCATCGACCGGGCGAACACGCGGTCGTACCGGAACTTCACCGGCGGCGCGCTGCGGTGCCAGTTCCAAGTGAACTACTGACGTCTGGGCAAGGGGGCAGGTTTCCGCTCTTCGCGCGCCCGCGCCGCTTCACACGGCGCGCGGCGGTTTCGGGAGTTTTGTTCTCGACCGCCCCGCTTACCGACGCTATCGGGCCGCAACCGAACTCTGCTTCTGTTGCGAGGCCGATATGTCGTATAGCACCACGCGTGCCGCGGTGGCGCTCGTTTGCGCCCTGTTCGCCGCGCCCGTCGTTGGCGCTCAGGACGCTCCGCCGGAGGCCGCGGCCGCGCCGCCGGTGGCGGTGACGGTTGCCGACCCGCTGACCGCGCTCGATGCGATGCGCGCGCCGGCGGTTCCTTCAGAGAAGCAACTGGGGGCCGATCACCCGGCGATGCCCGGCGCGTGGCACAACGGCCTGCGGTTCATCAGCGAGGACAAGAACTTCACCGTCTTCCTCGCCGGGCGAGTCCACTTCGACGCGGTCAGCTACCTCGCCCCGACCGGGGTGCGGCGGAACATCCCCGGCAACAACCCACTCGAAGACGGGGTCGCGTTCCGACGCGCCCGAATCACCATCGGCGGCACAATCTACAAGAACTTCGAGTTCTTGAGCGAGTACGACTTCTTCAACGGGTTCGTTACCTCGGCCGCGGAGAACCGACAGGCCAACGTGCCCGTGCCCACCGACCTGTGGGTGCAGTTCAAGGAACTGCCGTGGATCGGCAACGTCCGCATCGGCAACCAGAAGCAGCTCTACTCGTTCGAGCACTTTACGAGCAGCCGGTTCCTGAACTTCATCGAGCGGTCGCTCGGGTTCGACGCCTTCGCGGAGAACCAGAACAACGGGTTCCAGCCGGGCATCACGGTGTTCGACACCTACGCCGACAAGCGCGGGTACTGGGGCCTCGGCCTGTTCAAGTACACGCGCAGCATCTTCGGCACGGGCGTGGGCCGCAACGAGGTGGAATTGAACGCCCGCGGCACCTACCTGCCGGTGTACGAAGAGGACGGCAAGTTCCTCGTTCACGTCGGCGTCGGCGGGTACGCCCGCGACCTCGACCAAGACCAAGCCCGGTTCCGCGCGCGGCTCGACGCGCGGAGCAACCCCAGCGCGTTCGCGTCGCTGGTCGCCGACACCGGGAACTTTTTCGGCACGCAGCAGTTCGCCCTGATCCCGGAGTTCGCGGCGGTCGCCGGGCCGTGGTCGTTCCAGAGCGAGTACTACGCGAGTTGGGTGGGCCACACCCGCGCCGTCGGGCCGAACAACACGCGCCTCGCCGATCAGGGCACGACCTACTTCCACTCGGTGTACGCCGAGGTCCACTACTTCCTAACGGGCGAGCACCGCGAGTACGACCGCGACACCGCGCGGTTCACGCGCGTGACGCCGCGGAGCAACTTCGCGTGGAACAAGTGCGGGTTCACCGGCACCGGGGCGTGGCAGGTCGCCCTGCGGTACAGCTACCTCGACCTGAACAGCAAGGGCATCGCCGGCGGCGAGGTTCACGCCGTGACGCTCGGCCTGAACTGGTTCCTCAACCCGAACATGAAGCTCCAAGGCAACTACAGCCTCACGCACCGGAACGCGAGCGGCACCGCGGGCGACGGGTACATCAACATCTTTGCGGTGCGCACCGCGGTCGACTTCTGAGGCGGCCGGGGGTGGGTTTCCTCGCGGCGCGAGGGTACACTGCTCATCACTCCCGACACCGCCGAGGGTCACCCATGTTCGCGCCGTCCCGCCTCGCCGCGCTGCTCCTCATCGCGGCGCTGTTCGCGCTCACCGCGTTCCCCGCCAGCGCCGACGGACCGGGCGACAACATCCCCGACAAGGTCCGCCCGGTCCCGCCGGTCGGAAACACCATCCCCGACGCGGATCGCACCGACCTCGAAACGGGTCTGAAGCAGCTCCAACTGCTCATCAAGACGAGTGGCAATCACGACCTGCTTCCGGATGTGCTCGTCTACGAGAAGGCCGTGCGCTGGGCGCTCAACTACCAAGAGATTTTCGACCCCGCGCCCGGCAAGGACAAGAAAGCCCCCGTGCCCGCGGGGAAGGTGAAGAAGGTGTTGGCCGCGGGCCTCGAACGCGCGGCGGCACTCAAGAACGGCAAGACGCCGTGGACGACGCAAACCGGCCCGGTGCTGCGCGGCTATCGGTCGAAGATCGACGGCAGCGTGCAACCGTACTGGCTCGTCGTGCCCACCGACTATTGTCTGCGGGTCATCGGGGAACAGGTAGAGCCTCGTCGCGCGATCCCGGGCGACCTTGACCGTGCCGTTGTGAATCCGTGAGTAGATCCAGTCCGGCACCACTTCGACGGCCTTGGCTACCTGGGGCACAGTCAGGAAGCCGCGGACATGCCGCGGGTGGGACTGGCTCCGCTTGTGGAACAGGCGGTGACGCAGGCGGATGATCCGCACCGTACTGGGCAGCACGGCCTCACGCTTCGGTGAACGATACCCTTCTCGGGTGAGCACCGCCGCGATGTGCTCGTCCGTCTGGCCGCCTCGGGCCGCGGCCAGGATCCGCTGCTCCATGTCCGCGAACCCGGTCATTCGGTTCAGCGTGCCGGTTGTGACCGGAAGATCCGCCGAGGTCGTCTCGCCTCCCCGCCAGACGATACGGCAGCGGACGCGATCCGCCGCCAGGCGGTGGACGACGACCTTGTCGATGATGCAGCGGAGGAGGGCTTTCTGCTGCTCCCGCGTGAAGCGGCCGGCACGCCACCACTCCGGCAGACTCGCCCCGGCGGCGGTCAGAGCCAGGCGTGTCGCTTCGTCGAGGGGAACCAAGTCCGGGGGCGTCGTCTCGTCCCGCGCGTGTTGCTCCTCAGCAGCGCGAAGTGCCCTCAGCGCGACCTCCCACCGCTTCTCCAACTCGGCGGCGACCAACCGGTTGTCCGGGTCGGCCTTCTGAAACTGCCGCTCGGCCAAGCTCGCGTGGTAACGAAGTCGCTCCAGTTGTTGCTCGCGTGCCCGACGAACGTCGTCGGACGCGCGGCTCCGCTCGCCGGGTCTACGATCCGAAAAAGCTCCCCGCCATCGGGGACAAAAAGGCCGGGCACGTGCATGTGCTGATGCTGGATGGCAGCGTCCGGGTGGTCAAGCTGAACAAGTTGACCGAGGAAACTCTGCGGGCGGCCATCACGGTGGACGGCGGCGAGTCCTCAACCTTGCCTTGAGCCACGGAGCGAGCGCCGGGGGAATCAGCTTTCCCCGGCGCCGGCCGCGCCGGGGTAGCGGGAGCGCACCGCCAGCCGCATCCGAAACTGCACCCCACGACCTGCTGTACTGGCGGATGGGCAACCAGTTCGCCGTGAGGAAAGGGAACTGGAAACTCGTCCGCAACGACGAGAAGCCGGCGCAACTCTACGACCTTGCCGCCGACATCGGCGAAACGACCGACCTATCCGCCAAGCACCCCATGACGTTCAAGGAACTTGAAGCGGCATGGAGGGTATGGAACGGCACGCTGGCCGACCCGTTGTGGGGCGGACGACGGAGCAGATGACAGCCGTTGCCATTCCGAAGACAGTGGTATCCGACCGTGACGAACCGGGACGGTTGGCTGCTTTCAAGAGATGCAGACAAGACTATAACCCGAATACGGGAACATAGGAGAGACACCGAGAGTTCCCCCGATCCATTCGGACAAGTGGCTGCGGGTATGTCTCGGGGAGCGACAGGAGAGAGACAACGCCAGAGACTTGGAAGACGTAAGCCCTTGCGGAGATTGGCGTGAAACGAGGCGACGGGGCCATGAAAGGCTCAACCCCGGCGTGAACCGCCGGGTCGAACCGTTGCTGTAAGCGAAAGTTCAGTACCCTCGGCGCGATTTGAACGCGCGACCCCCGGTTTCGTCCCACTTCGGCTTTCGCCGCCGCCCCTTGCCGGGGCGTTCGTGGGCTGGACTGTCTCTTCGCCGTGCCGTCCGTGGTTTAGGCGGTGACCGTACAGTCTCTGCACAGCGCGTCGCAATCACTCATCGGCGCGCCGCTCACGATTGCCATGACCGCACACCAAGAGGAGCGCGGTCGAAGGTTTTCCTGAACAGGCCACATTCACCGCGGAGTTTCCAACCGCGGTGCCCAATTTCTAAGGAAACCAGTGCTCTATCCCCTGAGCTACGAGGGCGTACCGCTACGTTATACCCCACCGGACGCGCCGGACCAACGCGAAGTTCACCGCGAAGGCTCACTATGATCCCGTTCGTACTGGCTCTCGCGCTCGGCGCGCCTGCGGACGCGCCCAAATTCGCCGCGGTCGGCACCGGCGACGAGACGATTCCCGGCGCGCTGGTCGCGCTCGGCACCGACGCACGGGTCGAAACCACCAACGGGCCACGCACGGTGAAGGGACTAGTCGCGCTCCGCCGCGCCGGTGCGCCCGTACCGGGGTTGCCGACCGGCCCGCACCTCGTGACCGCGGGCGGGGACCGCGTACCCGGCGAGGTGCGCGGCGGCGACGCCAAGCGCGTCAAGTTCCGCCCGGCGTTCGCCGACGACCGGCCCCCGTGGGAACTGCCGCACGACGGCGTCGCGGCGGTGTGGTTCGTCGCGCCGCCCGCCGACACGCCCACCGACCCGGCCAAGTACGGTTGGCTCGTCGGCACGCCGCCGCGCGACGCGCTCCTGTACCGCAACGGTGACTCCGCGCGCGGCGCGCTGACCGCGTTCACCGACACCGGTGTGAAGTTCGCCCCGGACGGCGGCGCGGCCCGCGAGGTCGCGTTCAAAGACCTTGCCGCCATCGGATTCAACCCGCGGTTCGCGCGGCCCCCGAAGCCCCAAGGCCCGCACGCCCGCGCCGTCCTCGACGACGGCACGCGCCTCACGATCACCGCGCCGGAAGTGACGGACGGCGCGCTCGCCGCCAAGACCGCGTTCGGGGTCGCGGTCGAGATCGACCTGAAGCGCCTCGTCGCCCTCGACGTACTCGGCGGCCCGGCGACGTACCTCTCGGACCTGAAACCGGCGAAGGCCGAAACGAGCGGGTTCGTCGGGGCCGGGTGGCCGTGGGCCGCGGATCGTACCGTGCGCGGTCGCCCGCTGCGGCTCCTCACTAAAGACGGCGACTCCGTGTTCGACAAGGGCTTGGGCACGCACCCGAAAACGGTGCTGGCCTACGACCTCGGCGGCAAGTACGCGCGGTTCGAGGCGCTCGTGGGCTTAGACGCCGACACCGGCAAGCGCGGCCGCGCGGCGGTGCGCGTCCGACTCGACGGGAAGGAGGTCGATCTTCCCGCGCTGAAGGCGCTGTCCGCGGGCGCGGCCGTACCGGTGCGCGTCGACGTAACGGGCGCGAAAGAACTGGTGTTGGAAATCGACTTCGGGCCGACCGGCGACGTGCAAGCCGACGTGAACTGGGGCGGGGCGCGGTTGGTAAAGTAGTAGGCACACGCCGTGTGCCGTTGCTGACCCTCGCGGAAAGCAACGGCACACGGCGTGTGCCTACTACTCCGTATCCAACGTTACCGCTTCGAGAACTGCGTACCGCGACGGGCACCGCGGAGGCCGTACTTCTTGCGTTCCTTCATGCGGGCGTCGCGGGTCAGGAACCCGGAGTCGCGGAGCTTCTTCACCATGCCGGTCGCGGGATCGACCGGGGCCGCGGCGGGCGCGGCGGTGGGGATCAGCGGCGCGCCGTCGGCACTGGGGACCGGGGCGACCGGCTTCACCGGGATCGCCTTGGCCTTCTCGCGCTCCTTCTTCTCATCGCGGTGCGTCTTGATGAGCGTGACCGCGCCGAAAATCTTGGCCCGCTGCTCGTCCTTCGGGCTGAACATCAGTTTGACGGCGCGGGCGATGCCCTGCGACACAGCCCCGGCTTGGCCGGTCACGCCGCCGCCGGTCGCGTTCACGAACACGTCGATCCGGGTCAGTTGCTCCGTCACCTTGAGCGGACCCAGCACCGCGGCGCGGTCCTTCTCGAGGTGGAAGTACTGGTCGAGCGGCTTGCCGTTGATGACGACCTGCCCCTTGCCTTCGGTCAGGCGCACGCGGGCCACGGCGGTCTTGCGCCGGCCGGTGCCGAGGTAGTACGTGCGCGCCTCTTTCTTCGCAGCGGGCTTCTTCTTCTCGGCCATTGTCGGGAGTCCTTGTAGCTGGCGAGCGGGGGCGGAAGCCCCCTGTTCGTCTTGTTCGAGAAGCGAGAACAGGGGACTTACGCCCCCGCTCGCCTTACTTGAGCTTCAGCTCTTGGGGCTGTTGGGCTTGGTGCGGGTGCTGGTTACCGGCGAAGATTTTTAGCTTGCCGAGTTGCTTGTACCCGAGCGGGCCGCGGGGCATCATGCGCTTCACGGCGCGGAAGATGATCTCTTCCGGCTTCTTGGCGAGCATCTCCTTCGCCGGGGTGATCTTCTGCCCGCCGGCGTAGTGGGAGTAGTCTTGGTACTCCTTCTGTTCCCACTTCTTGCCGGTAAACTGCACCTTCTCCGCGTTCACGACGATGACGAAGTCGCCGGTGTCGCAGTGCGTGGTGAACTCCGGCTTGTGCTTGCCGCGGAGGATGTTCGAGACGGTGACGGCGAGCCGGCCGACGACGAGGTCGGTGGCGTCGATCAACACCCACTTGGGCGTCACGGTCTGCGGGTTCGCAAGGGTCGTAGACATCGGTATTCGATCCGCGCCCGGCGAACCGGGGGAAATAGGGGACCAATTCCGGGGATTTCGGCCGGAAGACGGTTATCGTAGGGCACGGTGGGGGCGCGTCAAGTGTGCCGCGCCGGAAAGGATCGGCCGTGGCGACCGAATCCACTTATACCGACACAACAACACGAGGAGCGATTGATGTCCACCGCACCCGCCCCGGTTCAAGAGTACCCGACGTTCGGCCTCCCGGCCGGCTCGGTCCGCGGCATCCTGTCCGTGCTCATCTGCTCGTTCTTCTGGGTCGTGCTGCTGCTGCCGAACCCGCCGGCCGCCCCGCTGGGTCACTTCTTCCTACTTACTCTGGTGTTCCTCGCGTTCGCGTCGCACCCGATTCTCGACCTGCGCGCCCACGTCCTGCCGTGGCTGCTGCGCGTGCTGTTCGTGGGCGGAAGCGCCGCGACGGTCGTGGTGGCGCTGGTGCAGAACCCGCAAGTGACCGCGACCCGACTGACACCCAACCCGAACGAGATTCACCAGTGGCCGGTGCTGCTCGGCTGCCTCGCGGGGGGCTTCGGGCTGGCCCTGTTCCTGCGGTTCGCCCTCGGCCGGCGCAGCGAGTTCTTCATGACACTGCGGGCGTGGGTCGGCGTCATCGCGATGCTGCTCCTGTTCGTGGAAACGATCCTCCAGTTCCTCGTGCTGCCCTCGATGGCCGATAAGAACCCCGAAGCGCTGAAAATCTGGGAGGGCGCCATCATCGCCGCCGTCGCCGCCTACTTCGGCTCGCGGGCCTGATGCAAGTGAGGAGTGGGGAGTAGGGAGTGAGGAGTGAGGAGTGAAATCCGCGTCTCTCTTCACTCCTCACTCCCCACATTTGCGTGCGGCCTGAATCTGTTCTACCGTTGGGTGAAACCACGCCTCGAACCCGGCCGGAGCGCCGGGGGCGTGCGTCCGTGTCCCCACACCCCGCGCACGGTGCCCGATGTCGGTTCCCTCCTCGGTCGAAGAGCTACTGCAACTGATCCGCAAGAGCGGGATGATCGACGACCAGAAGCTCAACGCCTACGTCCAGCGGCGGCAGCTCGGGCGCGGGCTGCCCACCGACCCGCGCGACTTCGCCGACGAACTCGTTCAAGACGGCGTCCTCACCTACTTCCAGTCGGAGCAGTTCCTACTGGGCAAGTGGCGCGGGTTCACCATCGGGAAGTACAAACTTCTCGAGCGGGTGGGCGTGGGCGGCATGGGGCAGGTCTTCCTCTGCGAGCACATGTACATGCGGAAGCGTGTGGCGGTAAAGGTGCTACCGCCGGCGAAGGCCGACCAGCCGGCCGCGCTCGGGCGGTTCTACCGCGAGGCCCGCGCCGCCGGCGGACTCGACCACCCGAACATCGTCCGCACCCACGACATCGACCAAGACGGCAACCTCCACTTCATCGTGATGGACTACGTGGACGGGCCGAACCTGCTCGACGTGGTGAAGAAGTTCGGCCCGATGGACGTTCAGCGGGCCGTTAGCTACATGCGCCAAGCCGCGCTCGGCCTCGACTACGCCTTCCGCAACCACCTGATCCACCGCGACATCAAGCCCGGCAACGTGCTGATCGACCGCAAGGGCGTGGCGCGCATCCTCGACATGGGCCTCGCCCGGTTCATCAACGACCACGCCGACCAACTCACCATGAAGTACGACGACAAGATCGTACTGGGCACCGCGGACTACGTGGCCCCGGAGCAGGTCGCGAACAGTCACTCCGTGGACATCCGCGCGGACATCTACGGCCTCGGCGCGACCCTGTACTTCCTCCTCGCCGGGCACCCGCCGTTCCCGACCGGGACCGTGTCGCAGAAGCTCCTGTGGCACCGCACCAAAGACCCTACCCCGATTCGCCAGATTCGGCCCGAAGTGCCCGACGGCCTCGCGGTCGTGATCGGCAAGATGATGGCGAAAGACCCGAAGGCGCGGTACCAGACGCCGGCGCAAGTCGCGACCGAACTCGAACAGTTCCTGACGGGCGCGGTGCCGCTGCCCGCGGAAGAGGAAATGCCGGTACTCAGCCCGGCGGCCGTCGAGGGCGTGAGCGCGGACGCGGCCCCGCCGGTGCCGGCGATGGAGCCGGTCGGCGCGGTCGCCAGCGCTGCCGGCGGCGGCGGGCACAGGTCAGCCGCTG
>VGZJ01000226.1 GCA_016872595.1 Planctomycetota bacterium
CGCCGGACTCCACAACCGGATGTACGGGTAACGACCACACAGGATCGTCTGGCCGAAGTGCGACTGAACCAACACCTATTGCGCAACGAGTCTAGTGTAGTTGCCGTTCGTGTCGCGGTTGAGCGATGCCATAGGAATGGGTCCCTTGGGAACCGGTCGGCCGGTTCGGTGCGGGGTTCCCATTCCCGCGACGCGAACCGACCGACCAGGGTGACTAAATGGTACACGGTACTTACACGTCGCGCGATGTCGGGAGACGCAGAATCCGGCACGCGGTTGTTCATCCGACCGGCGTGGGGTGATTACTCGTTTTGCTCGGCGGTGCGGGGTGCGGGCAAGATCGTGACAAGTGGCGTTCGGCCGTCGCGCGAGATCACGGAAACCAGTCCGGCACGTTCGAGGCTCATTAGCGCCCGCCGCCGGGTCGTCCGCGCGCCCACGCCGAACTGAGTGGCGAGCGCGCTGGTCAGCTTCACGGACGGGTTCTTGCCCTTGCTCCGCACCGCCGAGTACCACAACGCGATTGCCAGGTGCAGCGCCTTCCCCGGTAGCTCTGCCGCGGGCGCGAGCCAGTCCAACGGGATCGGGCCGCCCAGGTACTGCTCGCCCTTTGCGGGGTACGGGAGTTGGCCGGACGCGGGCACGCGGGCGAGCGCCGCGAGGTGCGTAGCCGATACGGGCCGGCCGAAGCGCGTCGGGTCGAACGGGTCAGTAGTCATAGAGGAATAGAAGAAGAAGAGGAAGAATAAGGGGACGGGTGGAGCGGATCGAGACAGGTACCCGTCTCACATCGATCCGGCCATCCGGCACGTTCCGAGCCGGGTGCGTCCGGGTCGATCCGGTTCAGAATGTCGAGGACCGCATCCCACATCAGCCGGCCGCGGTCGTCGGCGTAGCGGTCGGGGTGGCGCACGAACTTCACGTCCGTCCGCAGCGGGAAACCGGGCAGCGCCAGCTCCGAGGCCTCACGCATCGCGTCGCGCATGCGCGCGGCTTCCGCTTCCAGTTCGTCGGCGTCGGCCTCGATCAAGAAGGCGTCGTGAACCGGGCAGCACACACGCACGCCGCGCTCGGTCGCGAGGCACGCGGCCAGCCGCATCATCTCCGCGCCGTTCCCCTGCATCGGGAAGTTCCGCAGACTGGTCGGCGTCGTGTCCGGCCCGACGCGCACCGACCAGCCGAACACGGTTCGTAAGGTGCCGGTCAGCATCGCCTCGTCTTGGATCGCGTCGGACCAGCGCCAAAACGTGCGGAACGTCTCCTTGTGCAGCCGCATCAGTTCGCGACCGTGCGCGGGGGTGACGGCGAGCTTCCGGGCGAGGCCCGTCTCGCTCAGCCCGTACAGCACGCCGAGCATCACCACCTTGAACCGGTCGCGGTCCGCGCCGTGGGTCTTCTTGGTAGCGGTGCCGGGCACGAGCCGGGCGAACTTGCCGAACCACAGGTACGGGTCGCCGGACGCATACGCTTCCCGCATCCGCTCGTCCCCGGACAGTGCCGCCGCGATCCCTAACTCTTGCGCGCTCCAGTCGCAGTACGCCAGCCCGCGGCCCGGCGCGGGGCGTATCAGGCTCCGCAACCAGCACGACGGCCCGAAGATGAACGCGCTGTTGCTCGGCTGGTTCCGCCCGGTCTTCGAGGCGAACATCGAGAGCAACGCGCGGTTCCGCCCGTCGGGTCCGACCGCGAGCGCGTTCAGCCGCATCTGCCCCAGCGCGTGCCGGAGGTCGCGGATCGGCCCGACCTGTCCGGGGTACGCCCGCGCCATCTCGCGGAAGGTGTCGTCGTCGAGGGCGAGCGCGCCGGATTCGAGTTGCGGCCAGGGGATGTTGTTCCGGGCGAGGTAGTCGCCCCAGCGCGCGGCCGAGAACCGCATCGGCCCGGTGTACGCGCCCGAACCGCCGACCAGATCGGCGGCGCGGCGGATCAGGTCGGGGTCGTGCTTCGGTGGGGGCGCGGCGGGAGCGTGCCGCAAGCGCTCGAACAAGCGCGCCGCGTGGTCGTCCTCGTCCGGGCCGTCGGGATCGTAACCCCGGCCGATGCCGAGTTCGGGATAGGAACCGGCCAGCTCGCGCGCGGTCACGTCCAGGCCGGGCACGTCGAGGTGATCCCGCCCGGCGTCCTCCAATCGGCGGATACGGGTGGGCGTTAGCCCGGTCGCCTTCCGCGCCTGTCGGATCGCGTCCGCGGTCTCGGCGTCCCGCTCGCGCTCCTGCTGCCAGAGGTAGTCAACGGCGTCGGCCAGCAGGCGAACGTCGAGCTGCCACTCCGCCGCGGCCCCGTGCAGCGCCGCACCCAGGCGGGTGTTCGGGTCGATGGTGCGGCCGACCGGTTCGTACACGCCGTATCGCGCGTTCACGCGGCCGACCAGTTGCGTGCGGATGCGGTCCCAGTTGTCCCGCATCCGGTCAAACGTGCGCGCGTCGAGGGGGGTGCCGTTCCACTCCATGCGCGCCGCGGCCACGGTGTAGCGCCCGCGCAGCAGCGCGCGCGGGAGGTCGAGTCCCGGCAGCATCACGGGCAGCAACCGGGCGAGTGCGTCAACGTCGGTCTGGCAGTAGTCGAGCAGCGCGACTTGCTCGCCAGCGGTATACGGGCCGCCGCGCATCGCCAGCGCCCGCATCGTCTCCTTCTCGATCACGTCCAGAGCCGGCAGCCCGTGGTACGAGAGTGCGCCGAGCAACCCGCGCCCGTTCGGCGGGCGGGTGCCGGAAGTCAGGTTGGAGAACTCCGCGTACAAGTCCAATACGCGGCGCGGCAGCGGCCACCCCAGCGTGAGGTGACAGCCCCACTCCGCGCTGGCGTAGTAGGCGAACAGCAGCGTATCGTCCCCGGTGCCGTAGGGCGGGGGGCCGGTGTCGCTGCCGTCGAGCCACCGCCGCACGAGTCGCCCGGAGCGCAGCTCGCGCGCGACGACGCACAGCGGGCGCGGCCGGTGGCCCGGCGGGGCGGTGAACTCGAAGTCCACCGCCCATACCTCGCGGAACGCTCGGAGCGGGTTCACGGTCACAGCTCCCCCCGCAGCCGGCGCAACACCGGGTGGTCAAGCGTTTCGATCAACCGGTCCTTGAACGCGATCCGGAGCAGGTCCGCGAAGCTCGTCGCGGGCCAGTCCGGGTCCGGGATGTTCCCGCCCGCCGCGGACACCTCGTATGCCCCCAGGTTCATGTTCGACTGCACCCGCACCCAGCCGCGCCGTGCGTGGGTCGTGGCCTCGAGCGCGGATCGGCTCCATTCGTCGAGCTTCCCGTCGGAACCGGGCAGGCGACACGGCCAGATGAACAGCACGTTTTGCCGGTTCATCGCGGTGAACAGCACCCGCGGGCTGAACGTGCTCTCGGCAGCGAGGTCGGCCCAGAGGGGCGACGCGACGAGGTACGTCTCGCGCTCCTCCTTCAGTTCGATCACCGCCGTCTCCAGGCGGTAGGCGTCGCTGGGGTGTACGCGGACGAACCAGCTCTTGTCCGGCTTTCGCACGGGCACGGTGAGGAGCAGCTTCTTCACGCCGGCCGCGGCGGTGAACTCGCCCGTCAGCCGGAGCGAAGCGGGGTCGAACGGGTCGGGCGCGGTCGGGGCGGTGGTCGTCATCGTCGGCTCCTCGTGGGGGTTGGTGGGGAAATCCAAACCGTTGGCGTTCGTCGGCTTCATGGCCGAACTCCCGAAGGGGTGAACGACCGCGAACCGTTCGCGGTCTGGTTGCGGCCCGCGGGTGGCGGGGGCACGTCCGGCGGCAACGCGCCGCGCGGGGTGGTCGAGTGGTGCCGGGGCGGAGCGACCCCGAACCGGCGAATCGGTCTACGGTGGCGGTGTGTACGCGGCTGGCGCGTGGTAGGATGTGCGTGTAGGTAGCGCATCAGCCTCACGACACGCAGCGGCTGGCCCCTGACCGGGCCGGCCGCTCGCGTTTCACCCGGGCTTCGCGGCAGCGACCGGCGGGCAGCCGGCGGCGACCCACTTCAGGATGGTTTCGCGGTGCCAGCGGCTGAGCCGGCCGAGCTTCGAGGGGGACGGCATCAGGCCGCCCTCCGCGAGCCGCGTGACGTGGCGCTGGCTACACGCCAGCGTCTGCGCGATCCAGCGCACGTCTACCATCACGGGTTCGCTCGCCGGCGGGGGCTGGGTCGCGGTCGTGTTCATGGTCTTCACCTCCACGTTCGGGGTTCTGGTTGGGTTCTGCCCGGTCCAGTGTCGGGCTTACACCGGCCCGTATCTGGGGCGTACACGGTGCCCGTTTTGCCCTCGCTGGCAGTTTCCCGCCGGACGGGGGAACCCGACGCCGGACGATGCTACGGGGGACACGTTCGGGTACCTGCCGCCCATGCGGACAGCCTGACGCCGAGCGGGGGAACCCGTGGCGGATTTTGTCTTGCGCGTGAAGTGTCTGACTGATGCTGTCGTGTCAACTGTTGGGAAAACCAGCAATTCGCGCGTGGGTCGAGGTCGCGCTCGGAACGATACTTTTCTCGGGATGTAGCGGCACGGGCGGGGAAAGGGGAACGCCCCGCGCGTGGCTGGTGCCGAGCGCGGGGCGGTTGGGGTGAGTCGCGGTCGATGGGCGCAACTGGCACAGCCGGCACTACCGGCAAGCGGTCAAGACGCGGGGGAAGCGATACCTACAGTTCGCCCGCGAACGCCCGGTTCAGCACGCTCGGCAGCAGCGCGTCCAGTTCAGTCGCCGTCGCCGACTGCTCCGCCCGCGCCGCGTCCAGCTTCGCTTGCAGCGCGTCGAGATGCGCGACGATCCGCCGCTGTTCGTCGAGTGGAGGAAACGGCACTTGGAAACCGCGGATGAGGTTCAGATTGAGATTTCCTTGTGAGTGACCGTGACCGAGCGTATTCCCCCTTGCAGCAGCTACCCCAGACGGTGAGTTAAGCCAATGCACGAGGTACTCGACCGAGACAAACTGATGAAGTGGCTTGAGTAAGCACAGACTCACGTAGAAGGCAAATTTCAGTGGCTGATCGATCACTGCCGCTTCTCCAATCATCGCGCCCACGCGCGTCATCAGAATATCACCCTGCTCCGCCTGAACCGACGCTGTGTACTTCTCGTAATCGGCCACGGAGACTTTTCGGTGCGGAAATGGCATGAAGCGATAGGGTTTTACGTTCTGTGCAGAAAGGAAGGGCATCCCTTCATCAGTGTATGTGGGGGTGTTGTGTGTTCCATCAGTGATGAGCGAACACAGTTCGTCAAACCGGACTATCGCCCAGTGACTCGGCATCTGAAGGCTTCCGGTGGTTTCATTCCGAATGGATTCCCTCACGTCCGCTTGGCGTCCGCGATTGATGTTGTTCTTGTAGGCGCGCAGCGTGGAAAGGGTGACAGTGGCCGGCACATCAGTCAAACTCGCGAAACTAACGCCTCCCGCGAAGATTGAACGAAACACCGACCTCTGCAACGCCTCAGCTTCTGTTTTGCTCTCGTCGCGCAATCGGCGGGCTTCGGCCACGCGCGCGGCGATGGCGTCCACCCGCGCCACGATCCGCCGCTGCTCCACGAGGGGCGGTAGTGGCACTCCGAGCGACATGAACCTAGCTGGCGAAACGGAGTCCCGTCGCGCTCCCATTCCTCGCGCTCCAGTTCGTAACTCTTCCCAGACACGAGATTGCTTGCAGTACCAGTCCAAGAACCCGATTTCGAGCCGAGCGGGGTTGGCACGGAATGTCGGGAATTGTGGGGAGAGAAACCAGCCGTCGAAAGACGCCGGAACGCGAGCAATTGCGCCTTCCCATGCCTTCAACTGACTAAGAACGATCTGGTCGGTATGCAGTCGGTGAAACGTCTTGTACGTCGTCGCACTTCCCGCCAATGGTTCGCGCGCAAGCAATCCACGGCCAAAGCTGTATACGCCCGCGATGGGGTACGCCGCGACGGGATCAACCGGCACGGCATCAATGTCGAGAGTGAGTACTTCGCCGAGCGGGACTTGGGGCCAGTTCACTTCGCGCCCCCTACGAGCAGGCCACGGATTTCGCCCATGAGTTCGGCGATGCGGACTTCCTTCTTCAGAATGCTCTCGACCAGTTGTTCCGGCGGCAGGTGGTCCATGTCGGGCTTTGCGCGGGGGTTCTTGCGGTCGAGGTTGCAGCCGGCGTCGAGCAGTTCGGCCGCGGGCACCTTCCACGCCCGGTCGTTCTCCCCGCGCTGGGGCCACCACGCGAGGCACCCGGCGAACTCCTCGAACTGCATCGGGGCCGTTTTGGTGTAGTTCTTCCGGCCCTCCGGCAGCGCCAGCTCGTAATACCACACGTCGGCCGTCGGGCCGCTGCGGTCGAAGAACAGCACGTTGGTGGGGATGCTCGTGTACGGGGCAAACACGCCGTTCGGAAGCCGCACGACGGTGTGCAGGTTGTAGTTGGTCAGCAGCTCGCGCTTGATGCGGGCGCACACGCCGTCGCCGAACAGGGTGCCGTTGGGCACGACCACCGCGGCCCGGCCCCCCTTCGGCCCTGTCCGCAGCCGCCGCATGATGAGTTGCAGGAACAGCAGCGCCGTTTCCTTCGTCTGCTTGTCGGCCGGGAAGTTGGCCTTGATGCCGTCCTCCTCCTCGCCGCCGAAGGGCGGGTTGGTGAGGATCACGTCGGCGCGGTCCGCGTCGCCGATGTCGGTCAGCTTCTTTTCGAGGCTGTTGCCCTTCGCGATCCGCGGTGCGTCGAGCCCGTGCAACAACAGGTTCATCTGGCACAGCATGTACGGCAGCGGCTTGGCCTCCTGCCCGATGATGCTGCGCTCCTGAAGCGTGGTGATGTCTTCGGCCTTGCCCTTGCGGGCCTGTTCGCGCAGGTGGGCGAAGGCCTCGACGAGGAACCCGCCCGTGCCGCACGCGGGGTCGAGCACGGTCTCACCGAGCCGCGGGTTCGTTGCGGCGACGAGGAACTTTACGACGGCGCGCGGGGTGTAGAACTCGCCGCTGTCGCCGGCCGCGTCGCGCATCTCCTTCAGCATGGACTCGTACAGGTGGCCGAGCGTGTGGATTTCGTCGGTACTGCCGAAGTGAATGCCGTTGATCTTCTCCGCGATCTGCCGGAGCAAGTAGCCGCTCTCCATGCGGTTCGTGACGCCAGAGAACACCTCGCCGATCACCTGTCGTTTGGGGTCGGCGCTGCCGACGAACGCGCGCAGGTACGGGACCAGCCCCGCGCCCTTTGTGCCGTCTGGCCGCACGGTCTCGTCTGAACTGACGAACTTCAGCAGCTCGTCGCCGGTCAGCGCGTCCTTCGCGCCCCAATCCCGCCAGCGGTACGGGGCGTCGATGGTGGGAACGTACTTCTTGCGGCCGAGCGTAGCCTTCGCTTCGGCTTCGGCCTCGTGGTCGTCGAGGAACTTGAGGAACATGAGCCAAGTGAGCAGCGGCAAGCGGTCGAGGTCGCCGTTCAGCCCCTTGTCCTTGCGCATGATGTCGCGCGCGGACTTGAGCAGCGAGCCGAGCTTCTGCGCGGTCGTGAGCGGGGCGTCGGGCTTCTTCGCGCGGGCCATGCGGAGCGGTCCTCGTATCGGTTGAAGTTCACGGCTAGGACGGGCTGAGCTTGACCCTCATCCCGGCCAGTTCGATAGCGAGGGGGGCGTTCTTGGCAACCCCGGCGCGAGCCAGTACAGTCGCGAGGTTCGTCGCGTTACCCTGATCGTCCGTCAGGTCGGGTGAAAGGGAAGCGTAAGGAGCGGGTTCGGTTCTGAGCAGGAGACCGCCTGTGTAGTCGCGTCCGTCGATCACCAGCGTGATGGGCAGGCGAAGGCTGTGCGGGTTCGGCGTACTCTCGTCGTCCCCTTTGGTGAGGTGGACGACCAAGCGTTCCATGTCGGTGCCGGCGTACCGGCTGCCCTGACCGCGGACCACGCCTCGAACGTTCAGGGGTTCAGTTTCCATTTGTTACTCCACGTAGAGCAGTTCTTGAACCCGGTCCACGGCGGCGAGCAGCTTGTCGGCCCCGCCGAACCGGGCCGCGATCTCGGTCAGCGTGCCCCAATCGGACAGCGGCTTCACCTGAAGCACGGTCGCGAGGTCGAACTGCCCGATACCGTGCTCCGCGTACTTGTCGAGGATCGCGTCCAGCACCGCCCGCGCGGGCGCTTCGTACTTCGCAAGGAACGCGGCGTGTGACGCGCGCAGCTTCGCGGCGCGGTCGGCGCGGGTCCGGAGCGGAGTGTTATAGGCGAGGTGGGCGAGCAGGTCGAACGGGTCCGCGTCCGGTTGCCCGGCCTCGGCCGCGAGCACCTGCAGGTCGATGCCGTGCGCGTCCAGCGCCTTCAGCAGCGCGTCCCGCTCCGCTGGATTCGCCCACGCCGCGCGGAGCGCAGCGGCGTTCGGAGCCATCCCGCGCACCTCCTCGCCGGTGAAGGCGATCAGGTTCGCGGTGCGGAGCTTCTTACCGTCGGCATCGAGGTCGGACGTTTCGGACGAGACGATCCCGCCCGCCCCGCCGTGTACGCGAAACTTGCGGAACCCCGGTTCCGGCCCGCCGATGATGCGCCCGCGGTCGTCGTCGCCGTCGTTCTGGACCGGATCGACGAACTCTTCGAGCACGGTCACGGCCCCCGCCTCGTTGATCTCACACTTGGTCGCGAGCGCCGGTTCGCCGTCGAAGTCCGCGTCCGCGAACTGCACGTTGGCGCTGCCGTTGTAGTCGAGGATGTTGAAGAACAGCTTGCCGTGGTCCTCGCGCAGTCGCGTGCCGCGGCCGATGATCTGCTTGAACTCGGTCATGCTGTTGACCATGCGGAACAGCACCACGTTCTTGCACGTCGGGGCGTCAACCCCGGTCGTGAGCAATTGCGACGTGGTGAGGACGACGGGGAACTCTTTCTCCGGGTCTTGGAACTGGTCGAGGTAACCCTTACCGATGTCGCCCTCGTCCGAGACGACCCGCGCCGCGTACTCGCTCCCTTTGGCCTGCGCTTCGGCCGCGAGGTCCTTGTTCAGGTCGTGGAGCAGCCCCCGCATGATCTCGGCGTGGTCCTGATCCACACAGAACACGATGGTTTTCGACTTGCGGTCGGTGGCCCGCAGGAAGTCGGAGATGTGCTTCGCGACGATCTTGTTGCGAGCCTCCACGGACACCGCGCGCTCGAAGTCCTTCGTCGTGTACAGCCGGTCGGGGATCGGTTCGCCGTTCTTGTCTTTCTGCCCCTTGTTCGGCCGCCACCCGTGGGCGTCGAACGAGGTGACGACGCGGTGAACCCGGTACGGGGCGAGGAACCCGTCCTCGATGCCCTGCTTAAGACTGTAGGTGTAGAGCGGGTTGCCGAAGTAGGCGTAGCTGTCGCGGTTGTCGTCGCGCAGCGGCGTGGCGGTCATGCCGAGCTGGTACGCGGGGGAGAAGTAGGTGAGGATGTCGCGCCAACGGCTCTCGTCCTTCGCGGAACCCCGGTGGCACTCGTCGATCACGATGAGGTCGAAGTAGTCCGTCGGGTACTCTCGGAACAGGCCGGCCCGGTTCTCGTCGCCGGACAGCGCCTGATAGAGCGCGAAGTACATCTCGCGCCCCTTCTCGGCCTTGCCGCTGATGCGGTGCCGCGCGTGCCCGAACGGGGCGAAGTCCTTGCTCATCGGGTCGGACACGAGCTTGTCGCGGTCCGCGAGGAACAGGATCCGGGGCTTGCGGGTCGGGTCGCCGCTGGCGTTCCACTTCGCGCACCACAGCTTCCAGCAGATTTGGAACGCGACCGTGGTCTTGCCGGTGCCGGTCGCGAGCGTGAGCAAACACCGCTTCTTCCCGCCGACGATAGCGCGGATGGTCGTGTCGATGGCGATGCGCTGGTAGTACCGCGGTTGTTTGTCCTCCCGGTAGAAGTCGGGAACCAGCTGCGCGTCCCTCACCGCGGACGAGAACCCCATCCCGACCTGATAGCGCTGGAGCAGTTGTTCGGGCGTCGGGAACGCCGACACGACGGTTTCGTTCTGGGTGAAGGCGTCGAACTCGATGATCTCGGTGCCGTTGGTGGCGTAAGCGAACTTCAGGTCGAGCAGCTTCGCGTACTCTTTCGCCTGTTGCAGCCCGTTCGCCGCGGGCTTGGCGTTCGACTTGGCTTCCACCACCGCCAGCGGCATTTCGCGGCGGAAGTAGAGCAGGTAGTCGGGAATCTTCTTCTGGAGGCGCTTGGCCGTGGACCCGGCGAGGATCACGCGCCCGGCGGTGACGTGGGTTTGCTCGCGGTAGAACCGGTCGCCCACGGCCAGCCAGCCGGCGGCTTCGAGTCGGGGCCGAACCATCGTCCGGCACGTCTCGGCTTCGTTCATGGGCGCGAAACTCCCGACCGTCCGGCGGGAGATGTGCTGTCACGTCCTGACGCCGGTTGGCACGAAGAAGTGTAAGCCCCTATTTCCCAGATGACCTTCGACTTTCGGCATGGCATGTGCGCCGGAACCCTGGGATTCCCAGCGTTTCTGCCTCTTTCCTGCCGAAATGACCGAGGAACCCAATGGGTGACCGCCGAAATGACCCCCTGCGTGTGGATTTCGACCGCGAGATCAAGTTGGAGTTCCACGGCTCGACC
>VGZJ01000227.1 GCA_016872595.1 Planctomycetota bacterium
CCGTTCGACCGTGGTCGGGACCTCATCCGGGTGCGAAAATCGTTGCGGACCACCCTTCGCGGGGGTACTTTGTGGCCGCACGGCCGATTTGCGTTTCCAGAGGCGTTCATCTGGGAAAGATCGGTTTCTTCGGGCGCGCGCGCGTGGCATCGTCCGGCGGATCGGGTTGCGACATGGTGGCTCCACGAAGGACGCGCCCATTCTGATTCACGCGGTTCCGTCTGCCAAGTCTCTTTCGCCCGGCATTCCCGTCGCTAGAATGTACCGGCCACCAGCACCCAACCCACGGGGATCACGTCATGGCCACGCCGACCGCGGACATCGGACTCATCGGGCTTGCCGTCATGGGCGAGAACCTCGTCCTCAACATGGAGTCGCACGGCTACACCTGCGCCGTGTACAACCGGACCACCGCGAAGGTCGACGAGTTCGTCAACGGCCGCGGCAAGGGCAAGAAGTTCGTCGGCGCGCACGACCTCAAGGAGTTCGTCGCCAGCATCAAGCGCCCGCGCAAGATCATGATGATGGTGAAGGCCGGCAAAGCCGTGGACGACACCATCGCCAGCGTGGTGCCGTTCCTCGAACCGGGCGACATCCTCATCGACGGCGGCAACACCCACTTCCCCGACACCAGCCGCCGGCTAAAGGAACTGAACGCGAAGGGGCTGCGGTTCATCGGCAGCGGGGTCAGCGGCGGCGAAGAGGGCGCGCTGAAGGGGCCGAGCATTATGCCCGGCGGCGACGCCAGCGCGTGGCCCGAAATCAAGCCCATCTTCCAGTCCATCGCCGCCAAGGTGAAGGACACCGACGGCAAGGAAGCGGCGTGCTGCGACTGGGTCGGGCCGGAGGGCGCGGGCCACTTCGTCAAGATGGTTCACAACGGCATCGAGTACGGCGACATGCAGCTCATCTGCGAGGGGTATAACCTGATGAAGGACCTCGCGGGCATCGCCCCCGCGGAGATGAGCGGCGTGTTCACCAAGTGGAACAAGGGCGTGCTCGACAGCTATCTGATCG
Organism: Planctomycetota bacterium; assembly: GCA_016872595.1. GTDB lineage: Bacteria > Planctomycetota > Planctomycetia > Gemmatales > Gemmataceae > Gemmata. Next base: position 1,018 of record VGZJ01000227.1, read on the forward strand.
AGATCACGGCCGACATCCTCGCGTTCGTCGATCCCGACACGAAGCAGCCGATGGTGGACGTGATCCTCGACACGGCCGGGCAGAAGGGCACGGGCAAGTGGACCGTGGACGCGGCCACCGACAACGGGGTGCCGCTCACGCTCGTCGCTGAGGCCGTGTTCAGCCGGTGCCTGTCCGCGCAGAAGGCCGAGCGCGTCGAGGCGGCCAAGGTGCTCGCCGGCCCTGCGATCCAGAAGGTGGCGGACAAGGAGCAGTTCATCAACGACGTGGAGATGGCCCTGTACGCCGCGAAGATCGTCAGCTACGCGCAGGGCTACGCGCTGATGGCGGCGCAGGCGAGGGCCAACAACTGGGAGTTGAACAACGGCGGCATCGCGCTCATGTGGCGCGGCGGGTGCATCATCCGTAGCGCGTTCTTGGGCAAGATCAAGGAAGCGTTCGACAAGAACCCGAAGCTGGTGAACCTGATGGTGGACCCGTTCTTCGCGGGCGAACTGGGCAAGGCGCAGAGCGGGTGGCGGCGCGCGGTCGGGGCCGCCGCCGCGAGCGGCATCCCGCTGCCGGCCATCTCCAGCGCGCTGGCCTACTACGACGGGTACCGCACCGGCCGCCTGCCCGCGAACCTGCTCCAAGCCCAGCGCGACTACTTCGGCGCGCACACCTACGAGCGCCTCGACAAGCCGCGCGGCGAGTTCTTCCACACCAACTGGACCGGCCGCGGCGGGAACACCACCAGCAAGGCCTACAACGTGTAACCCATGAACACCCACCCCCCGGCCCCCTCCCTGAAGGGAGGGGGCGTCCGACAACAGCGCTCGCCCTCTTGCTCCCCCTCCCTTCAGGGAGGGAGCCGGGGCGTGGGTTTCTTCGCCCTGCTCCTGTGCGCCGCGCCGGCGCTCGCTCAACCGGCGTACAAGGTCGAGGCCACCGACCACCAGAAGGTGCGCGCGACTGCGAGCTACGAGATCACGACGACCAAGTTCGCCGTGAGCAAGTGGATGGCGTTCCTGTCCGAACCGCCGGAGCTGCCGTCGCAGCGCGAGGTGAAGACCACCTTCGACCCGACGGGCGTGGGCCTCGCGGAAAAGAGCCTGCTGGCGCGGCGCGTGCGGTACTTCGAGCGCGCCGTGTCGAACCCCGCGCCCGGCGGCAACTTCAAGGTGTCGTTCACGACCGAAGCGACGCTGATGAACCGGAAGTTGGTCGAACTGAAGGACGGCGAGAAGCCGCCCGCGGTGCCGGCCCTGACCGCCGACGAGCGCAAGTACTACCTCTCCTCGACCACGCGCGTCGATCACGACGCGCAGGCGTTCAAGGACTGGCTGGACCGGAAGAAGCTGCGCCTGATCAAAGGCGAACACGCCTTCGACTTCGCGGCGCGGGTGCTCGACGTGATCCGGGCCGACTACCGCTACTTCTACGACCCGAACGAGGACAAGCGGGCGTCGGTGGCGTGCAAGCGCTCCGCGACCGACTGCGGCGGCATGTGCTACCTGTTCGTGGGCGCGCTGCGCGCCAACGGCGTCCCGGCGCGGGTGCTGGTGGGCCGCTACGCCAAGCCGCGCAAGCCCGGCAGCACGCCCGCGGACACCGGCTACGAGAACCCGCACGTGCGCGCCGAGATGTACGCGCCGGGCGTGGGCTGGGTGCCGGTCGATCCGACCAACGCGCACGCCAACCGCAACCAGAAGACGCGCGCGTTCGTGGGCGTCGACCCCGGCGACGTGCTGGTGCTGCACCTCGACGTTGACCTGAAGTTGCCGTTCCCGGACGCGATACGCGACTGCCAGTTCTTGCAGGTGGAGCCGTTCTACTGGACGCAGGGCAAGGGCACCTTCGACGGCCGCTTCGGGCCGAGCGGCTGGGACATCAAGGTGACGCCGCTGGGGACGAAGTGAGGGCGCGAAGGAGTGACCGCAATGGACGAGCAACTCGTGGCCCTGTACCACCGGCACGTGGCGACCGCGTTCGACCGGAACGTGCGGTTCGCCGACTTCGTCGCGGAGAAGGCCGGCAAAGCCAAACCCAAGTACGACGTGGCGTCCGCGACCCTCGCGTTCGGCCCCAAGCTCAAACTCGACGCCCCGCTACTCGGCTCGTACGCGCGCTCGAACGGGTCGTGGCTGTGGGCGTGGGCCAACCGCAACCTGAACCTGACGCTCACCAACCGCGCGCTCGGGACCGTAGTGAAGGTGACGGCGACCCGGCTCGCCACGCCCGCGCTGGCGCACGGCGGGTTCTCCGTCGAACCGCTGTTCGGCCCGGACCTCGCCGCGCGCGCCGCGGACGTGATCGGCGTCATCTTCGGCCGCGAACTCGACTACTTCGCTTACCACGTCATCGAGGAAGAGGGGCACGAGTCCACGGTCCTCGTGCGCGACAAGCGGTTGAAGGCGACCGAGAAGAAACCGCTGGAGCGCGTCTTCGAGGTGTTCCCACAAGTGCTAGGGGCGCTGCCGGTGGCTGATCAGAAGGCCGCGCTGATCCACTACGCCAGCGACCTCGGCCTGAAGAGCGTGTCGGGATCGGGCGCGCTGACGATTGTGCAAGGGAAGCGCGAGCTGCACGCGACGTTCGACGCGCACAACCGGCTGACGAAGCTCGAAGGCCCGGACGGGGCCGCCGAACTGCCGAAGGCGAAAGCGAAGACCAAGAAGAAGGCGTGATTTCCTGTAGCCGGCCTCACTGAGGCCGGAAAAGTCTGTTGAAACGATGGGATTCAGCGAGCGGCGCGGCGTAAGCCCGCCGGTAGTTTCTCAACTGAGATGCGCTGAACGTGTCTACGTTGTGCAACTACCGGCGGGCTTACCGTCCGGGCCGGAGGTCGCGGTCAGGCGGATCACTGTCATGGCTTCGCCCTCGTTGGTGCTGCCGTGGTTGTACCCGATAGCGCGCCGGGCCGACCACTTCGCATGGAAGTGGCCGGCCCGGTGTACTCGCTCGCCTGCGGCTCGCGGCTAACGACGAACTGCGGCGCGAACGCGCGCCGCGGTTGCTACTTCTCGCCGAGGAGCTTCTTGATCTCGTCTTCGAGCGTGGCGACGTGGCCGTTGCGGTTCACGATCTTCCCGTCCTTGCCGGTCACGAACACGTGCGGCGGGGCGGTGATGCCGTAGGCCGCGGCCAGCGGGCTGCCGTCCAGCCCGCCGGGGGCGTACAGGTGCGTGCCCGGCAGCCCGACCCGCGCGACCGCGTCGCTCGCGGCCTTCGCGTCGTGGTCGAGGCCGACCGTCACCAGCGCCAGCCCCTTCGCCTCGTACGCCTTCACGAGTGCTTCGAGCTTCTTCGCGTCGGCCGCCAGTGAGTCGCTCCAACTCGCCCAGTAGTACACAACAACGACCTTGTCCTTCTGCGCGGCGTTCACCTGTTGTGCCGGGTTCGCGAGCGCCGGGCCGGTCAGCTCCAGCGGCTTACCCTCGCTGTCGAGGCGCTTGAGCGCGCCGACCGCCTTCGCCGCGTGCGGGTGGCTAGCGTAGTTCTTGGCGAGCGCGCCGAACCACTCCTTCGCCTTCGCCTCCGCGTCCTTCGCTCCAGACATTTCGTAGGCCATTGCGAGCCGCAGCACGGCGTCCGGCGCGTCGGCCGAGGCCGGGAACGCCGTTACGAACGCCTGAAGTCCGGCGCGCCACTTTTCCTGAATGGTGGCGAAGTCGTTCATGCCGGCGTCGCGGAGGGCGATGCTGTTCTCGGCGATGAGGACGCGGTACGCGGCGTAGGCCGCGATGCCGGGGTTCCCGCCGGGCTTCACCATCGTGTCGCGCCACTCGCGCAGGCGCAGGATGTGAGCGTTGTCGGGCTTGCCGCCTTCCGCGGCCTGCTGGTGGCTGTCGATCAACATGCGGATCCACGTGTCCTTCGCTTGCGCCGCAGCGGCGATCTTCTCAAGGATCTCCGCGCGCTTGGCGCTGTGCGCGGCCAGCGCCGGCACGGTCGGCTGCGCCGGTTGCTTCTGGTCGTGGGCGTTCAGTTCGTCCACGAGCGCTTTGATCTCCGGCCCGATCACCGGGCGCTCGTCGTTACCGCCCCCCAACGAGGGGCCGTCCACGACCTTCCACGAGCGGCCGATCTGGACCAGTTCGCCGGTCTGGAACAGCACGGTCTTGCCGCCGTCCTCGATCACGAACGCGGTGCCGTTCTTGTACGAGGTGAAGTCGTCCTTCTTGCCGCCGAACGAGTCCGCGGGGCGCGTGGACGGGATGCCGAAATCGGCGTGGTCCCACTTCGCGCGCTCCGTCAGCTTGAGCTGAGCCGCGGTGTCGGTTACGCGCTTGGCGGCCCCGTTCGCGCGGGCCACGAGCGCGTTCACGTCCCCGGCCGGCAGGCCCAGATCGGTGAGCTGCTCGCGGGTAATCATGAGCGGCGCGAGCCGGCGCGCGTCGCCGCTCTGCACCGCGCGGAACAGCTCTTGGCTCACCTCTTCCGGCGAGATCACCATCCATTCGTCGATGACGAAGTCGAACGTGCGATCGAAGCCCCACTTGGACCCGTTCGGCCCGAGCCAGCGGAACTGGTACGGCTGCGCCGGCTTCCCGTCCGGCCCGGCCGACGGGTACACCTCGCGGTACGCCTCGACGCCGTCGAGGTAGAACGAGATGACGTTGAAGCTCTTGTTGTCGTAGGTGATGAGCTGGCGGACGGGCTTGCCGTCCGGGTCGGACACGAGGTAGCCCATGCTCTGGCCGGGCTTCTCCGGGTGGGCGATTGGCGACACCTTGCAGCGCGGCACCGCGTCCGGGGCCGGCGTGCTGACGTTCACGCCCGGCTGTTTGGGGCGAATCTTGAACGCCTCTTCCGCGGTCATCCCGCCGGGCTGGGCGCGGCCGAGCGACGCGAACCCGGCGACCAGTGCGAGAGCGGCGAGCGCTTTCACCGTCACCTGCGAAGTCGTCATCCGTGACTCCTGTAGAACGAGCGCCCGAACCGGCGCATTCCTCACAACGGGTATCGGCAGTCCGAACGGCGCGAGTTGAGGCGCGCGGCAAAAGGGCGAACCGGCGCGGGCGCGGCGGTAAGCGGGGCAAGGCGCATCGGCCCGGCCGATGGGTCACGTTCGCGGCCCCCGCTGGAAACGGCCCCCCCCGTCCCTAATCATGTCAACAGGGCCGGCACCGCGCCGGCCCGCGCCACCGCCAAACAGGAGCCACGACCCATGCCGGCCCAAGTGCAGAAGGAAGCCCCGGACTTTTCCGCCGCCGCCGTCGTCAACGGCAGCATCGTCCAGAACTACAAGCTGTCGGACAGCCGCGGGAAGTACGTCGTGCTGTTCTTCTACCCGCTCGACTTCACCTTCGTGTGCCCGACCGAGATCATCGCGTTCAGCGACCGCGTCGCCGAGTTCGAGAAGCGGAACTGCCAAGTGATCGGGGCGTCGGTGGACAGCCAGTTCTCGCACCTGGCGTGGATCGAGACCCCGCGCAAGCAGGGCGGCCTCGGCGGGCTAAAGTACCCGCTCGTCGCGGACCTCACGAAGAAGATCAGCGCCGATTACGGCGTGCTGCTCGACGGCGGCATCTCGCTCCGCGGGCTGTTCGTGATCGACCAGAAGGGGATCATCCGCGCGATCACGATCCACGACCTGCCGCTGGGCCGGAGCGTGGACGAGGCGCTGCGCGTGCTGGACGCGCTGCAGCACTTCGAGAAGCACGGCGAGGTGTGCCCGGCGAACTGGAAGCCCGGCGACGCCAGCATCGACACCAAGAACGCGAAGGCCTACTTCGAGAAGGCCGCGAAGTAACGACGCAAAGTAGTAGGCACACTCCGTGTGCCGTTGCTGTCCGCAAGGGTCAGCAACGGCACACGGAGTGTGCCTACTACTTTGAGAGACGCCGTTGGGAGTTGAACCCACACCGGAAGCTTTGCAGGCCCCCGCCCGACCCGTCGGTCGGCGTCGTGTGCATCACAGACGCCGGCCGCGGGGCGGGGGTTCGCGCGGCTACGGGAAGATGAACGCGCCGCCCGTGAGCACGCCCGCTTCGACAATGGACCCGCTCACGGTCAGGCCCGGCGGGTACAGGTAGTACGGGCTGGGGCTACCCGGTAGGCACTTCCCGGCACTGGTGCTCCAGAACCCGAACGCGCACCCGCTCGCCAAGCTCTGCGGCCACATCAGCGCGTTGCGGCAGAACCGGCTCGCACCGATCAGCGTCGACAGCGGCCCCAAGTCCCACCCGCTGCGCTCGCCGTTGCGCTCCTCGAAGTGCAGCCGGCGGTGAACGACGTAGCCCGGCTCCAGCAGCACCTGACGCGGCTCGTAGGCCCACGTCTTCGGCTTGTACGCCGTGCCCGACGTGTTCACCGCGGGTAGCGCCGGGAACCGGTACGACGGGTCGTCGGTCGGGTTCTTGATCGCGCGCAGCTCGTCCAATGACTTCTGTAACCCGGCGATGACCTGTTCCTGAAGGGCGATTTCCTTCGGGTCGGTCTTGAGCTTGAGCGCTTCGCGGGCGTCGTGCAGTTGTTTCACCTGTTGCGCGATGCGGTCCTGGATCATGCGCTCCATCACAGCGCGTTCCAGTTGCGCGTCGTCGTACACCATGAAGATGCTCTCGCGCGGCGGGAGCTTGGTCACGCTCGCGCCGCCGGGCGCTTCGGGAATGGGCATCTTGAACGCCTTCGACGGTGGAATCTCGCCCTTGCCGGTGCCCGGTTGCAACAGCGCACCGGTGTAGTCCGGAGCGGGCTGATAGTACGTCGGCGCGACGTTGACCGCGGGCGGCGCGGCGAGCGGGCGCTCTTGCGGCAGGTAGCGCGGCGGGGGCGGGGGCGGCGGGAGCGCCGGCGAGCCGACGTCGGGCACGAGGTACGTGCCCGGCGGGTCGGAGACCTGCGCGAGGCCGCCACTGGAGCCGGGGCCGCCGGTCGCGGTCAGCGCGTCGGCGGGCTTCTGGAAGTACATCACCTTGCCGGACCCGCCGCCGACCGGAGCGGCCGGGGCCGCGGGGCGCGGTTGCGCTTGGGGCGGGGGCGTCCGCGGCTGATAGCCGCGCGGCAGCGGCAACCCGCCGGGGTTCGCCGGGGGCTGCGCGAACGTCGGCACCGCGAGCAGCGCGACTAGCGCCGCGGCGCTAACCGCCCGCGTCGCTCGCGTAGTCCGCGGTGCTGTAGTTGGGCGCTTCCTGAGTGATAGCGATGTCATGCGGGTGGCTCTCCTGCACACTGGCCGCTGTTACCTGAATGAACCGGGCGCGGGTCCGCAACTCGTCCAGCGTCTTGCACCCGCAGTACCCCATGCCGGCGCGGACCCCGCCGACGAGTTGGTACACGAACGGGGCGAGCTGTCCCTTGAACGCCACTCGCCCTTCCACGCCCTCCGGCACCAACTTCCCGCCCGCGGTCGCGGTCGGCTGCTGGCCGCCGGGCGTCCCGCCGCTCTGCTGGTAACGGTCGGCGCTGCCGGCCATCATCGCCCCCAGCGACCCCATGCCGCGGTACTGCTTGAACGAGCGCCCGCGGTACAGGATCAACTGCCCCGGGCTTTCGGCCAGCCCCGCGAACAGTCCGCCGATCATCACGGTGGACGCGCCGGCGGCGAGGGCCTTGGTAATGTCGCCGCTGTACCGGATGCCGCCGTCCGCGATCACCGGAACCCCGGTCCCGGCCAGCCCCTTCGCCACGTTCGAAATCGCCGACATCTGCGGCACGCCCACGCCCGACACGATCCGCGTCGTGCAAATTGATCCGGGCCCGATGCCCGCCTTCACGCCGTCGGCCCCGGCGTCGGCCAGCGCCCGCGCGCCGTCGGCGGTCGCGACGTTGCCGGCGATCACGTCGATGGAGTAGCGCTTCTTCAGCTCGCGCACGGTCTCGATCACGTTGCGGCTGTGCCCGTGCGCGGAGTCCACGACCAGCACATCGACCCCGGCCTCGATCAGCGACGCGGCCCGCTCGAAGTCGCGGACCCCGATGGCCGCCCCCACTTTCAGCCGGCCCCGCGCGTCTTTAGCCGCGTTCGGGAACTTCTGCGTCTTGTCGATGTCCTTGATCGTGATTAACCCCTTCAGTCTGAATTGATCGTCTACAAGGAGCAGTTTCTCCACCTTATTTTTCGTGAGGATCTTCTCGGCGGTGTCGAGCGTGGTGTTCTCCGGGGCCACGACGAGGTTCTTCTTGGTCATCACCTCGTCGAGCTTCTGCGCGTCGTTTTCGAGGAACTTGAGGTCGCGGCGGGTGAGGATGCCCTTGAGCACGCCGCCCACGGTGATGGGCACGCCGCTGATGTGGTGGTCTTCCATGATCTTGCGCGCGTGCCCCACGGTGTCATCGGGCGGCAGCGTGATGGGGTCGGTGATGATGCCGTTCTCGCTCCGCTTCACCTTGTCCACTTCGCGCGTCTGCAGGGCGATGTTCAGGTTCTTGTGGATGATGCCGATGCCGCCCTCTTGGGCGAGGGCGATGGCCAGTTCGCTCTCGGTGACGGTGTCCATCGGGCTGGAGATGATGGGGATGTTGATGCGCACGTTCCGCGTCAGGTGGGTGCGCACGTCGGTGTCTTTGGGCACCACGTCGCTGTAGCCCGGTTCGAGGAGCACGTCGTCGAAGGTGATGCCCTGATAAGCGATGCGGTCCTGCATGGCGGCTCCGGTGCAAGAAAGGTGGATTCGGGATTATAGGGGGAGAGGGCGAACGGCGTCGATGGGAACCGCACGGCGGGCACGAAACTCGCCTCGACACGGGCGGCGCGCGTGCTATAGCCCGCCGGCACGCGCGGCACGAGGGGGTCGTCGCGCACCGGGGGAACCGATCATGACTCGCGGAAGCGTGGGCGCGCTCGTGATGTGTTTGGCCGCGGCCGGCGGGTGCGCGTCGCCGGCCAAGTACGTCGAGAAGAAGGGCGACACCGGCATCGTGTCGATCCCGAACAACACCGACTCGTGGCCGAGCTACAACAAGCGCGCGGCCCACGACCTGATTCAGAAGCACGTCGGCATGCACTACGAAATCCTTGAGGAGCGCGACGTCGTCGTCGGCCAGTCCACGACGAACAATCAGCAGGTGAACACCGAACAGACGGTGAACCGTTCGATCCCGTTCCTGCCGGCCGAGAAGCAGACGATCACCAACAACACGACGTCGCGCGACATCACGGAATGGCGCATCTGGTACCGGCGGATCGACCCGCCGCGCCCCGGGATTAACGACGGCACCGTGCCGGGGCGCGACGACCTCGCGCCCGCGGGCGCGCGGCAGCCGGCGAACCCGATGATTCCCAGCGTGCTCCCGGCGGGCGGCCCGGTCCCGCGGTACACGAGCGGCGGCACCGGCTCGCACTCGATCCCGCCTTCGACGCGCGCCCCGGGCGCGTTCACCGGCCGCCCGTGACCGAGTTGCGTGCCCTGTATGGTGGACCCCATTGTCTAGACCAAAATCGGGCTTCCCGCGAAGTGGGTTGGCCCTCGAGCGTTCGCTCGCGTTTCTTACTTCTCCAAGGGTCTTCGGTTTTCTGACCGATGCACCTCGGCGGGC
>VGZJ01000228.1 GCA_016872595.1 Planctomycetota bacterium
TCAACCTGACCGAGGCCAGCGCCGCACTGAAGGCCAAGCTCCAAGACGCGCTGAAGATCAAGGGCGAGTGGGACGTGGTGCGGCGCGAGCTGACCCAAGTGCAAGCGGACCTGTCGCGCCTGAACGCGGATCAGGACCGGATCCGCAAGAACCTGCGCGAGACCCCGAAGGAAGCGGAAGTGTACGACACGTACCTGAAGAAGCTGGCCGCGCAGGAGAAGGAGATCGACAAACTCACCGACCAGCAGAAGAAGTTGATGAACGACGAGTTCAAGGCCCGCAAGAAGTACGACGACTACCTCGCCAACATCGAGGGGTAAGGGGTAGTCGGCCCAGTTAGCCGCGAGCCGTAGGCGAGCGCGCGTTCCGCGCTCGCCTACGGCTCGCGGCTAACTCGTTGAATCACACCTTCAGCAGAATCGCGCCCTCGCCGTTGCGCAGGGTGATCGACGTGACGAACTGCCCCAGCGTGCCCGTCGAGTTCACCACGCGGTAGGTGCCGCCGAGTTGGTGCGTCGTCGCGGTGGCGTCCGCGGTCGTGCCCTCGCCCTTCCCTTGCGCGTACGACAGCGGCTTGAACAGCACTAGCGCCTTTTCGTACTCGCGCGCCAACACCTGATACGTCAGCGCCGCGTTCGCGGGGTCGGTGCCGGTTGCGAACACGCGCATCGCGGCCGTCGGCGCGCCGACGTTCACGCCCACCGCCGGTGACCAGTGCTCGGTCCACGTCGATGACGGGCTGTCGCCGCCGAAGAACATGAGGAACGTGCGCTCCGGGTCCGCGAGCAGGTAGTAGTAGGCGAGCGTGCCCACCTGCGTGCGGGCGTCGTGGCGCGCGCCCCCTTCGGGGCTGGCGTCGATCACGAGGAACGGGCGGCCGTCCGTGTTCAGCCGCCGCGCCGCGAGGTTGGCCGCGTCGCCCACCTCGGACCAGTTCGCCGACATCGGTCGGATCAGGAACTCCTCGAACACCGCGGCCGACCCCGCGGTGATGCCGTCGGCCGTCGTCGCGCCGCCGGCCGTGTTCGCCAGCACCCACTTCGGCGCGATCGCGCGCGACACGGCGCTCATCAGCGCGCCGGAGTCGTCGCTGAACGTGCCCGTCGGCTCCAGCACGCTGACGCCCGCGAACGGAATCTTGCCGGTGGCGTTGTCCATGAAGACGCCGTCCGCGAGCGGCATCGAGTCGAGCAGGCGCTCGTGGTAGTCCGCGGCCCAGTGCCGCACCGCGGCCGTCGAGGGGTTGGTGACGAACCGCATCTGCCCGTAGTACGGGTAGAACAGGCGCGACTCGTGGACGAACCGCGCGTCGAGGCCCGCCTGCCGGGTCGCGTACTCGCTGTCCTTCAGGTAGCCGTCGCCGTCTTTGTCGGCGGCGTAGTCGAACGCCGGGATCGTGCCCGTCTGTTGGCCGTTGGCGGTCACGTAGTCGCGCCCGAACACCGTGAGCAGTTCCGCGCCCTGCGCCGCGGTGCCCGAGGTCACGCGGAACCGCACCGAGTAGAAGCGGTCGCCGCCCGCGGTGAGCGTACTCGGCACCCAGTCCTTCGGAGGGTCGAAGGTGACGCGCCCGGACGAGCGCAGCCCCGCGGTCCCGTCGCTCAGCAGCGGGAGCACCTTCCACGCGGTCGGGTTGCCGCTGGCGTCGGTCGCGGTGGCGTACTCCCATACGCCCGCCCAACCGGTCGTGGCGGCGCGGGCCAGCGTCACGTTCATCTCGCGGAACTTCTCCACGAACCCGATCGCGGTGCTGGTGCCGGCCGCGCCGAACTGGACGTTGAAGTTGCGCCCGCCGCGCGCCGCCGAGGTCACATCGGTCGGGGTGGCGGTGCCGGCGCTCTGGTACACGCCCCAGAACCACGTGACCGGCTGCGACGACGGGCTCGCGCCTTGGAACGCGGTCGCCTTCGTGACGTGGTAGAACGCCGCCTCGCGCGAGCCTCCGGTCGCGTCCGCGTACCGCAACCAGTCGGTGAGCAGCCCCTGATAGAGGTTCGAGACGTTGCTGTATACCAGTTGCGGCGTGTCGGGCGAGGCAGTGTTGATTGCGCTCAGGTACTGCGGGTTCGGGATCACCAGATCGACGCTGTTTTTCAGCAGGTTCTGCTCGAAGCTGTTGCCGACCGGCGTGCCGCTGTAGGCGAGCTGCGCGATGCGGATGTGGCCATAGTGCCGCGGGATCGCCGGGTCCGGCAGCGGGTCCATGTTGGGGTTGGAAACGGTCAGCGCCAGCTCGCTCGTACCGACGTTGCCGGCCGCGTCGAACGCCCGCACGGTCAGCGCGTGCGTGCCGTTCAGCACCGTGGTGCTGTCGAACGTCCACTCGGCGGGCGCGGTCGCGGAGATCGCACGGACGACGTTGTTCAGGCGGAACTCGACACGGTTGAACGCACCGGTCACGATCGCGCGGAAGGTGACTTCGCCGGTCACGGCCCCGGTGCCGGTGACGCGCGTGATCGAGACCTGCGGACCGCTCGTCGCGCCCGCGGGCTTGGCCTCGAAGTCGTCGAACGTGAGCGCGCCGCTGGTCGCGGCCTTGCGCCCGACGCCGGCCTTGCCGGTACCGGTCACGCTCGCGTCGCGCACCTCCAGCGCGAAGTCCGGGCCGTCGCTCCACTGGCCGTCCGGCGCGAGCCACTGCCGCGTATCGGTGCGGTACACCTGCGCCCGGAGCCGGTCGCCTTCGACTACGAGCCGCGCTCGAACCCACTGCCCGCTGAAGTACGCGCCCGATTTCAGCGACGCGAGCGCCGTCTCGGTGCCGTTCACCACCTTCACCAGTTTCGCCTCGAGCCCGCGCGTGAGGGTGAGTGCGTAGAACGTGGGCGTCGCGCCTTGCAGGTTCGCGCCGCGTGCGAACACCTGCGCCGGCACGAGGCTGTCGAGGTACACCGCGGCCGACACGTCGACGTCGGCCGGGAGGTCGGTGTTCGACCACGCCCGCGTCGTGGTACTGGTGAGGCCGTTCGAGACGAACCCGTTGGCCGCGCTGAGGGCGCGCGTCGTGCCCGCCATGAACCAGCCGGTCGATGTGGTGGACCAGCCGTTCCAGCCGGTCGGGAACGAGCCGGCCGCGAGCGCGTCGTAGTTCTGCACCACGCTCCCGCTCGCCGGCGGCGCGGGCGGCGGAACAACCGGTGGCGCGGGTGGGGGCGGAGGAGGCGGGGGGGGGTGGCACTACGGGCGGCGCGGGCGGGGGCGAAACGGGCGCGTCGCCGAGCGCCGCGAAGTCGTCGAGGGCGACCGCGCCGAAGTACAGCCCGTTGCGCCCGACGCCGATCCGCCCTTGCGCCGGGTTCAGCGTCGTCGTCGCGCTGATCGCGCTGGTCTGCGCGGTCTGCCACGTGCCGGTCGCGGTGAGGTACTGGCCGGTATCGGCGCGGGTCACTTCCACCTGCGCGCTCGTCCCGGTCGGCACGAGCGACACGCGCACCCAACCGCTCGACAGGTACGCGGACGTCGGCGAAGTCACGGTTCCGAGCACGCGCGTCAGCGCGCCCTTCACTTCGAGCAGTTGCACCTTCAGCCCGCGCGTGACCACGGCCGCGAGGTAGCTGCGGGTTCCCGAATCGAGATCGTTCCCGCGTGCCATGACGTACATCGGCACGAGGGAATCGGCGCGGAGCGACACCGCGGCCCCGGTGTCGGCACCGACCGCGTTCGGGTGCCACGCGACCGCGCTGGTGCGACTGCTCGTGTCCGACACGAGCGCGGCGCTGCCGCCCACGCCGGTCGCGGGGCCGGTGGCGAACGCCGGCTGCCCGTCGCTGCTCCACGCGCCCCAGCCCGCCGGGAGCGCGGGCGGGACGACTGTATCGAAGGTTTCGGTGAAGAGGACCGCAGGGGTCTCGCGGGCTTCGAGGTGTTCCAGCACGAGGCGGGTGCGCGCGTGCGACATGTGCCGGTTGCTCCTCAACGGTGCGCCCCGCGCGAGCGCGGTGCGGGTCATCGTGACCGTGAGAAGTTCGGCACAACTGGAGCGGACCGGCGACGAATAGCGCGGCGCGCGGACGCGAACGGCGCGGCGCGCGGCGTTAGCGCCGGAACGAGCGGACTGACCGGCCGCTTGCGGCTATCTGAGCTACGGCTCCTCGGACACGCCGCCCGCGCCGACGCGCACGACGCGCAAGGTCGGGAACCGCGGGCCACCGGCGAGCGGGTGGCCCGCGAGCACGACCACGCGGTCCCCGACCATGAGCGTGCCCGCGGCGAAGGCGTCCTGCACGGCGACCGCCATGCGCGCGCCCCCCGGCGCGACCGGCGTCATGCGCACCGCCGTGATTCCCCACACGAGCGCGAGGCGCTGGAGAACCGCGTCCGTCGGTGCGACCGCTACGACACGCGCCCACGGGCGATACCGGGCCGCGAGCCGCGCCGTGCGCCCGGACAGCGTCGGCGTGACGATGGCCGCCGCGCCGACCTCGTCCGCGAGCGAGCACGCGGCCATTGTGATGTTGGCGTCGATCTCGTCGCCGGTCGGGTCGAACACGGCCTGTTGCGGGTTGCGCGCGCGGCGCTGGTGCGATTCGGTTTCCTCCGCGATGCGGCTCATGCACGCGACCGCGTCCACCGGGTACGAGCCGACCGCCGTTTCGCCCGACAGCATCACGGCGTCGGTGCCGTCGTAGATGGCGTTCGCCACGTCGCTCGCTTCGGCGCGCGTCGGCCGCGGGTTGTTCCGCATCGAGTCGAGCATGTCTGTCGCGGTGATGACCGGTTTGCCGGCGGCGCGGGCCTCGGCGATCAGTGCCTTCTGAACAGAGGGCACGCGCTCCAGCGGCAGTTCGACGCCGAGGTCGCCACGGGCGACCATGATGGCGTCGAACGCGGCGACGATGGCCCCGGCGCGGTCCACCGCTTCCGGGCGCTCGACCTTCGCCAACACCGGCGCGTCGGGGATGCCGGCGGCGGCGCACGCGGCGCGCGTCTCCTCCGCGGCCTCCGGCCCGCGCACGAACGACACCGCGACCCAATCGGCCCCGGCCTTCGCCGCGACCGCGAGCGCCGCCCGGTCGCGGTCCGTGAGCGCGGACATCGTGAGCGGCGTGTCCGGCAGGTTCAGCCCCTTGTTGGGGTGCAACGTGCCGCCGACGAGGACCTTCGCCCGCAACCGCACGCTGTCGTTGGCGACCGCTTCGAGCTGCAAGCGGCCGTCGTCGAGCAGCATCCGCTGACCGGGGCGCACGTCGGCCAGCAGTTCCGGTTCCGTGAGCACGAGGTCGCCGGCTTCGACCGGCGCGGCGCTCAGGGAGAAGTAGACCGCGTCGCCGGCGTTGAGGAACCGCAGGGCCGGCATCTTCACACGCATCTTCGGGCCGGGCAGGTCGGCGAGGATCGCGGCAAACTTGCCGACGCGCCGGGCCGCGTCGCGGAACCGCGCCACCCGCGCGAGGTGCTCGTCGGCCGCGCCGTGCGAGAAGTTGACCCGCGCGACATCGACCCCGGCGCGCAGGATCGCGTCGAGGACGTCCGGCGCGTCGGTGGCCGGCCCCAGCGTGGCGACGATCTTCGTTCGGCGCGACATGCGACCGGCTCCGCGAGTAAACTGGGGCGAACGAGAGGAAGGGTGATCTATGGCGGACGTGCGGCCGGTTCAATCGCCACACGGCGTGCGGGTCGCACTCGCCGTCGTGGTCTACGGCTTCATCGTCGGCGTTTCGGCACTTCCTCTGCTCGAACCAGTCGGAACGGACGCGACACACCGCGCGATCAAGTTCTCGGCGAGGATGCCGATCCTCTTCTGGTGCTTGGGTTGGCTGGCAGTGATCGTGCGGCACCCTGACCGACCCATCGACGGGCAGTTGTGGGCGCTCGGCTGCGCGCTGCTCTGGGTTCACGTCGCGATCGCGTTCCACTTGGGGCACGGCTGGTCACACGCCGCGGCGTGGGAACACACGAAGCAAGTCGGTGGTTACGGCGACGGCGTGTTCGTGAACTACGCCTTCGCGCTCGTGTGGCTGCTTGACGCACTCTGGGTTCTGGTCGCCAGTGCCTCATACCAAGCGCGCCCTCGGTGGCTTCACTGGGCGGTTCACGGGTTCTTGGCGTTCGTGGTGTTCAACGCGGCCTTCGTGTTCGCGAAGTGGGATACGCGCACCCTGTTCCTTCTGTGCAGCTCACTCGGCGCGTTGGCCCTGTGGTGCGCGCGCCGGCACGCCGCCGAAAAAAGTGGTGTCTGATCGAGTCCGCTGTGGGCTTCAGTCTGGTAATAGTTCCAAGTTCCGACGGGTCG
The DNA here is from genome assembly GCA_016872595.1 of Planctomycetota bacterium. Classification (GTDB taxonomy): domain Bacteria; phylum Planctomycetota; class Planctomycetia; order Gemmatales; family Gemmataceae; genus Gemmata. The sequence goes on from VGZJ01000228.1 coordinate 6,233, forward strand.
CGGCCGTTAGCTTCACTTGAAACTGCTGGAACGTGGAACTAGGAACTCCACTGGCCGGTTCGCCGCGATACCTTCCACTCGGGCCGGGTTTGATTCCTCAATGGACGTTCCGAACCGCGAGGGCCAGTCGATGCGCCGCCTCTCCCGCCCCGCTCTGCTGCTCGCCGGGTTGGTCGCGCTGTGCGCGCCGCGCGCCGCCGCAGCGGAACCGGAGGTGAAGCTCGACGCCAAGAGCGTCGAGTTCTTCGAATCGAAGATTCGCCCTGTTCTCGTGAACCAGTGCTACGAGTGCCACTCGGCCAAGTCCGCGAAGGTGAAGGGCGGGCTGCTGCTCGACACGCGCGAGGGGCTATTGGCCGGCGGCGACAGCGGCCCGGTCGTGGTGCCCGGCAAGCCGGCGCAGAGCCTGATCGTGAAGCTGCTGAAAGACCCCAAGAACCAGATGCCGCCGAAGCAAAAGCTCGCGGACAACGTGATCGCGGACTTCGAGAAGTGGGTGGCGATGGGCGCGCCGGACCCGCGCACCGGCGGCGCGGGCTACAAGCGCCTCAGCGCGGAAGAGGCCAAGTCGTTCTGGTCGCTGGTGCCGGTTAGCAACCCGGCCGCGCCGAAAGTAAAGGACGCGAACTGGGCGCGCACCGACATCGACCGCTTCGTGCTCGCGGCGATGGAAGCGAAGGGGCTGAAGCCGGTGGCCGACGCCGACCGCGCCACGCTCGTGCGCCGCTTGTATTTCGACCTCATCGGCCTCCCGCCGACGCCGGAGCAACTGGCCGACGCGGTCGCGGACACGAAGCCGGACGCCGTCGAGCGGCTCGTCGATAAGCTGCTCGCTTCACCGCAGTTCGGCGAGCGCTGGGGCCGCTACTGGCTCGACCTCGCCCGCTACGCCGAGAGCAACGGCAATGCCGACAACAACCCGTTCCCACTGGCGTGGAAGTACCGCGACTACGTCATCCGCTCGATCAACGCCGACAAGCCGTACGACCAGTTCGTGAAGGAACAAGTGGCCGGCGACCTGCTGCCCGCGAAGGACGGCAAGCACCGCGACGAGCTGCTGATCGCCACCGGGTTCCTCGCGCTCACGTCGAAGCCGCGGGCGCAGAACAACCCGGACTACCGCCTCGACCTGATCGCGGACCAAGTGGACGTGACCAGCCGTGCGTTCCTCGGCATGAGCCTGTTGTGCGCCCGCTGTCACGACCACAAGTTCGACCCGATCTCGCAGAAGGAGTACTACGCGGTCGCCGGCATCTTCGACAGCACCACGATGCTGTTCGGCGGCGGCGGGGGCAAGGGCGCGAAGGGCGCGGGGCCGGGCGGCATCCACACCCTCAGCGACGGCGAACAGGCGATGGGCGTGAAGGACGCCGCCAAAACGACCGACACCGCGATTGCCATTCGTGGCGACTCCACCAAGCGCGGCGAGGTGGTGCCGCGCGGGTTCGTGGGCATCGCGACGCTGGGCGACGCGCCGAAGGTGAACCGCGCGCAGAGCGGCCGGCTCGAACTGGCGGCGTGGCTGACCGACCCGAAGAACCCGCTGGCGGCCCGCGTCGCGGCCAACCGCGTGTGGCAGCACCTGTTCGGCGTCGGCCTGTGCAAGTCGCCCGACAACTTCGGCTTCCTCGGCGAGCGCGTCACGCACCCCGAACTGCTCGACCACCTCGCCACTCAGTTCGTCGCCGACGGGTGGAGCGTCAAGAAGCTCATCAAGAGCGTGGTGCTGACGCGCAGCTACCAACTGTCGGCGCAGCTCGATAGCGCGAACGAGAAGGCCGACCCGGACAACGTGTTCCTGTGGCGCAAGGCCCCGCGCCGGCTCGACGCCGAGGCGTTCCGCGACGCGATCCTCGCAACCAGCGGCGACCTTCGTACCGAGTCGCCGAAGGGGTCGCTGGCCCCGACCAACTTCAACCCGCGCAACCCGCCGAAGACGACCAGCGAGAGCGGCTACCGCAGCGTGTACCTGCCCATCCTACGCGGCGCGCCGCTGCCCGAATCGCTGGCCCTGTTCGACGCGGCGAACCCGAACCTCGTGGTCGCGGCGCGCGAAGAAACGACCGTGCCGGCACAGGCGCTGTTCCTCCTGAACAGCCAGTTCATCTTGGGTCAATCGAAGGCGGCGGCGAGGAGGCTACTGGCCGACGCGAAACTCGACGACGCGGCCGGCGTCGAGCGCCTGTACCAACTGCTCTTGGCCCGCGGTGCGACCAGTGAAGAAGTCGCCCGCGCCACGGCCTACGTCGCGCTGGTGGCGAAAGAGACCAAGAGCACCGAGGCGGCGTGGGCCAGCCTCGCCCAAGCGATGTACTCCAGCGCCGAGTTCCGCTACGTGCGCTAGCTGTTTCCGCACGCCCATTCGTTGCAACGAGTGGGCCTGAACGAGCGACACACAACATCACCCCTTTCGGAGGACAGACCATGATGCCCGTCGTTTCGCGCCGCGCCGCGCTCAAGGGCGCGTCCTGTGGGTTCGGCTACCTCGCGCTGTCCGCGATGGCGGCCGAGGCCGCGGCCAAAGAGCTGAAGTTGGCCGCGCCGAACCCGCTCGCGGTCAAGCCGCCGATGTTCCCCGCGAAGGCTAAGCGGGTCATCTTCATGAGCATGCGCGGCGGGCCGAGCCACCTCGACACCTTCGACTACAAGCCCGCGCTCGAAAAGGACGCGGGCAAGAGCGTCAGCGGCAACGGCACGCCGGGCGACCGGATCCGCGGGAACCTGCTCGCCTCGCCGTTCAAGTTCGTCAAGTCCGGCGAGAGCGGGCTGCCGATCTCCGACGTGTTCCCGCACCTCGCCAAGCACGCCGACGACCTGTGCCTCATCAACAGCGTCTGCACCGACGTGCCGAACCACCCGCAGTCGTTCCTGATGATGCACACCGGCGAGTTCCGGTTCACCCGGCCCAGCCTCGGCGCGTGGGTTCTGTACGGCCTCGGCACCGAGAACCAGAACCTGCCCGGGTTCGTCACCATCACCCCCCCCGCGGACCTCGGCGGCGCGCAGAACTACGGCAACGCCTTCCTCGCCGCCGCGTATCAGGCCACGCGCATCGGTGAACTCGGCGACAACGTCGCTGCCGCGAAGATCGGCAACCTCACGCCGGCCACCACCTCCGACGCCCAGCGCCGCCAGATCGACCTGATTCAAGCGATGAACCGCGACCTGCTCGACCGCGGCGGCAAGGACCAAGCGGTCGAAGGGCTGATCGACTCCTACGAACTCGGCTTCCGCATGCAGAAGGCTCTGCCCGACGTGCTCGACCTGTCGAAGGAAACTGCCAAGACGCTGGAGATGTACGGCATCAGCGGCAAGGCCGCGGGCGGCAACGGGAAGAACAACAAGCCCGCTCAGGCCGCGGGCGGCACCGACAACTTCGGCCGCCAGTGCCTCATGGCCCGGCGGCTGGTCGAGGCGGGTGTGCGGTTCGTCGAGATCGCCCACGGCAACTGGGACACGCACGGCGGGCTGAAGAACCGCGTCGCACAACTCTCCGGGCAGATCGACCTGCCCATCGCCGGGCTGCTCCAAGACCTGAAGCAGCGCGGCCTGTTGAAGGACACGCTCGTGGTGTGGGGCGGCGAGTTCGGCCGCACCCCGACCGGCCAAGGCGCGGACGGGCGCAACCACAACTCCGCCGGGTTCAGCATGTGGATGGCCGGCGGCGGGGTGAAGGGCGGCACCCGCTACGGCGAGACCGACGAGCACGGCGGCAAGGCCGTGAAGGACAAGATGCACCACCACGACATCCACGCCACGATGCTGCACCTGCTCGGCCTCGACCACCAGAAGCTGACGTTCCGCTATGGCGGGCGCGACTACAGCCTGACCGACATCCACGGCCGGGTCGCGAAGGACATGATGGCGTAACGCGCCCCGCACCGGGCACTACGGCGGCGTGAGTTCGTGGACCGCGACCGGGCGGGCGTCCGCGCCGGACCCGAGCGCCCAGCGCGCGTGCCGCACGCGCCACCCGCCGGCCTCCAGCCCTTCCAAGAACGGCACCGTGGGGTGCCGGAACGGGTCCGACACGAGTACGCGCCCGCCGCGCGCGAGGTTCCTCGTGAAGATGCGCCGCAGGCTCTCGTGCTGCGTGTCCGCATAGAGAATAGACTCGTTGCGCAATAGCGATCGATGGCCTATTCATAGGGTTATGACGAATTACGAGAAATTGCGTCGGAAGCCGTTGTTGTTCCGCATGTTCACGGGGCTCTCGGCCGACGAGTTCGACAAG
>VGZJ01000229.1 GCA_016872595.1 Planctomycetota bacterium
GCCCGCCGAGGTGCATCGGTCAGAAAACCGAAGACCCTTGGAGAAGTAAGAAACGCGAGCGAACGCTCGAGGGCCAACCCACTTCGCGGGAAGCCCGATTTTGGTCTAGACAATGGGGTCCACCATAGCCCCTTCTCGTAGATGTGCATCTCCACCGGCACCTTCGCGGCCTTGCACGCGAGGTAGAACCGTACCGCGTTCTCCGGCACCACGGCCGTGTCCGCGCTCGTGTGGAAGATGAACACCGGGGGCGTGTCCTTCGTCACCTGCTTCTCGTTGGAGAACTTGGCGACCAGTTCCGCGTCGGGCTTGGGGCCGAGCAGGTTGTTGCGCGAGCCGCCGTGCGTGACCGCCGGGTCCATCGTGATGACCGGGTACGCGAGGATCGCGAAGTCCGGGCGGCAGCTCTGGAGCTGCGCGCCGGTCGCATCGCGCTCCTTGCTCCCGCTATCGAAGTGCGTGGCCGCGGTGCTGGCGAGGTGCCCGCCGGCCGAGAACCCCCAGATGCCGACCTTCTTGGGGTCGATGTCATAGTCCTTCGCCTTCGCGCGCACGGTGCGGATCGCGTGTTGCGCGTCGAGCAGCGGCGCGTCGAGCAGCGGGCCGGGGCGGTCCTTGTTCGCGGTGCGGTACTTGAGCACGAACGCGGTCACGCCGTTCTTGGTCAGGAACTCCGCGACCTGCTTCCCCTCGTGGTCCGCCGCCAGCCCGCCGTAGCCCCCGCCGGGGCACACCACGACCGCGGTGCCGTTGGGCTTCGCCGGCCGGTACGCGGTCAGCGTCGGCTTGTCGGTGTCGGAGTCGCCCACCGCGAGCGGGGCCTTGCCCGGCCACAGCGGGAACGTCTGCGGGGCGGGCGCGGGGTCGGCACTGAGCGCGAGCAACAGCAGCGCGAACATGGCGAAGCCTCGGAAGGTGGGGAGGGCCGCGGACACCGTTCTACCTACGCCGAACCGCGCGCCGCGGCGAGCGCAGCGCGCGGGCCGAAGTTTTCCTTGACGCGCGCGCCGGGCCGCGGCATAGGTGCGGCTCTCAGGGGCACTATCGGGGGAACACGCCATGCGGCGCTTCATGCTCGCGGGCGGGGTCGCGTGCGCGATCCTGCTGACGCACACGGCCGGCGCGCAGAATCGCACCGCCGAACCCAACGCCATGCCGGGGCAGGTGGTGGGGAGTTACCGCGGCCAAGTGCAGCCGGTGGGCCAGCAGCAACCGGCCGCCGCGCCGCAACTCGGCCAAAACGTCACCGCGAACGCGCTCCAGCGCCCCTACGACCCGGCCCGGCCGTTCGATTCGTTCAAGGGCACGACGCTCGACCCGCGCAACGTGGTCGCCCCGCTCGTCGGGCCGGACGGCAAGCCGCTGGCCCCGCCGGACACGCTCGACCAGATCTCGGCGCGCATCAAGGCGTTCTTCATCCGCATCGACCCGACCCCGCCGCGCCCGAACTACACGCCCGGCATCACCCGGCGCTCGCAAGAGCGCACCCAGCGCATGTGGCGGCGCGACTGACCGTGCCGCGCCAAGTGGGGCGAAATCAAATTCGGTTGCACAGCGCGCGCGGCCCCTCGGTTGTGGGGCAGGTCTCTGGCCTGCCCGAACGGAGGCCAGCCAGAGACCTGCCCCACGACAAATGGCGAAATCGAAATCGGTTGCACAACACCCGCGCCCCCGTCCGAACGCCCAGAAGTTGCAAATCGGTTCGCTCTGGTACAACAGGCGCTTATTAGAATGAGGGCCGCGCCCGCCCCGAAGTCGAAAAACGAAAAGTTGTAGTACGACAGGCGCATATCAGAACGTCTCCCGCTTCGTCGGCCCTGCGCCGCGTGCTCGGGTGTGAAAATCCGAACACTTTGGACACTTATTTATACTATACGTATCTACACATTCGATCAAGCCCCGTAGGGGCGTTTTTTCGCGCGCTCAGAACAGGCGTGGCGCGGGGTTCGCGAGCGCCGTCATCAGCTTCCGCTGCGGCGCGCTGACGGGGTAGTCGGCCAGTTCCGCGGGCGCGACCCACTCGGCCGCGGCGTACGCGCCCGGCGCGAACGCGCCGCCGGCGCGCGCCGCCTCCACGCACGCCAGCGTGATCGCGTAGCGCGTGACCCCGTGGCGGATCAGCACCAGTTCCGCGCCGGGTTCCACCGCGAAGCCGGTCAGTTCGCGGGCCACGCGCGCCGCCGCCGCGCTCAGGTCTTCGCCGTCGCCGCGCGGCGCGTGCGGCACCTCCCACATGTTCTGCCACCGGCCGGCGGTCGCGGGGCGCTGGCACAGCAGTACCTTGGCCCCGTCGCGAACCACCACGCCCACCTCGTTCACCGCGGTGATCGCGGGCGCGGGCTTCTTCGGCGGGATCGCGCTTTGCAGGCCGAGGCGGTTGGCCCCGCAGCGCGCCGCGAGCGGGCACCGCGCGCAGTCCGGCACGGCCGGCTTGCACACGAGCGCGCCGAGTTCCATGAGCGCTTGGTTGAAGTCGCCGCACCGCTTGGCGGGCAGCACGGCCTCGGCCGCGGCCCACACCCACGCCTTGCCCTCACCCTCGCGCGGGTCGCCGCGGAACCCGAACAGGCGCGCGAGTACGCGCAGGCTGTTGGCCTCGACGATGGGCAAGCGGCGGTCGAACGCCTGCGACAGCACCGCGCCGAGGATGTAGCGCCCGACGCCGGGGAGCGCGGCCCACACCGCCGGGTCGTCGGGCAGTTCGCCCGCGTGGTCGCGAACAAGCCGCTGGGCCGCGGCGTACAGGTGGCGGGCGCGGCGGTAATAGCCCAGCCCCTCCCACAGCTTGAGCACCCGCTGTTCGTCGGCCGCGGCGAGCGCGCGCACGGTGGGGAGTGCGGCCACGAACCGCTCGAAGTACGGTACCACCGCCGCCACCGTGGTCTGCTGGAGCATGACCTCGCTGACCCAGACGCGGTACGGGTCGCGCCGGCCGTCGGGCGCGGCGCGCCACGGCAGGTCGCGTCGGTTGGCGTCGAACCACGCGAGCAACCTCGCGCGCAGGCCGACGAGGGCGCGCGCGGGCCACGCGGCGGGGAGCGCGAACTTCGGGGTGCGGCGTGCCACGGTGCGCGGGGGGAACGAGGAGAACGAGGCAAAAAGAACCGGGCGCGCGGTCGGGGTTACTTCCCCGCCGCGCGCCCGCTGGAATCGAGAACCGCGCGCCTACTTCGGGCGGCGCATGTACTGGCGGAGGAGGTCGTTGGCGGCGCTGGTCATTTCCTCGCGGGTCTGGGCCTTCTTGGGCTGGCCGTCCTTCCCCTTCTCGCCGTCCTTGGCCTGCTCCGCGGCGGCGGTCGCGCCCTCGGCCAGCGGAGAAGGAATGTCCATGACGGTGCTGCCGTCGGGAACGCTGCCGTTGCCGTCGTCGTCCATGCCGAGGAGCATCGCGGCGATGCGGTCGTGGTCGTCCGCGCTCACGGACTCGGAGGTGAGGGCCGCGGCCTCGCCGGTGCCGGTCTTGGCGGGCGCGGCGTCCTTCTTCTCGCCGGGCTTGGTGGGCTTCGGCGCGGGCACGGCCCCAGACGCCTTCGCCGGGGCCGGGCGCGCGCCGGGCGCGGCGGCGGTGCCGGACACCTTCGCGGGGTTCGGGGTGGTATCGCGGGCCGGCGCTTTGGGCGCGCCGGCGGTCGCGGCCTTCACCGCGGCGAGCGCGGCGGCCTCGGCCGAACCGCCGGGCAGCGGGGTGCCGTCGCCCTTCGCCACCGGCTTCTCGATCTGAAGGCGGAAGTCGAGCGGGCCGACGCGAAGGGTCGCCCCGGCCTCGACCGCGACCTCGTCGTTCTGAAGAATCTGTTCGTTGACGAGGGTGCCGTTGGTGCTGCCGAAGTCTTTGATGTAGACCTTGCCGTCGCGAACGATGACGGCGCAGTGGACCTTGCTGATGGCTTGGCTCGCGGGGCGCAGGTGGCACTGCGCGTCGCGGCCGATGAGGAACTGGGGGCCGGAGAGCGGGATCACCTTGCCCTCGTGCGCTCCCGCGGCAACGACCAAGCTCACCTTCATGGGATCCGCCTCGGGCGAGGGCCGTCCGGCGCGCCGGACGGGGGTGCGGGGTCGGGGCAAGTTCCTTCGCCGCGGCCGGTGCCGCGCGCCGCCGACTTGCCGCCGCCCCGCGTGGGGGTACGTTCTGGAGTGCGAGCCGCGAGTGTGAGTAAATCGGTTTACCCAGTTGCCCGCGCTCGACATTGTATGTCACGGACCGCTACCGATGCAATATTCTCCTCCGATTCCGCACAACCGGCACAGGCCGCGCGCGCGCGCCGCCGCGGCGCTTCTCGTGGTGAGCGCGCTCGCGGTCCTCGTGCCCGTTGGGTGCGACCCGGTATTACCGCCCGCGGCGCAGTCCAAACCTTTTGAAGGCCAGTCGCTGACGCTCCACTGCCCGGACGCGGCGTTCGCCGACGCGGTCGCCCCGATGGTCGCGGCGTGGGCCGCGCGCACCGGCGCGACCGTGCGCGTCGAGCGCGCCCCGGCCGCGCCGGACGCCGACCTCGCGATCATCCCCACCGGCGCGCTGGGCGAGTGGGCCGACGGCGGGCACCTCGCCCCGGTGCCGGCGAAGCTCCGCACCGGCGAGCAGTTCCAGTGGGCCGGGCTGCTGCCGGTCTACGGCGAGCGCCTCAGCACGTGGGGCGGGCAGGTGGTCGCGGTGCCGCTGACCGGCGACGGGTTCGTGCTGGTGTACGACCGGGACCGCTTCGCCGACCCCGCGGCGCGGGCCGAGTACCAGAAGCGGCACAACCGCGCGCTGGCCGCGCCCGCCACGTGGGACGAACTGGCCGACGTCGCGGCCGTGTTCGCCGACCTCGACAAGCGCCCGAGCCTGCCCCCGCTGCCGGCCGACCCCGACAAGTTGTTCGACCTGTTCGCGCGCGTCGCCGCGGCGCACGACCGGCGCGCGCTGAACGACGTGGAACTCGCGGCCCGCGTCGCCCGCGACCCGGACGCGCTCGCGTTCCAATATTCCGTCGTGTCGGGGAAGCCGCGCCCGCAGGCGCACGGGTTCCGCCGCGCCGCGGAGTGGCTGGACCGCGCGCGCCGGGCCAGCGCGCCGGGAACGGGCGACCCGGCCGCGGCGCTCGCGGCCCCCAACGGCGCGGTCCTCGGGCTGCTGTCGCTCGACCAGTTGGCGCGGCTCCCGAAGGCGACCGGGGCCGTGGCCGCGCGGTTCGCGGTCGCCCCGGTCCCGGGCGCGCGGGCGTACTTCGACCCCGACCGCGGCGCGCCCGTCACCAGCGACCAACTGAACTACGTCCCGTACTTCAGCGGCGGGCGGCTCGGCGTCGTGCGCGCGAAGTGTGCGCACCAAGAGGCGGCGTTCGACCTGCTCGCGGACCTCGGCGGCCCGGCCCGCGGCGCGGAACTGATCGGCACGCCCGGCCTCGGGGCCGGCCCGGTGCGCGGCTCGCACCTCAAGAGCGAACGCCTGCTCCTGTGGCTCGGCTACGGGTTCGACGGCCCGCGCTCGCAGCAGTTGCTCGCGGCGCTGGAACAGTACGCGGGGCCGACCGTGAAGAACCCGACGCTCGGCCCGCGCGGGCCGGACCGGGCCGCGGTGGTCGCGGCCGTTGGCGCGCCGCTGCTCGACCTCGCGGCCGGCAAGGTCGCGCCCGCCGCGGCGCTGCAGCGCGCCGAAACCGACTGGGCCGCGCGCGACGCGCAACTACCCGCGGCGCAACTGCTCCGCTGGCGGCAGCGCGGCGCGGGCCTGAACTGACCGCGCCGTTGCCCAATTCTCCCACGTTGCCGCGGCAAAAAGTGACCTCAATTCGTGAGCGCGCCCCGCCGATGCACCCCATACGGACGAGTGCGGCGGTGGGGGCGCTCATGGACGCGATTCAGTGGGAACGGGCCGCGTGCCCGGTGTGCGCGGGCGACGACGGGGACGAGTTCCTGCGCGCGCCCGGCGACGGGGCCGAGTACCGGCTCGCGCGGTGCCGCGGGTGCGCGACGGTGTTCACCAGCCCGCGCCCGGTCGCGGCGTGTGCCGCGCGGTTCTACCCCGCCGACTACGCCCCGTACCAGCCGCGCGCGCGGCGCACGCGCGGCGCGCGGTCGCTCGCCGACGCGGTGCCGGTGCCGCCCGGCGGCCGGTTGCTCGACTACGGGTGCGGGTCCGGGCGGTTCGCGGCGCGCATGCGCGACCGCGGCTGGAACGTGACCGGCATGGACTTCAGCGCGCACGCGGCCGAGGCCGCGCGCCGGGCCTACGGCCTCACGGTGGTTCACGGCGCGCTGCCGCACCCCGCGGTGCCGCCCGCGTCGTTCGACGCGATCACCATGCGCGAGGTGGTGGAACACCTGTACGACCCCGGCGCGGTGCTACGGGCCGCGCACGCGGCGCTCGCCCCCGGCGGGCACCTGTACGTGTCGGTGCCGAACCTCGCGGGGTGGGGGTTCCGCGCGTTCGGGCGCGCGTGGTCCGCGCTCGACCTGCCGCGGCACCTGACGCACTTCACGCCGGAATCGCTGGGGCGGCTGCTGGCCGAGTGCGGGTTCGTGGTGGAATCGACCCGCACCCGCGGGCACGCGAAGTGGACGGCGAACTCGGTGGCGCGCGCCCGCGACCTGAACCCGCGCTGGTGGACCGGGGCCGCGCGCCTGCGGCGGGTGCGCGGCGCGCTCAACACGTGGGGCGAGTGGCGCGGCACCGCGGACAGCCTGTGCGCGCTGGCCCGCAAGCCGGCCGAGGGTGCGGGCGCGGAACCGTTGCCCCGTGCCGCGTGACGCGCGCTAGCGCACGCCGCCCTTGTACTTCTTGGTGCTGCGGAGCTTGTGCTTGCGGGCCTTGCGGCGCTTCTTGCTGGCGTTCCGCTGGCTCTTCGGCGCGTGTTGAATGCCCATCGTCGGCGCTCCCGATTCGTGGAAAGGGTCATTCTACTAGCCCGCCCCGCGCCCGCCCACCGCGCCCGAAACGCTCCCCCCATCAAAGCACGGGGGAGAGGTGGGAACGCGGCCCGCCCCGCGCCGGCCCACCGCGCTCACTTCGGGCGCGGCTCGCTCGCGGCTTCGTCCTTCAGAATCTCTTCGAGCAACTTCACGCGGTCCGGTTCGTCCTTGCGGGCCTTCGCGACGAACGCGACCGCGGCGGCGTTCGTCGGGTCCGCTTGGCTCGCGGCCAGCGCGAACTTGATCATCGCGCGGCGGTTGATCGGCAACTCGTTGTGTCCCTTCAGCGTCGCGCACCGCAGTACCGCGTCCGTCGCCGACCACACCTTGCGCTTCCGCAAGTCGTCCATCGACATGTCGGCGATGTCCGCGTGCGCCATCAGCGCGACCATACCGGCGACCGCGTCCTTTTGCGACAGTACGTCCGGGCGGTGGTCGTAGAAGTACCGGAGCGCGACCAGACCGCCGTAGCGCGGGCGGAACGCGATCTTCGGGTCGGCGATGAACTTCGTCAGGTGGGCGTGCCCGCCCTTCGGGTCGACGAGCACGTACCCGATGAGCGGGGCACCGTGGTTCCGCTGGTCGGGGGCGTCGAGCACCTTGCGGAGCAGGGCCGCGTCGCCCGGCTTCCCGCAGTGACCGAGCAGCACGCAGTAGTGTTGCGTGCGGGCGTAGCTCAGGTTCCCGGTGCCGATCCACTTGCGGAGCTTCTCCGCGTCCAGCGTCGGGCCGACCGTGCGCACCTCGTCCGGGGTCGCGCGGTCGAACACCGCGAGCGCGTCGGTCGCGATCTCGTCCGTCGCGCTGTGCAGGAAGTCGAACGTGTACCGCAGTACCTTCGCGCGGTCCTTCGTGTCGATCTTCAGTAGTCCGTCGATGTAGTCCACGAGGCCGGGCGCGTCGGGGATACCGCGGTACACGTCGATCGTGTCCTTCGTCGCGATCCCGATGAGGACAAACCGCGGCGGGTTCTTCGCGTCCGGGATCGGGATGTGGCGGTCGATCACGACGGTCTTCTTGCCCGCGACCGCGGGCCGCGCCTTCAGCACCTTCTCGACGGCGAACGTCGTCGTGCCGCCGGTTTCGGTCTTCTGCGAGTCCTTGACAGAGCCGTACAGGATGAACGAGTCCGGGCCGGCGCGCTCGGCGTCGATGGGCGGCACCTCCAGTCCACCGAGGAAGCACGCGCGGGCGACGGGCGCGGGCGACGCGAGCGCCAGCGCGACGAGCAGCGCGCCGGCGATTCGGTAACGGAACATGGCGGAACCCCCGTGTGGTGTGCCGCGATTGTCGCGCGCGCCGCCGGCGCTCGCAAGCGCGCGTTACGCGCCCAAGTCGATGCACACCAGCGACGCGGTGCCGCGGACGTAGGCGCGGGTGCCCGCGAACGCCGGGTGCGCGTACACGCCTTTCTCGTCCTTGAACACCGACAGCCGGCTCACCTCCGTGTACTCCTTCGCGGTCGCGTCCAGCAGGATCAGTTCGCCGGTTTTGGGGACGATCAGCACGCGCATATCGGTGGCGGCCGCGGCGCAGTAGCCGTTGAACGCCGCGTTGCTCTCGTCGTACAGCTCTTTCAGCCCGTTCTTCAGGTCGAGGCAGTAGAGCCGGTTCCACACGCCGAACAGCTTGTCGCCGGCGATCACGGGCGTGTGCGTGTCCGGGGCGAACTTGCGGTGCGTCGCGACCGGCTTGGCGTTGATGGTGCCATCGGCCTTGAAGGTGAACAGGCGCGTGCCGTTGTTCTCGGTCGTCACGACGAGCTTGTCGCCGTAGGCGATGGGCGTGGGCACGTTGAAGTCGCCGCCGCGGTCGGGTTTCAGCGTCCAGAGCCGCTTGCCGGTCTTGGCGTCCCAGCCGCCGAGCGTTTCGGCGTCGTGGCCGACGATCTGGAGTACGCCGCCGAAGGTGCCGGAAATGAACGAGCCGTACCCGGCCGGCTTGCCGGGCGCTTTCCACACCGGCTTGCCGGTCTTGGGGTCGAGCGCGACGAGGCCCGCGTCCTTCGCGCCCGGCGCGACGATCAGCTTGCCGTCGGCGATGAGCGGCGAGTCGCACACGCCCCACTTGCGCTCGTCCTTGGCGTCGAACTCGTCGCGGACGTTGATGGCCCACTTCGATTTGCCCGTGGCGAGTTCGATGCAGGCGAGGTCGCCGAACGCGCCTTGGAGGAACGCGAGGCCGTCGTGGAGCAGGGGGGTGGCGCGCGGGGAGTTGCCGTAGTCGAGGTTGCCGGCCGCGGGCGTGCGGTGCGACCAAACCTCTTTGCCGTCCGCGGCCTTGAGGCAGCGGAACACGTCCACGGTGTCGTTCAGTTCGCGGTCGGAGTGGAGGACGTATTCGGAGGTGGCCGCGACGCCGCCGAGTCCGGCGGCGGTGAGCGCGGCTTCCCAAACGGGATCGGCCTTCTTGGGGAACTTCTCGGGGAGCCACGCGAGCCGGCCGTCGCGCGCCGGCCCGCGCCACTGCGGGTAGTCGGGGTTAGCGGCTACTTTTTTTTGGCGGGCGGTTCGACGAAGCCGGCCTTGGTCTCGATGGCCTTGCAGAGGTCTTTGTTCTTGCCGACTTCGAGCAGCGCGGCCTTCACGGTGTCGCGGTCGCCGGGCGAGAGCGATTCGGTGGCGAACGCGGCGATGAACGGCACCGGCTCCGTCTCCGCGATCACGCGCAGCTCGCCCTTCTTGATCGTGCCGCACCCTTCGAGCAGCGGTTGCGCGTACGACGAGATCACGGCCGCGACCTTCGCCCCACCCTTCGCCTCTTCGACCACCTTCGTCGCCGCGGTCGAGCAGGTGGCGCAGGTGTCGAGCTTCGCCGGGAGCGCGAGGCCGAACTCCTTGAGCGTCTTGATGGCCGCCGCGTGCTTCTCCTCGGCCGCGGGGCTGCCGAAGTAGATGGTGTGTTCCTTGAGGTCGGGCACGAGCACGGCCTTGTCCGCGGCGGCGACCACGACGAGGCCCGTTTGTGTGGTCTTCCCGTCGCGGCCCGTGAGCGCGGCGAGGTGCGTCACCTTCAGCTTGTTTTCCGGCGCGAGCGCACGGACGACGGCGTCCTTACCGATGAGCAGATCGCCCTTGCCCTCGGACTTCTTCAGCGCCCCCGCGAGGCTCTCGCCGTACACGACGGCGACGGCGCGGCCGACCTTGCCTTCGAGGTACTTGCCGAACTTGTCGTAGTCGCGCTGCGCGTACCCATCAACGCACGGGCACGACAGCTCCTTCGACAGCGGGTCCATCACGAGCACGACCAGCGCGTTCGCCGGGATCACGACCGGCTTGTCCTTGTCCTTCGGCTTGGGCTTCTCTTCGGCGAACGTGGGCAACACGCTCAGGGACAGCGCGGCAGCGGCGAGCGCCTCACGGCGGTTCAGGGGGTTCATGTGGTGTCTCGATTGGGGGGACGAGTTGTGGGGCGCGTGTGAGCAAAAAATAACAACGATCCGCGAGAGGGCTAAAACCCAGGTGATTCGCGATACCTTCGCTCCAAGTCGGCCATGAGTATTGGCCGCTTCTTCTTGGATCGTGCCTTCTTCATGATCTTGCGTCGTTTCATGGCCTCT
>VGZJ01000230.1 GCA_016872595.1 Planctomycetota bacterium
TCGGCCGCGGCGCGGCCCGGCCGCCACGGTGTCGTCGGTCGCCGACCGCAGTTCCAACCGGCGTAGCGCCTCTGCGACCTCCGCGGCCGAGTCCGGGCGATCGGCGGCGTCCTTCTCCAGAAGCGAATGGATCAGGTCCGCCGCGCGCGCCGGGACCGACGCGACCAGTTCGCGCACCGGCGGGGGGGCGTGGGTCGTTACGGCCGTCAGAACCGCGAGCGTACTGGTGCCGGTGAACGGCTGCCGCCCGGTCGCCATCTGGTAGAGGACCGCCCCCAAGCTGAACAGGTCGGTGCGGTGGTCGACCGGCTCGCCGCGCGCCTGCTCGGGCGACATGTAGGCCGGGGTCCCGATGATCGCGCCGGTCGCGGTGTGGTGGTCGAGCGGGTCCGCGCCCCCGCGGGCCAGCCCGAAGTCGAGCACCTTGACCTTGCGGCCGGCCCCTTCGAGCCACACGTTCGCGGGCTTGATGTCGCGGTGGACCAGCCCCGCCCCGTGTGCGGCGGCCAGTCCGTCGGCGATCTCGCGCCCGATCCGCAGCACCTCCGGCAGCCCCGGGCGCGGGTCGCGCTCCAGCGCGGCGGCCAGTGTCTCCCCGCGCAGCAGCGGCATCGCGAAGAACGGGACCCCGTTCTCCTCGCCGACTTGGTAGATGGGAACGACGTGCTCGTGTTCGACGCGCGCTTGGGCTTGGGCCTCGCGCAGGAACCGCATCCGGGCGAGCGGGTCGCCGGACCAGCGCGGGAGCAGCACCTTCAGGGCGACCGCGCGCCGCAGGTGCGGGTCTTCGGCCCGGTACACGAGACCCATACCACCGTACCCGATCGCGCCGAGCACACGGTAGTGCCCGAGGCGACCGATCTCGTCTGGCCGTTCCGGTGGCCGCAGCGCGACCGCGCCCGGCCCCGCGGCCCTGTGCGCGACCGTCTCCGGCGGGTCCGACGGGACGAACGCCGCGGTCGGGATGTCTGCGTCGAACGGGTCGGGACTCATGCGTCGCACCTCGGATCGGCGGAACCCGCCGCGGTACAGGAGGTCGCCGCCCCGCGCGCGTTGAGAGGTCGACGGGCGCAACGTGTTAGGGAACCGCGAACGGGGCGTTCGGAACCCGAGGCGGTCATTCCGCGGGGCGGCAACGCTTCCGTTCTACCGCGCGGGTCGGGGCGTTCAAGTAAGTGTCCGGTGGGCCGAACCGGGCCGGGGGCGGCGCGCCGACTTCAAGTAAAACACGCAAAGTTCGCGTCGTAGGGCTTGCGTCAACCGGAAAATCGGGAAATGCGCGGTTTTCGGCCCGTTGCTCCTTGACGGCGCAACTTGCCCTCTTTTACAGTGGAAGAAGATTCATCTTCCCGGCGGCGCGTGCGCGCGGTCGGGCGATCTTCGCACGTTCCGATTCGGTGCGCGAGGGGCGTACTGGGGGCGTGTGCAACCACCGGAGACGGGACCGAGCAATGGGCCGGTGTTCGTACCACCAACGGCCCGGAGCACACTCACGGAAAGATAGGCACCTATGCTCGTGCTGTCCAGAAAAAAAAACGAGTCGATCATCATCAACAACGACATTGTCATCACGATCGTGGAGATCCGCGGTGACAAGGTCCGGCTCGGCATCGAAGCGCCGAAGGACGTGCCCGTTCACCGGCAAGAGGTGTACGAGGCGATCCACGGCGTGAAGCCGACCGGCCCCGCGGCCTGACGCTCCGGCGCGCCGCCACAAGTCGTCGGCACACTCCGTGCGCCGTTGCCGCCCCGTGAGGGACCGCAGCGGCACGCGGAACGTGCCTACTACTCGTTTGGCCCGCTACTTCAGCACCTTGAACACGATGTCCTTGTACTCGACGCGCATCTTCGCGTACCCGCCGTGTGCTTGGAACGCGATGATCCCGCTCGTCGGGGCGTCCTTCGCGTCCTTGCCCGGCAGCTTCGGGAAGTCCTGATCCACCATCGTCTCGCCGTTGATCTTGATCGTGATCTTCGTGCCCTTCGCGACGATGCTGTACTCGTTCCACTCGGTCTCCTTCACGGCCTTCTTGATCGCGTCCGGGCTGGACGCCTTCATCATCCCGCCGACGCCCTCCCCGTACAGGCTGCCCCAGTAGCCCTTGCCCACGTCCACCTGCGGCCCGCGAACCCGGAACGGCGTTTTGTTGGCCGCGTCGTCCTTGTCCGTGCGCTCGCTCCGAATCTGCACGCCGCTGTTGCCCACCGCGTCGCGCAGCTGCACCTTGAACGTCATCTCGAAGTCGCCGTACTTCTTCTTGGAGATGAAGAACGTGTTGTACTTGGGGTCTTCCTTGGTTTCGCCCACGACGGTCTTCTTGGCCGGGTCGAGGGTCCAGATGTCCTTGCGGCCCTCCCAGTTTTCGGG
This sequence comes from Planctomycetota bacterium, assembly GCA_016872595.1. Taxonomy (GTDB): domain Bacteria; phylum Planctomycetota; class Planctomycetia; order Gemmatales; family Gemmataceae; genus Gemmata. The sequence continues at coordinate 2,369 of VGZJ01000230.1, forward strand.
CTTGAGGAACTCTTCGGTGTCGTCGGCGCGCGCGGCCGGCGCGAACACCAGTGCGGCGCAAACCACGGGCACGAGGCGAGAGAGGCGCATGAACAGGCTCCGAGGGGTGTAAGGGCAGGGGTCCCGGCGGGTAATCGGAGACGGGACGCACACATGCTTACGCCCCGCGTGTCGGAACGCAAGGGCTTACTCGTTGCCTTCTGCTCGGATCGCGCCTACGTTCACCCCACACACCTGAAAACCTCAGGGGGCTAACGCCCCCCGCTCGCCAAAACGCCTGCCAAGGAGTTCCGCGTGTCGTCTCCCGCTCCCGGCGCTGCCGGTTTGCCGCCGCTCACCCGCTGGCTCGTGCTCGCCGTCGCCGCCATCGGGTTCCTGTTCGATACCTACGAACTGCTCATGTTCCCCGTCATCGGGGCGCAGGCGCTCTCGGAACTGCTCAAGGTCGCCCCGGACAGCGACGAGGTCCGGCTCTGGTCCGGGCGCATGCTGTGGATCGCGGCGCTGGCCGGCGGCGTGTTCGGGTTGCTCGGCGGCGTGCTCATCGACCGGCTCGGCCGCAAGACGGTCATGATCGGCAGCATCCTCGTCTACTCGCTCTCCCCGCTGGCCGCCGCGTACAGCACCGAACTGTGGCACCTGATCCTGTTCCGCAGCACCACGTTCATTGGCGTGTGCGTCGAACTGGTGGCCGCGGTGACGTGGCTCGCGGAACTGTTCCAAGACAAGAAGCAGCGCGAACTCGCCATCGGCTGGACGCTGGCTTGCGCCTCGCTCGGCGGCATCTTCGTGACCGAGGTGTACACCGAGATTCGGCACTTCATCGAGGCCAACCCCGGCGGGCTGTCGTGGGTGCCGGTCCCCGTGGCCGCGTGGCGGTACACCCTGCTCACCGGCCTCGTGCCCGGCGCGCTCATCCTGTTCCTGATGCCGTTCGTGCCCGAAAGCCCGGTGTGGAAGCAGAAGAAGTTGGCCGGCACGCTCCAGCGCCCGCGGTTCGGCGAACTGTTCTCACCGGAGCTGCGCAAGACCACCATCGTCACGACGCTGCTTTCCGCGTGTGGGTACGCGGCGGCGTTCGGCGCGTTGCAACTGACCCCGCTGCAAATGGCCCCCGGCTTGCCGGCGCTGAACCCGGTGAAGGAGGAGCACGGCCCGAACGTGAAGGCCGCGACCGGCAAGTTGAAGACCGCGGAAGCGAAGTTGGAGAAGACCGCGTCGACCGACGTGAAGGGCCGCGAGGAGGCCGAGAAGGGCGTGAAGGCCGCGCAGAAGGGGCTGGCCGACGCCCGCAAGCCGATCACCGACGCGACCAACGCCAAGCGCGGCAACATCCAGCGGTGGCAGGAACTGGGCGGCCTGACCGGGCGCATCCTGTTCGCGATCCTGCTCGTGTACGTCGCCAGCCGCGTGCTGATCCGCATCTTCCTGTTGCCCGGCGTGGTGCTGTTCCCGGTCGCGTACCTGTCACTGTACGGCGGCGACTACACCATCTTCGCCATCGCCATCTTCTTCTGCGGGCTGCTCACGGTGGCACAGTTCAGCTACGTGAGCGAGTACCTGCCGAAGGTGTTCCCGATGCACCTGCGCGGCACCGGCAGCGCGTTCGCCACGAACGTGGGCGGGCGCATGCTCGGCACAATGGCCGCGACGCTGAACACGGAACTGCTGGCCCCGCAGTTCAGCGGCACGAACCCGGAGAACGTGGCGAAGGCCGCGGCGATCATCGGCGCGACCGTGTACGCGCTCGCGCTGGTGCTGTCTTTCATGTTGCCGCCGCCGCGCGAGGAGGAGCACGCCGCGCCCCCGGAACCGAAGCCCGAAGACCAGAGTTGGTAGCGGGCGGTCGTGTCGGTCGCGGTCGAGCGAGGCTCTGCGAGCGAGGCCCGACGGCCCGCGCGCTCCGCGTATCCCGCTTGCGCGGTCACAGCAGAACCGGATCGCGCCCGGGCTTGGTCTTCACCCCGAAGGGGTGGGACAGCTCAGCCCGATGCAACGCACCGGGTACGCGGTACATTGGTTCCGCAGTCTGAAGGCCTGCGATAGGCCCGCGTATCGCACCCTTTCAGGGTGGAAGACAGCGCGGCACGATACCCCGGCCGCTGGCCGGGGCTATGCTGCGCCACCCCGTCGGGGTGAAAACCGCCTCCGGCAGGTACGCTCGGCTCTCGGGCCGTCGGGCCTCGCGCGCATAGCCTCGCTCGACCGCGACCGACACGATCCTGCCCGCGCCCCTTACTTCTTGTCGTCCTTGCCGTCACCGGTGACGAGGTCTTTGAGCTTCCCGAAGATGCCCCTGCGCGGGACCGGCGCGGTCGCCACTTCCAGTTCCGCCAGCTTCCGGAACAGCGCCTCTTGCTCCGCGCTCAGCTTCGACGGCGTCTCGACCACGAGTTGAACGAGCAGGTCGCCCTTGCGCTTCGCGTCGTCGAGCGCCGGCATCCCGTGGCCGGGCACGCGCACGACGGTGGTGTGCGTCTGCGCGCCGCGCGGCACGTCCACCGTTACCTTTTGGCCGGTGAGCGTGGTCATTTCGACCGGGCCGCCGAGCGCGGCGCGGGCGAAGGTGATCGTACACTGGCAGATCAAGTTGTGGCCGTCGCGCTCGAAGTCCTTGTGCTCGCGGACGCGGATGACGAGTTCGAGGTCACCGCGCGCGCCGCCGGGGTCGCCGGCGTGCCCGCCCGCCGGGTAGGTGAAGCGGATGCCGGTGTCGACGCCGGCGGGGATGTTGACCGTGACCGGCTCGCGCACTTCCACGCGCGCCGCGCCGCGGCACGCCGGGCACGGGTCGGTGATGACCGCGCCGCGCCCGTTGCACCCGCGGCACCGCACCCGCGTGGGGATGCCGAACCCGGTGTCCGCGACCTCGTAGCCCTGCCCGCGGCAGCGGCGGCACTGCGCCGGCTGCGTGCCCGTCTTCGCCCCGGTGCCCGCGCACGAGTTGCAGTTCTGTTCGGAGGGGATCGTGAACGTCTTGCTGGTGCCGGTCGCGGCCTCGAGCAGGTCGAGGTCGAGGACGGCCTGAATGTTCTCGCCGCGGCGCGGGCCGCGCTGCTGTTGGCGCGCGCGCCCGCCGCCGCCGAAGAAGTTGCCGAGGAAGTCGCCGAGCAGGTCGCCCAGATCGACGCCCGGCCCGCCGCTCGCGGCCCCGCCCTCGACGCCCGCGTGCCCGTGCCGGTCGTACCGGGCCTTCTTCGCCGCGTCGTTGAGGACCGCGTAGGCCTCGTCCACTTCGGCGTACTTGACCTTCGCCTCGTCGTCGCCGATGTTGCGGTCGGGGTGGTACTGCTTGGCGAGGGCGCGGTACGCCTTCGTGATCTCGATCTCGGTCGCGGTGCGGGCGATGCCGAGAACCTCGTAGTAACAGCGCTTCTCGGCCATAGGTGCGGGCGGTGTGCGGTGGGAAGGGGGACACAGCCATCATACGCGGCCGGTCGCGAGACGGAACCGGCCGAAGCCGCGCGGCTCGGTCTTGAGCCGCAGGGCGGCGGAACGTAGCCGGCGGTGGAGTGAGGCTTTGCGTGCGCAACCCCCGGACTCAAGGCATAAATGAATCAAGCCCCGGAGGGGCGACGGAACCCGGAGCGCGGGGTTCTGTCGCCCCTCCGGGGCTTGTTCGTTGTTGGCGCGCGTCACCGGGGGTTGCGCTCGCAAAGCCTCGCTCCACCCCCGGCTACCATCGGTCGCCCCTTCGGGGCTGAAGACAACGCGCGCCGTCTGTCGCTGACGTTTTGGCCGGCGCGATTAGGCCACGGCCCCGCTCACCACCTTCTTCTTCTCGTCCTCGTCGATGCGCGTCACCATCACCTCGGTCGTGAGCATCAGCCCGGCGATGCTGGCGGCGTTGGTGAGGGCGCTGCGGGTGACGCGGAGCGGGTCGAGTACCCCGGCCTTGAACATGTCGATGTACTTGCCGGTGTTGGCGTCGAACCCGATGTTGGCGTTCTTCTCGCCCTGCTCGGCCACCTCGTCGGCCACCACCGCGCCGTCCACGCCGCCGTTCTCGGCGATGGTACGGATCGGCTTGGTCAGCGCGCGGGCCACGATCTCGGCCCCGATCTTCTCGTCGCCCTTGAGCTTGTCGCCCGCGGCCTCGACCGCCGCCACGCACCGCAGGAGCGCCACGCCGCCGCCCGGCACGATGCCCTCGGCCACCGCCGCGCGGGTCGCGTGCAGGGCGTCCTCGACGCGCCCCTTCGTCTGCTTCATCTCGGCCTCGGTCGACGCCCCGACCTTGATGATCGCGACCCCGCCGACCAGCTTCGCCAGCCGCTCCGAGAATTTCTCTTTGTCGTACTCGCTCTCGGTCTGGTCCATCTGCGTGCGGATCGTCTTGACGCGGGCCTTGATCGCCTCTTCGCGGGCGTCGTCCGGCTCGACGATGATCGTGCACGCTTCCTTCTCGACCACGACCTGATCGGCGCGGCCCAGCAGCCCGAACACGACCGGCTCCGGGAGCGCGCCGGCCGCGGCCTCCTTCTGGCTCGGCTCCTTCATGCTGTCGAGGTTGATGCCGCGGTCCTCGCTCACGAACGTGCCGCCGGTCAGCACCGCGATGTCTTCCATCATGGCCTTGCGGCGGTCGCCGAAGCCCGGCGACTTCACCGCGCACACTTCCAAGAGCCCGCGCAGCCGGTTCACCACGAGTACGGCCAGCGCCTCGCTCTCCACGTCTTCGGCGACGATGAGCAGCGGCTTGCGGTCGCGCGCCACGCGGTCCAGCAGCGGCAGCATCTCGCGCACGTTCGAGAGCTTCTTCTCGAACAGCAGGACGTACACGTCCTCTTGTTCCCACTTCAGTTCCGGCGTGTTGACGACGAAGTAGGGCGAGATGTAGCCCTTGTCGAACTGCATGCCCTCGACGAACTCCAGCACCGTTTCGGAGGTCTTGCCCTCTTCGACGGTGATGACCCCGTCGCGCCCGACCTTCTCGAAGGCGTTCGCCATCAGCTCGCCGATCTTCGGGTCGTTGTTCGCGGAGATCGCGGCGACCTGAAGCATCTCCTCCTTCTTGGAGACCTTCTTGGTGAGCGACTCTTCGAGGTACTTGACCGCGGCGCTCACGGCCTTGTCGATGCCGCGCTTCACGGCCATCGGGTTCGCGCCCGCGGTGATGTTGCGCAGCCCCTCTTGGTAGATCGCCAGCGCGAGCACGGTCGCGGTGGTGGTGCCGTCGCCGGCGGTGTCGCTGGTCTTCTGTGCGACGGCGTTCACCAGCTTCGCGCCCATGTTCTCGAACGGGTCCGGCAGGTCGATTTCCTTAGAAACCGTGACGCCGTCTTTGGTGACGGTCGGGCCGCCGAACGACTTGTCGATGATGACGTTGCGGCCGGTCGGACCGAGGGTGGAGCCGACCGCGCGGGCCAGCTTCTCCGCCCCGCTCAGCAGCTTCTTCCGGGCCTCGTCGGTGTAGAGCAGTTGCTTCGCCATTGGTGACTCCAGAGAAGAGTTTCACCACAAAGGCACAAAGGTCACACAAAGGAACACAGAGAAGGCAAGTGAGAGCGTGAAGAGAAGTCGGTACTTATCTTCAACTCTCTGCTGTGTAGTTCTTGGTGCCCCTTTGTGTAACCTTTGTGCCTTTGTGGTGAAACCGCTTGGGTGTTACTTGGTGATCTTGCCGAGGATTTCGGCTTCGCGGAGGATCTTGTACTCCTTGCCGTTCACTTCGACGTCCGAGCCGCCGTACTTGCCGAACAGCACCGTGTCGCCGACCTTGACGGCCAGCGCGAGGCGGGTGCCCTTGTCGTTCAGCCGGCCGGGGCCGACCGCGACCACCTTGCCCTGTTGCGGCTTCTGCTTCGCCGTGTCCGGCAGCAGGATGCCGCCGCTGGTCTTCTCTTCCGCGTCCAGCGGCTCCACCACCACGCGGTCGTCGAGCGGCTTCAGCGTCAGCTGCTTTTCCTTTGCCATGTCTGCACCAGTGTTGGGTGTTTGGTGTTGAGTGTTTCGTATTCGGTGTTGAGTGAGCCGCGAGCCGCAGGCGAGCGCGGCGAACGGGCGTTACATCATCCCCGGCATGCCGCCCATGCCGCCCATGCCGCCCATGCCGCCGCCGTGGTGGTCGTCGTGGTGGTCGCCGCCGGGCTTCTTCGGTTCGGGGATGTCCGCGATCATGCACTCGGTGGTGAGGAGCAGGCACGCGACGCTGGCCCCGTTCTGGAGCGCGCTGCGCGTCACCTTCACCGGGTCGATGACGCCCGCGGCGCGGAGGTCTTCGTACTTGTCGGTGTCCGCGTTGTAGCCGTAGTTCTTGTCCTTGCCCTTGAGGATCTTCGACACCACGACGGTGCCGTCCATGCCGGCGTTCTCGGCGATCATGCGGCACGGCATCTCGAGCGCCCGGAACAGCACCCGCGCGCCCTCGGCCTCGTCGCCGTCGAGCTTGGACTTGTCGAGCACCTTGCGGGCGTTCAGCAGGGCCACGCCGCCCCCGGCGACGATGCCCTCGGCGATAGCCGCGCGGGTCGCGTGCAGGCTGTCGTCGTACAGCGCCTTGCGCTCCTTCATGGCGGTCTCGGTCGCCCCGCCCACCTTCAGTTGGGCCACGCCGCCCGCCAGTTTCGCCAGCCGCTCTTGCAGCTTCTCGCGGTCGTACTCGCTCTCGGTCTTGTCGATCTCCTTGCGGATCGCGTCGGCCCGGCCCTCGATGGCCTTCTTGTCGCCCTTGCCCTCGGTCACGGTGGTGTTCTCGGCGTCGATCTTCACCTTCTTCGCGCGCCCGAGGTACCCGTCGGCGAACACCGCCGGTACCACGCCCTTCGGCGACTGCACGGTCGCGTCGAGCTGGATGCCGAGGTCCTTGAAGATCGGCTTCCCGTTGGTCAGGACCGCGATGTCTTCCATGATGGCCTTGCGGCGGTCGCCGTACCCGGGGGCCTTCACCGCGCACACTTGCAGAACGCCCTTCAGCTTGTTCAGCACGAGGCCCGCGAGCGCCTCGCCCTCGAAGTCTTCGGCGATCAGCAGCAGTTGCGCCTTCTCGCGCGCCGCCCATTCGAGCAGCGGGATGATGGTCTTCAGGCTGCTGATCTTCTCTTCGTAAATCAGGATGTACGGGTTCTCGAACTCGCACGTCACCGATTCCGGGTTGGTGACGAAGTGCGGGCTGAGGTACCCGCGGTCGAACTGCATGCCCTGAACCACTTTGACTTCCGTGTCGGCGGTCTTGCCCTCTTCGATGGTGATGACCCCGTCGGCCCCGACCAGCTTCATCGCCTCCGCGAGCTTCTTGCCGATCTCGCGGTCGTTGTTGGCCGCGATGCTGGCGACCTCGGTGATGCTCTTGTTGTCCTTCGCGTCGATCTTCTCGGCGATCTTCTCCAGTTCGGCGATCACCTTATCGACGCTCTTCTGGACGCCGCGGACCACGGCCATCGGGTCGTGCCCGGCGGCGACGGCGCGCAGGCCCTCGCGGAAGATGTACTCGGCGAGCACGGTCGCGGTCGTGGTGCCGTCGCCGGCCACGTCGCTGGTCTTCGACGCCGCTTCCTTCACGAGCTGCGCGCCCATGTTCTCGAACGGGTCCTTCAGCTCGATGTCCTCGGCGACGGTGACGCCGTCCTTGGTGATGTTCGGCGACCCCCAGCCTTTGTCGAGGATGGCGTTGCGGCCGCGCGGCCCGAGGGTGGAGCGAACGGCGCGGGCGAGTTTGCTGGCCCCGGCGAGGAGCTTCTGGCGCGCGTCGTCGGCGTAGGAAAGTTGTTTGTCTGCCATCGTGGTCTATCCGCCTAGAGGTAACGATTCGCGATAGCTGACTTCGCGGACATGCAAGGATTGTGCCGGGAAACGCCGTCGCCACAAGTGGCGATACGCAAAGGCTTTGGCGAGTTCGGCACGGCCGATTCGCCGCCCGCGAGTGCCAGAGTGGCAGGGGAGCCGCGAACGGCGAAAGGCGAATTGGCAGGCGGGTCAGCGCTTCACTTTGGGTCGCCTAGCAGTACAGCGCGGGTTTTCTGCCATTTCGTAAGCTGTTCATCGGGGAGGATTACCGATGACGGAGCAGGAAATCGTGGAGTTGGGGCCGGCGTTCGCGGCGTATCTGCGTCGGTTCCGGTGCGGTTT
>VGZJ01000231.1 GCA_016872595.1 Planctomycetota bacterium
CACCACGTCCACCGCCTTGAGCAACTGCCCGTCGAGGCCCCGCGCCCACTCCGCCGGCGTGATCTCGACGGCCACGTCCGGCTGCACGCCCTGCTTCTCCATGTTGATGCCCTTGTTCGTGTACACGCCGATGCGCGGCAGGCGGAACGAGGAGCCGTCGATGAGGCGCGTGCTGCCGGTGCCGATCACGAACCCGCCGGTCGCTTGGCCCACCACCTTGCCCAGCCCCAGCGCGCGGAACGCGTGCGGGAAGATCTCCGCGTCCGAGTAGCTCCGGTTGTTCGTCATCACCACCATCGGCTTCACCCACTTGCGGTCGCTCGCGCGCAGCACCAGCCCCTCGCCGCCGTCGCGCTGCTTAAAGAACGTGTGCTCCTTGCCGGCGAGGTAGTTCAGAACTTGGTCGTGGGTGAACCCGCCGCCGTTGTAGCGCACGTCGATGATGAGCGCGTCCTTGTCGAAGTGGTCCGAGTACAGGGCGCGCACGAACGCGTCGAGGCCCGGCTCGTCCATACTCGGAATGTGGATGTAGCCCACGGTGTCGGCGCTGGCGAGCGCCACGGCGTCGGCGTTGCGCTGCACCCATCGCTCGTACATGAGCTTCGAAATGCGGTCGCGGCTTGCGGCCACGATCTCCAGCTTGCGCTTGGTTTTCGCGTCCTTCGGGTCGCGCGCGATCTCGACCAGCACCGTTTCGTTCGTCTTGTTGTTCAGCAGCTTCGAGACGTTCACCTTGTCCGTCAGCTCGACGCGGTCGATGGCGGTGACGACGTCGCCGGGCTTGATGTCCAGTCCGCGCTTGTCGGCCGGGCCGCGCTTCAACACTTCCAACACCTTCAGGCCGGGGCCGGGGTACTTGTCGTCGAAGATCAGGCCGAGGTCCGCGGTCCACTCGTCCGGGTTCGGCAGCTTGCCGCTGATGCCGAGGTGCGAGGCGTTCAGTTCGCCCAGCATCAGGCTCACGAGCGCGTACAGGTCTTCGCGGGTCGCGGTGTGCGCGACCAGCGGCAGGTACTTGGCCCGCACCGCGGCCCAGTCGGTGTTGTGGTGCTTCGTGTCGTAGAAGTTGTCCGACAGGGCGCGCCAGCACTGGGCGAACATCTGGGCGAACTCTTCGCTCTGCTTGATCGTGAACCGGGCGCTGAACGCGACCTTGCTCGGCTCGGACGGCGCGCCGCCGAAGCTGAACCCGGTGTTCACGTACCGCAGTTCGCCGGACCCGTTCAGGAAGTACACGCGGCCCGTGGACTTCTTCGCCCAGCGGATGTACGCGGGCGACTGGTTGCTGCTGGTCAGGCGCGCCACGTTGAACCCGTTGGTGTTCGCGATCCATAACTCGTCGCCGTTGGAGAACGAGCGGAACGCGACCTGGAACCCGTCCGGCGAGATCGCCCCGACGTCCGCGGTCGTGCTGGTCGGGCGCTCGACGCGCAGGTGCACGTCGTCCCAGTCGATCTGATCGGCCGGGGGCTTCGTGGTGCCGTCCGCGACCGGCTTCTGGAGCGACACGACGTGCATGGCGTAGCTACCGCGGCGTTGGCCCACGAACGCGATCTTGCCGTTCGTCTGGCTCCAACTCACGTCGCTGTTCCACGTCGCGTGGCGCGAGATGTTCACCGGCGGGCCGCTCCCGTCCAGCGCCGCGACGTAGATTTCGGCCGCGAACGAGCCGTCCATGCGGGTGTACGCGATGTGCTTCCCGTCCGGCGACCAGTCGAAGTCGAGAACCTTCTTCGCGCTCACCAGCACCTTCTGATCGGAGCCGTCGGGCTTCATCGTCCACAGCTGCCCGGCGCGGGTGAAGGCGACGCGGTCCCCCTTCGGGCTGAACGCCGCGCCGATCTCCTCGCCCTTCTCGTTCGTCAGGCGCGTGGTCTTGAACTTGTGCGCCTTCGTCAGTTCCGGGTGGTCCGGGTCGTCCGCTTCGAGCAGGTACAGGTCGGTGGTGCCGCTGCGGTCGGAGGCGAACAGCACCTTCTTGCCGTCCGGGGACCACGACGGCGTGCTGTCGGCGAAGGCGTGCTCGGTCAGGCGCGTACACTTCCCGCCGAACGGCACCTTGGTGAGGAACAGTTGCCCGTGGATGACGAGGACCGCGTGCTCCTCGCTCGGCGACAGGGCGTACTCGGTGGCGTCGCGGGTGAAGGTGGTGGTGCGCTCGGTGTTGCTCTTGTCGTCGGCGTTCACCTCGATGGCGACCTTGCGGGCCGGGCCGCCGCTCTTGGTGTTCGTCACCCACAGGTCGGCCCCGCACTCGTACACGACCCACTCGCCGTTCGCGCTCACGCGCGCGCGGCGCACGGTGTCGTCGTCGTGCACCGTGACGCGCTTCGCGGGGCCGGCGGGCGCGCCGTCGCTCGTGAGCGGCAGGCACACCACGTTCGCGCAGCCGGGCTTGCTACCCTCTTCGGTGACGTAGAACAGCTTGCGCCCGTCCGGGCCGAAGGTGGGGTAGCTGTCTTGGCCCTCGAAGGTGGTCAGGCGCACCGGGCGCGTGCCGTCTGCGGGGCCGATCCAGATGTCGTCGTTGCTCGACCCGCGGTACCCGCGCCGGTACCACGTGCCCGGCCCGCGCACGAACGCCACGAGGTTCCCGGTCGGCGCGAACACCGCCTCCTTCGCCTCGAACAGGTTCAACTTCTTCTCCGCGCCGCCCTCGACCGGCACGACGTAGCAGTCGGTGGTCGAGGGGAACACCGGCGCGCGCGGCGACGAGAACACGACGCCCTTGCCGTCCGGGGTCCAGCCCGTGACTGTGTCCGGGGCACTGTCGAAGGTCAGGCGCTTCGGCTTCCCGCCGACCGCGGGGACGACGAACACGTCGTACTGGCCGAAGCGGTTCGAGCTGAACGCGATGTGCTTCCCGTCCGGGCTGAAGACGGGGTTCACGTCGTGGGCCTCGTGCATCGTGACCGGGCGCGCGACCCCGCCGATGGCCTCGACGGTCCAGATGTCGCCGAGGTAGCTGAACGCGACCGTCTTGCCGTCCGGAGAGATGTCCGGGGTGCGGGCGAACCGGATCGGCTCTTGGGCGGGCGCGGCGGCGGCAACGAGCGCGACCGCGGCGAGGGCGCAGAGGTGCGAGCGCATGGCTGGTGCAGTCCTTCGGAAAGAGCGGGCGCGGGGCGGGCCTCCCCCTTCCACTTTAGCCGACCGCTACAACGGGTTCCAAAGGGAATGGCGGCCCGCGTTACCCGAACCCCCGCGCGCCGCCGTTAGAACCGGCCGCACCGCACGCGCAGTGTGGGTCGCGCCCGTGCGTTGTTCGTCGCGCAGCGACGAGCCGGAAGCGTAAGCGACGGACACGCTTCGGAGCACAAGGGCGTTACGCGAAGCCTTACCACTCCATAGCTTGTCCGTCGCTTACGCTTCCGGCTCGTCAGAGACACGCAAGCGGGAACGAGCCGCGCCGGCCTCAGATCGCGTAGTCGGTGTCCGAGACGGCCTCGGCTTTGGGGGTGATGTAGACGGGTTCGGTCGGCTTCAGCGCGAGGGCCCGGTAGCGCTCCGGGGTGATATCGACGTTGATCATCAGGCCGAAGTCTTCGGCCCACAGGCGCACCTTCACCACGGACCCGGCCGGGTTGACGTGCAGGACGCGGGCCAGCAGGCAGTTGCCCCCGTCCGCGGTGCGCGCGAGGTCGAGCTCGTGCGGGCGGACGTAGGCGTCGGTGCGGCCGTTCTCGCTCGCGCCGAACACGCGCCCCGGCAGCTCGACGGTGCCCGTTTCGCCCAAGAGCGCGCGCCCGCCCTCGACGCGCACCGGGAGCTTGTTCACGTTGCCGAGGAAGTCCATCACGAACCCGTTGGCCGGGCGCTCGAACACCTCGACCGGCGCGCCCGTTTGCTCCACGCGCCCCTTGTTCAGGACGACCACGCGGTCCGCGACCTCGAACGCCTCTTCCTGATCGTGGGTCACGAAGATGCTGGTGACGTGCAGTTCGTTGTGCAGCCGGCGGAGCCAGTCGCGGAGTTCGGATCGCACTTTCGCGTCGAGCGCGCCGAACGGCTCGTCGAGGAGCATCACCTTCGGCTCCGGGGCGAGCGCGCGCACCAGCGCGATGCGCTGCTTCTGCCCGCCGGACAGGTTCGCGGGGTACAGGCCGGCCTTCTCTTCGAGGCGCACGAGGCGCAGCAGTTCCAGTACGCGGTCGCGCACCCGCGGCTCGGCCCACTTGCGGACCCGCAGCCCGAACGCCACGTTCTCGAACACGGTCATGTGGCGGAACAGGGCGTAGTGCTGGAACACGAACCCGACGTTGCGGTCGCGCGCCGAGTGCTTGGTGATGTCGTCGTCCTTGAACAGCACGGTGCCGCTGTCGGGCACCTCCAGCCCGGCGATGACGCGCAACAGCGTGGTCTTGCCGCCGCCGCTCGGCCCGAGGAGCGCGACCAGCTCCCCCGCCGGGCACTCGACGGTCACGTCGTCCAGCGCGACAAAGTCGCCGAACCGCTTCGTCACGTTCTGCGCCGTAATCGACATGGGAAGGGTTCACCACAAAGGCACAAAGGTCACACAAAGGCACACAGAGAAGACAAGAGACTGTTTTGAACTCTCAATTCATGCTCACTCTTCTTTGTGTTCCTTTGTGTGAGATTCGTGCCGTTGTGGTGAGTCCTGCTTCTTCCGCCCTTCGACCCAGACCTTGAGCAGCAGCGTGACGACGGCGAGCATCGTCAGGACGCTGGCGAGCGCGAACGCGCCCGGCGTGTTGAACTCGTTGAACAGCATCTCCACTTGCAGCGGCATCGTGCAGGTCTCGCCGGCCACGCGCCCGCTGACGACGTACACCGCGCCGAACTCGCCCATCGCGCGGGCGTTGCACAGGATGATGCCGTACAGCAGCCCCCATTTGATGTTCGGCAGGGTGACGCGCCAGAAGATTTGCCGGCCGCTCGCGCCGAGGCTCAGCGCGGCCAGCTCCTCGTCCGGGCCGATGGCCTCCATCACCGGGATCAGCTCGCGGGCCACGAACGGCAGCGTCACGAACGTGGTCGCCAGCACGAGGCCCGGCACCGTGAACAGCACCTGTAGCCCGTTCGCGCGGAGCCACGGTCCGAAGAACCCTTGCAGCCCGAACAGGATCACGAACATCAGCCCCGCGACCACCGGCGACACGCTAAACGGCACGTCGATGAGCGTGACCAGCAGCGTGCGCCCGCGGAACCGGAACCGCGTAATGGCCCACGCCGCGGCCACCCCGAACACGAGGTTGCACAGCACCGCCAGCGGCGCGACCGTGAGCGTCAGCAGCACCGAGTGGCGCGTGTCCGGGTCCGCGGTCAGCGTCTTCCAATAGGTGCCGAGGCCGTCCGACAGCGCCTCGTAAAACACGCTGACGACCGGCACGATCACCAGCACCGTCATGCAGCCGAGCGCGAGCGCGGTCAGCGTCACGCGGACCCAGAGCGGGTCTTGCGATTTTCGATTGGCGATTGGTGATTGACGAGTGGGCGCGCCCGCGCCGCCCGCGCCGGGCGCGGTCGGAAGTAGATCAGGGATAGCGGCAGGAGTCGTCATGCTTCCATCTGCAATCACAAATCTGCAATCCGCAATCAACAATCAACCGCGCCGCGACCGCGCTTCGAGCCGGTTGATGACGATCAGCATCAGGAACGAGGCGACCAGCAGCACGGTGGCTATCGCGGTCGCCTCGCGGTACGAGTTCGGCCGGCCCTCCTCGAGCCGGCTGACGATCAGGAACGCGGCGATTTCGGTTTTCAGCGGCATGTTGCCGGACACGAACACCACGCTCCCGTATTCGCCCAGCCCGCGCGCGAACGCCAGCGCGAAGCCCGTTAGGAGGCCCGGCATCAGCGCCGGCAGGATGACCCGGCGGAACGTCTGCCACCGGCTCGCGCCCAGCAGCGCCGCGGCCTCTTCCGCTTCCGCGTCGAGCGCCTCCAGCACCGGCTGAAGCGTGCGCACCACGAACGGGAACCCGATGAACACCAGCACGAGCACGATCGCCAGCCGCGAGTACGAGCCTTCGATGCCGAGCGGCACGAGGAACTGGCCGAGCCACCCGTTCGCGACGTACAGGTTCGAGAACACCAGCCCCGCGACCGCGGTCGGCAGCGCGAACGGCAGATCGACGAGCGCGTCGAACACGCGCTTGCCGGGAAACTCGTACCGCACGAGAACCCACGCCACGAGCAGCCCCACCACGGCGCTGATCGCGGCGGCGAGCAGCGCCGCGCCGAACGTGAGCGCGTACGCGGCCCGCGCGCGCTCGGTCCACACCGCGGCGCGGAACTGGTCCCAACTCAGCTGTGCCGCGGTGATCACACACGCGCCGAGCGGTATAATCACCAGCACGCTCAAGTACACCAGCGTAAAGCTGATGCTCAAGCGGTAGCCGGGCAGCACTCGCGTGTTCGCTTGGGCCATTGCTCCTCGTTGTGCCCGAAATCGGGGGCTTTGGCAAGTTCAGTTATTAACTTTGTAATCTTTTCGCGCACCCACGAGTTAGTTTATGGGAAACAAGGCGAACCGACCGACGAAGCCGCCCGCACCGTCGCCGGCTCCCGCGCGCAAGTTCCCGCCGCGGTGGGTGTGGCCCGTGGCCGTGATCGCGGCGCTGGTGGGCGGGCTTGTCGCCGTCGGGTGGAAGTCCGAGTACGACGCGCTGCGCGAGGCCGACCCCGCGCCGCCGGAGATGGTAAGTGTGCCCGGCGGCACGTTCGTGATGGGCCGCGACGACGGCCCGGCGGACGAAGGCCCGGCGCACGAAGTCACCGTCGCGCCGTTCCAGATGGACGCGACCGAGGTGACCGTCGGCCAGTTCGCGGCGTTCGTGAAGGCAACCGGCTACGTGACGGTCGCCGAGCGCCCGTTCGACGCGCGCAAGTACCCGGACGCCGCACCGGAGTTCCGCAAGCCCGGCTCCGCGGTGTTCTTCCCGATGGAGGTCGAGCCGTGGTCGAGTCACGGCGCGTGGTGGCGGTACGCGGTCGGCGCGAGCTGGCGCAGGCCCGAGGGCGAGGCGAGCACGGTGAAGGGGAAGAAGAACTACCCCGTGGTGCAGATCGCGTGGGAGGACGCCGACGCCTACGCGAAGTGGGCCGGCAAGCGCCTGCCCACCGAAGCCGAATGGGAGTGGGCCGCGCGGGGCGGCCTCGTGCGCAAGCCGTACTGTTGGGGCGACGCCAAGAACGGCGACGGCGGCACGTGGCACGCGAACACCTATCAGGGCACGTTCCCGGCGCGCGACACCGGGGCGGACGGGTTCGCGGGGTTGGCCCCGGTGAAGAGCTTCCCGCCCAACGGGTACGGCCTGTACGAGATGAGCGGCAACGCGTGGGAGTGGTGCGCCGACTGGTACGACCCCGGCTACTACGCGGCGTCCCCGCGCGACAACCCCCAAGGCCCGAACGCCGGCGCGCTGGGCGTCGAGGGCGAGCGCCAGCCGCAGAAGGTACGGCGCGGCGGCTCGTTCCTGTGCGACGAGAGCTACTGCCGGCGCTACCTGCCGACCGCGCGCGACAAGAACCCGACCGACAGCAGCGCGAACCACAGCGGGTTCCGCTGCGCGAAGTGACCGCGGCGCGCGGCGCGTTCGGGCTTGGTTCGGCGCGCGCCGCGGGGTAGACTGGACCCACCGACGTTCAACGGCCCAAGTTATGCCGGACGGGTTTACCAGTACAGCCGGTGTCGAGGCGTGCTTGGCCCGGCTGCGCGCCGGCGACCCCGGCGCGCTCAACGACCTCATAACCCGCACCGGGGCGCGGCTCGAGGTGCTCGCGCGGCGGATGCTCCGCGACTACCCGCGGGTGCGGCGCTGGGCGCAGACCGGCGACGTGCTCCAGAACGCGCTGATCCGCCTGTGCCGGGCGCTCGAGCAGGTGCGCCCGGAGTCGGCGCGCGACTTCTTCGCGCTCGCCACCGTGCAGGTGCGGCGCGAGCTGATCGACCTCGCGCGGCACTTCGGCGGGCGCGAGAACGGCGCGGCCCACCACGAGAGCGCCGGCGCGGGCACCGGCGCGCCGGCCGCCGACCGCGACAGCCCCGACCTGACCCACGACCCCGCGGCCGTCGCGGACTGGGCCGAGTTCCACGACCAAGTCGCGGCCCTCCCGGACGACGACCGCGAGGCCTTCGGCCTAATCTTCTATCAGGGACTAACGCAGGAAGAGGCCGCCGAGGTGCTGGGCGTGTCGGTGCGCACGGTCCAGCGCCGCTGGCAGGGGGCGATGCTGGCCCTGCACCGCGCCCGCAACGGCGAGGCACCGGGAACCTGAGGGCGATCCGTGTCCGCGTCCGGCGTTCTGAACGATCTGCTGATCCGCTGGCAGGACCAGCGCAAGGGCGGGGGCGCGCCGTCACCCGCGGAGTTGTGCGCCGACCACCCGGCGCTCGCGAGCGAGCTGGCCCGCCGCATCGCCGCGTTCGAGTCGATGGAGCGGATGCTCGGCGTCGGCCCGGACCCGACCCCGGACGCGCCCGCCGCGGACCCGCGCGCCGTGCCCGCGCACCTCGCCGACAGGTTGCGCCCGCTCGGGTACGAGGTCGTCGAACTGATCGACCACGGCGGCATGGGCGTCGTGTACAAGGCCAACCAGATCGACCTGCGGCGCACGGTCGCCCTGAAGATGATCGCGGGCCTGCGCGTCGGGCCGAAGCAGCTCATGCGGTTCCGCCTCGAAGCCGAAGCCGTGGCCCGGCTCCAGCACCCGAACGTGGTGCAAATCTACGACGTCGGCGAGGTGGACGGGCACTGGTACTTCAGCATGGAGTACGTCGCGGGCGGGACGCTCGCGCACCGGCTCGCGAACGGGCCGCTGCCGCCGGCCACCGCCGCCGCGTGGCTCGAACTGCTCGCCCGCGCCGTCCACTACGCCCACACCCGCGGCATCGTCCACCGCGACCTCAAGCCGGCGAACGTCCTCCTCGGCGTCGAGAGCCATCAGGTCGAAGGTCATAAGGCCGAAGGGGGCGGTGCGCCCGCGACCGACCTTACGACGTTACGACTTGAGGACGTTCGACCCAAGATCACCGACTTCGGCCTCGCGAAGCGGCTCGGCGCGGACACCGACCACACCGCGACCGGCGAGGTGATCGGCACGCCCGCGTACATGGCCCCGGAACAGGCGCTCGGGC
Source organism: Planctomycetota bacterium (assembly GCA_016872595.1). Classification (GTDB taxonomy): domain Bacteria; phylum Planctomycetota; class Planctomycetia; order Gemmatales; family Gemmataceae; genus Gemmata. The sequence continues at coordinate 9,101 of VGZJ01000231.1, forward strand.
GCACCGCCGAACTCGGCCCCGCGTGCGACGTGTACGCGCTCGGCGCGGTGCTGTACGAGGCGCTGACCGGGCGCGCCCCGTTCCGCGGCAACACGGTCCTCGAAACGCTCCGGCAAGTGATCTCCGACGACCCGGCCGAGCCGCGCCGGGTGAACCCCGCGGTCCCGCGCGACCTCGAAGCGGTGTGCCTGAAGTGCTTGGAAAAGAACCCGGCCCGGCGGTACGCCACCGCCGAGGCGCTGGCCGACGACCTGCGCCGCGCGCAACAGGGGCGGCCGGTGACGGCGCGCCCGGTGTCGGTGCTGAACCGGGCCGGGCGCTGGGTGCGGCGGCACCCGGCGTGGACCGCCGCCGCCGCACTGGTGGCGCTGGCGTGTACCGTGACCGGCGCGCTCGTCGTGCGCGAGCGCATGCGCGGCGCGGCGGTCGAGGCCGGGCGCGCCGACGTGGCGCACGCCACCGCGCGGGCCGTCGAGGTCGCACCGCAGGCGCGCGAAATCCTGCACCGCCACTGCTTCGCGTGTCACGGCGGGGACCGCACCGAGGGCGACCTCGTGATCCTCGACCGGGCCTCGCTGCTCCACCCCAAGCGCCCCGTCGTCCTGCTCGGCGACCCGGACCACTCCGAACTGATCACCCGCATCCACGACGGCACGATGCCGCCCGAAGAGGACGACGACTGGCTGCCGCGTGTGTCGGAACCGGAACTGGCGATCTTGAAGGACTGGATTCTCGGCGGCGCGCCGGAGTTTCCGCCGGATGACCCGAAACGCCCGACCCCGCCGGTCGTGCCGCGCTCCGAACTGGCCGACCAAGTGCGCGCGATCTTTGAGGGAACGCACTGTAAGGATTGCCACAAGAAGGAAGACGCGAAGAAGGGCTTCCCGCTGCTGAACCACACGATGCTGCTGACGACCCGCCGGCTCGTGATCCCCGGCGCGCCGGAGCGCTCGCGGTTGTACGAGGTGCTCGTCGCGCCGGTGGACGATACGCGGGTGAAGCCGATGCCGCCGAAGGAGTACGACCGCTTGAGTGCGGACCAGATCGCGACGATCCGCCGGTGGATCGAGGCCGGCGCGCCGCCGTTCCCGCACAAGAAGAAGTGAACGTGGAGTGTGGTGTACACCTCTCCCCCATTAATGCATGGGGGAGAGGTGTGAACACAGAGGCGCGTCAGTCGGGTTAGTCACGGTCGCGACGCCCGCCACCGCCGCCGCG
>VGZJ01000232.1 GCA_016872595.1 Planctomycetota bacterium
GTCATTTCGGCAGGAAAGAGGCAGAAACGCTGGGAATCCCAGGGTTCCGGCGCACATGCCATGCCGAAAGTCGAAGGTCATCTGGGAAATAGGGGCTTATGTAGCCAGCACGTTACCAATCGCGCCGGGGTTCTCGCACGTCTTTTTTTCAATGGCGCGACAACTGCACAAGTTCAGATTGTTTGCAACCGACATCCCGGGTGCAACGAAGAAGAGGTAACCTCGTCGTTACGAGTCAAGAGAAACTTGAGAAAAAATCGCTTGGGCCTGCAACAGAATGACGGTTTGTGTCGTATTATTAGGTAACAGGAGCGCCGTGGGGGCGAGTCAACCCCAAAAACCCGCGGCACCATCTAAGGAGGGACATCTCATGTTGGTGCTCACTCGTCGGCCGGACGAATCCATCATCATCGCCGGCAAGATCAAAATCACCGTGGTCAGCGTTGGCCCCGGCCGCGTGAAACTCGGCATCGAAGCGCCGTCGGACGTCCGGATCGACCGCGAAGAGGTTCATGAGAAGATCGAGGCCCAAACCGACGTACTCACCGCCGTGGCGAGCAGTGCCGCGACCCGCGACCCGCACACGAACACCTTCGTTGCGAGTGGGGCCGACACCGCGACCATCGTTCCCGCGACCGGCACCGAGAGCGCGCCCGCGCCAGCCCCGGCCGCGCCCCCCCTGCCTCTGCACTCGATCAGCAAGTACCGCCTGCCGCGCAAGCCGCGCTAACCGTCTCGAATGCCCAAGCCCCTCGCGCAGGAAGCGGCGCGAGGGGCTTTTTCGCGCGCCGACTTTCCCGCCGTGGTGTTGAAATCAGTGGCCGCGAGCGTCGTCATTTCGGAGAACCACAGCGGGACTCCGTTCTCGTTCCGTGAGGTTTGGTATGTCCGCGTCGCTCTTTGCTCTCGCCCTGTTGTCCCCGTGCGCGCCGTGCGAGTGCGACGCGCCCAAAGTCCCGACCGCGAAGGACGCGCTCCAACCGTTCAACATTCTTGTCGGCTCGTGGAAAGGGAGTGGCGCGCCGGACGGCACCAAGGAAGAGCGCGTCGCCGGATCGTGGGAAGAAACGGTGTTGTGGGAGTGGAAGTTCAAGGAGCAGGACGCGTGGCTCGAAGTCACCTTTGCAAAGGGCAAGTACTACACGAAGGGCGAACTTCGGTACACGCCGGATAAGGCGAAGGACGCGCCGGCGCGCTACACGCTCAAGACGACCACAACGGACAAGACCACCGCGACCTTCGCCGGGGTGCTCACGGACAAAGACAAGGTACTCGCGCTGACCCGCACCGACGGCCCCGCGGCCGAGGAACAGCGGTTGGTGTTCAGCCTGCTGCACCACAACCGGCACTTGTACCGCTTCGAGACGCGCCCGGCCGGGATAAATGTGGCCTTTACGCGCAAATATCAGGTGGGCGCGACGAAAGAGGGCGTCGCCTTCGCCGACGTGCCTAAAGGCCCGGAGTGCATCGTCAGCGGCGGCGTCGGCACGATGAAGATCACCTACAAGGGGAAGGACTACTGGGTGTGCTGCTCCGGTTGTCGCGACGAGTTCAGAGAGAATCCGGAAAAGTACATCAAGGAAGCCGAGGCAAAGGCGAAGAAGCCTTGAGGATTGATGATTGCAGAGTTGCGATTGGAGAATGAAAAGACGTGGCGCGCGGCTGTGGTCTTTTCAATCGTCAATCACAATTCTGCAATCGAAAAACCCCGCCCCTTGATTCGCCGCGCGAGCCGGGGATAATGCGTTCGCTGCTTCGATCACGTCTTGCGGAGCAAGGTCATGCCCGATGCCATTCTCCCTTCGGATTTGGGCACGGTCGATCCGGCCGACGCTTGGAAGCCGTGGCAACCGGCGCTGGGCGCGTGGAACCGGAAGTGGGCGGCGCACCTGTACCGCCGCGCCGCGTTCGGGGCCACGCCCGCGGAGATCGACGCCGCGCTCTCCGTTGGCATCCCCAAGACCATCGATAAGCTGCTCGCGGGCGAGCTGGACGCGGGGGACCGCCTCGACCTGCTCACCGAGGCCGGCAAGTTCTACACCGACCCTGCGAGCCTCCGCACGTGGTGGCTGTACGCGATGCTCGAAAGCGGCCACCCGCTGCGCGAGAAGATCACGCTGTTCTGGCACAACCACTTCGCCACCAGTTACGCCAAGGTCCGCAGCACGAAGCTCATGTACGAGCAAAATGTGCTGATTCGCACGCACGCGCTGTCACTGTTCCCCAAGTTCCTGCTCGACATGAGCAAGGACACGGCGATGCTGGTGTGGCTCGACTCCAACCGCAACGTGAAGGGCGCGCCCAACGAGAACTTCGCCCGCGAGGTGATGGAACTGTTCTCGCTCGGCGTCGGCAAGTACACGGAGAAGGACATTCAGGAAGCGGCCCGCGCACTCACCGGCTGGCACCACGATACGGAAGTGACCAAGTTCGAGTTTAACCGCGACCTGCACGATACCGGCGAGAAGACGATCTTCGGCAAGACCGGCAAGTTCGGTGGCCCGGATGTCATCAACCTCTGTTGCCAACAAGAGGCCTGCCCGAAGTTCATCGTCGGCAAACTGTACTCGTTCTTCGTTAGCGAGACCGCGCCGCCGAAGGGGTTGCTCGACCCGCTGGCGGCGCAGTTCCGCAAGTCCAGCTACAACATTGCGAGTATCGTGAAGACGATGCTCTCGTCGCGGTTGTTCTTCAGCGAACACGCCTACCGCAAGCGGGTGAAGTGGCCAGTCGAGTGCGCGCTAGGCGCGGTCCGCGCCGCGGTGCCCGACCGCGTGCCGCTGTCCGATGTGGTCGAACCCTTGGCGAAGATGGGGCAGGCGCTGTTCGCGCCGCCGAACGTGAAGGGCTGGCGCACCGGCACCGACTGGCTCAACAGTGCGACGCTGCTGGCCCGAAACAACTTCGCGGAGAAGGTGGCGTTGGGCGAGTGGAACGCCAACATCGTCCGGCGCAACGACTCATTCCGCACGTTCGCGCGCCCGATCGCGTCGGACGAGCCGCGCGTCGAAGTGGGAGCGCCCGCCCCGCCTGACGCGAAGCACGACATTTGTACCACGATCTATGCCACGAAACCGAAGTCCGTGGGCGACGTGGTGAAGCGCCTCGGCGAACTGCTCTACGGCGACGCAATCGCCCCCGCGCAGGCGAAGAAACTCGAAACGTACCTCCTTACGCCCGGCCCCGCGCCGGGCGCGACGCCGGCGCAGCCGAAGGGCGGTCTGCCGGGTTTCCATCCGAAGTTTGATAAGTTCGACCCGCAGCCGCTAGAGAAGGGGCCGAAGCAACCGCCGCCGCCGAAGAAGGAACCGCCGGCCAAGCCGCTTGACCCGAAGGACGTGAAACTCGACTCGAACGAGTTCAAGGCCCGCGTGCGCGAGGCCGCCCACGCGATGATGTGCCTGCCCGAATACCAACTGAATTAGCTTATTTACTGCGGAGACCGCAGGGGACGCAGAGAGAAAGACAGAGACCGAGTTTGAGCGCTCGTTCCACACCCTTTTCCTCTGCGTCCCCTGCGGTCTCCGCGGTGAACTTACTGGAGCGCTAACTATGTCTAATCGTCGCGACTTCCTGAAGGGTACCCTCGGCGCGTCGAGCCTGTTAGCCGTCGGCGGCGTCGTGCCGGAGTTCCTCGCCTCTGCCGCGCGCGCCGCGGAGCAGGGCGAAGCGAAGAAGGACACCGTCCTCGTCGTCATCGAACTGACCGGCGGCAACGACGGCCTCAACACCGTCGTGCCCTACGGCGACGACGAGTACGCCAAAGCCCGGCCCACGCTCGCCTTCGCCAAGAAGGAAGTGCTGAAACTGGACGACTACCACGGGCTGCACCCGCGGATGCAGCAGATGAAGCAGCTCTACGACCAGAAGAAGCTGGCGGTGATTCAGGGCGTCGGGTACCCGAACCCGGATCGCTCGCACTTCGAGAGCATGGACATCTGGCAGCTCGCGGACCCGAAGCGGGCCGGCGCGAGCGGGTGGCTGGCACGCAGCATTCCCGGCATGACGATCAAGGACGCGGGCGTGCCCGGCATGTACCTCGGGGACGACCGCCTGCCGGTCGCCATGCAAGGGGCCGACGGCGGCGTGATCAGCCTCGCGGACCGAGCCAGCTTCCGCCTGCAACTGACCGGCAACGCCGGCCCGCGCAAGGCGCTGATCCAAGACCTGAACACCGGCGACGACGCGAAGGCCGACCTCGCGGCGTTCGTCCGCAAGCGCCAGCTCCAGACGTACACGAGCCTCCAGAAGATCGAGGACGCGCTGCGAGAGGCCGGGAGCGCCCCGGACAACGGTGGCGGCGAGTTCATCAACGGCCGCTTCGTCCGCAACAACCCCAACGACCTCACGACGCTCAGCGGCAAGCTCGGTCTGATCGGCCGCATGATCCAGAAGAACCTCGGCACGCGCATCTACTACGTCCAACTCGGCGGCTTCGACACGCACTCGGGGCAGTCCGCGGACCACGCGAAGCTGTTGGGCGACCTGTCGAGCGCTGTGGGCAACTTCTTCACCGCGCTGCACGGCGAACACGCGGAGCGCGTCGCGCTGATGACGTACTCCGAGTTCGGCCGGCGGGTGAAGGAGAACGGCAGCCGCGGCACCGACCACGGCAGCGGGTCGTGCATGTTCCTCGCCGGCACGCAGGTGGTGGGCGGGCTGGTCGGCAAGCACCCCAGCATGACCGATCTGACCGACGGCGACATCAAGTACCACACCGACTTCCGCCGCGTGTACGCGACCATTCTCGACAACTGGCTCGGCGTGGACAGCAAGGGCGTGCTGGGCGACACGTTCGAAAAGTTGCCGCTCATCGACCGCAAGAAGAAGGCCCCTGCCGGCGGACCGGGGCCGGGTGGCGGGGCGGGCCCGGGCGGTGGCCCGCCGGTGTTCGTGCCTATGCCCGTCGAGAAGCCGTAACCGTTCTTTTGGCGAGCGGGGGGCGTAAGCCCCCTGTTCGATCACATCTCGATTCCACTTCCGAGCTAACAGGGGCCTACGCCCCACGCTCGCCAAAACAGGAGCTTGCAATGCGCACGTTCGCCGTCGCGCTGTTCGCGCTGGCCTTCGCACCAACTGCGCGCGGGGCCGACCCCGCGCCCGAAAAGTTGCTGCCCCCGTCCACGCAGCTTTACGTCCGCTGGGACGGCGTGACGGCGCACGCCGACGCCTACAAGAAATCGGTCTGGGGCGGGTTGATGGCCGGGCCGACTGGCGACACCGTCCGCGCGCTGTTGGCCCGCGTGCCGAAGCTCCTCGGCGCGTCGGTCCTCGCCGACCCGCTGCTCGCTGGCAAGCCGCCGGCCGAGCTGAAGGCCAACCTCGCTGACCTGAAAGCCGCCGAAAAGCTGATCGACCTGATCGCCGACAAGGGCGTGATCGTCGCGGCCGAAGTGCGCGAGCCGGCCCCGACCATCAAGGGCATCGGCACGTTCGTCGGCGGGCTGATCGGCGGCAAACTGCCCGGTCCCGAAGCGATCATGCCCGACGCGCAGTTGATCGTGATGGTGCCCGACGTAGGCGACAAGGCCGACGTGCTGTTCGGCACGCTCCGCCTGCTGTTCAAACAGGGCGAAGTCAAGATCCTGCCGTTCGAGGTCGACGGGCGCAAGGGCTTTCGGCTGGATCTCCCGAACGACGGCCCGCTGCCGTTACACACGACGTGGTGGGTCGAGGGCAAGCACTTCGTGTTTTACGTCGGCACGTGCAAGCCCGCGACCATCATTTCGGAGATGCAGGCGAACGTCGTGAAGGGCGGCGTGACCAACCACCCTCTCTACGTTCGCGCCGGGAAGCTTGGAGATTTCGAGAGCATCACGCGCGGCTTCGTTGATACCGGCAAGCTCGTGGACATGGCGAAGGCACTGGGCGGGCCGCTTGTGCCGGGCTTGAAGGAGCGGCTCGACGGCACCGGCCTCAGCGGGCTGCGCGCCGCTGTGTTCTCGTCCGGGTTCGACGGCAAGGAGAGCCGCGCGGTCTACGAGTTCGACGCGCCCGGCGAGCGCAAGGGACTGCTGAAGGTGCTGAAGCAGGAACCGCTGACGGTGGCCGACCTGCCGCCGCTGCCGCCCGATGTGAGCCGGTTCTCCGCGCTCCGCATCGACCCGGCCGCGACCTACGACGCCGGCCTCGGCCTCGTCGAGTTCATCTCGATGAACGAGCAGTTAGGCGTCGAAGAGAACGGTAAGCAACGGACGCAGGCCGACATCATCACGGCCCGCACAGGCTACATGGCGCGCGAGGTCGACAAGTTCCTCGGTATCACGTTGAAAGACGACCTGCTCGCGCACTTGGGCGACAAGTTCGTTCTCTACCAAAGCCCGACCGAGGGGCTTCAGGTGATTGGCTCCGTCGTCTGCATTTCCGTCAAGGACGCGGCGAAGGTGAAGGCCGCAGCGGATCGCATCCAGCGCGCGCTGGAGACCCTCGCCAACAGCCCCGTCAAGGTGCGGAAGAAGGTGCTGAAGGGCGTCGAGTACCGCGAGTTCTACGCCCGTGGGTTCGGCATCCTGACGCCGACCTACGCGGTCGTGGGCGACTGGCTCGTGATCGCCGGTCACCCGCAAGCGGTGCAGGGCGTGATTTTGCGGTCGAAGGGCGAGTTGCCGAAGTGGAAGCCCGACGAGGCGACTGCGAAGCGCCTCGCCAAGATGCCCGCCGGCTGCGGCCTCCAGTACTGCGACCCGAAATCGACCGTGTCTAACCTGTGCACCATCGGGCCACTCGCGCTCAGCGCGTTCGGTAACCGCAACGGGTTCGGCGAGCAAACCGAAACGGACTTCGACCCCATCGACGTGGGGTTGGTCCCGAACGCGCACGAGTTGAACAAGCATCTGTTCCCGAACCTGACCGTGACCCGCGACGACGGCAAGACGATCCGCATTGAAGTCAACGAGTCGTTCAGCCTGCCGCTGGAGGTAATCGGGTTGGAACCGCTGGCATTCGGATTGCTGACCGGGCTGCGGTTCTGATGTCCGCTGGCGTTCGATCTCGTTTCGTGTACTCTGGGGGCGCACGCGCCCCCTTTGTCATTTGGAGCCTCCCATGCGCCTCTCTCTCGCCACCCTCGGAGTTCTGGCGATGACTCCCGCCGCCGCGCCCGCCGACTTCCCCGCGCCGGACAAGCTGCCGACGGTCGCCGAGTTCCCCGACGTGCTGACGACGCGCGACAGGACGAAGATCACCACGAAGAAGGAGTGGGAGGAGAAGCGCCGGCCCGAACTGAAGGAACTGTTCCAACACTACATGTACGGCCACTTCCCCGCGAAGCCGGACAAGTTCACCGCGAAGGTGCTGTTCGAGGACGCGAAGGCGTTCGACGGTAAGGGGACGCTGCGCGAGGTCGAGATCACGTTCGGCCCCCCGGAGTGGCCGAAGATGTATCTGCTGATCGCGGTGCCCAACGGGAAGACGCCGGCCGCGTGCTTCGTCGGCCCGAACTTCCACGGCAACCACGTCGTCACGACGCACGAGAAGGTGCGCGTGCCCGATCCGAAGCTGTGGGTTCCGGGCAGCGGGCCGGGCGTAGCGAAGGGCACGAACAAGGCGACCGAAGCGGGCCGCGGCAAGCAGGCCGATACGTGGCCGCTTCAACAGATCGTCGAAGCCGGCTACGCGGTCGCCACGTTCTACAGTGGCGACCTGCAACCCGACCGGCCGAACGTGCGCGAGGGGATGCGCGCGACTCTGCCGATCCTCAAGGGCAACCCGGACCCCGCCGAGACCGCGACGATCATGTGGTGGGCGTGGGGCTGCCACCGCGCCGTCGATTTCCTCGTGACGGACAAGAGCATCGACGCGAATCGCCTCGCGGTGGTCGGGCACTCGCGGTTGGGCAAAACGGCGCTGCTGGCGGGCGCGTTCGACGACCGCATCGCGGTGGTGATCCCGCACCAGTCCGGGTGCGGAGGCGCGGGCCCGAGCCGGTCGAAGAACCCCAAGGCCGAGACGGTGAAGCGCATCACGACCGCGTTCCCGCACTGGTTCTGCGCCAACTTCAGCCAGTTCGGTGACGACACCACGCGGTTGCCGTTCGATCAACACGCGCTCGTGGCGATCTGCGCCCCGCGCCCGGTGCTGTTCACCAACGCCGAAGACGACCAGTGGGCGAACCCGCCGGGCCAGTTCGACGTGCTGCGAGCCGCGGCCCCCGCGTACAAGCTGTACGGCGACGCCGCGCCCGTGGCGAAGGCGATCCCGGAGCAGGGCAAACTGAGCGCGGAGCGCCTCGGCTACTTCGTTCGCGCCGGCAAGCACAGCATGACGCCCGACGACTGGAAGGTGTACATCGAGTTCGGCAACAAGTGGTTCAAGTGAGTGCGCCGCCCGCGGCGCGAACCCGCGCGCCGCGGGCGTGTCTGTATGGAAGAAGAATCCCGCGAACACCCCTTGAAGGCGCGGCGGGAGTTTCCAGAATAACAACGCCTTGCCCCTTTAGCTCAGTTGGTAGAGCAGCTGACTCTTAATCAGCGGGTCCTCGGTTCGAGCCCGAGAGGGGGCACTTCGGGATGGTGAACGGGAACGCAGTCGGGCCGGCGCGCTGGAACGCGCGCCGGCCCGACTGCGTTCTCCTATTCTGCTCTACGCGTGCCATATTACCGGAGCGGAGTGAGCGAGCGGTTCTTGAACGCCGGAAAGTCGGGGGCGAACCGCGGCGCGCGGAACAGCGAGACCCCGAAGCTGTTTGCGGGAGGCAGGGGCGCGCCCGGCGGGAACTGGGGTGGGGGGCAGGCGTACCGCCACACGATCTCGCCCGTGGGTGTGACCTCGGCAACGGTCCCGCTCAGTCTGGCGCACACGAGCGTGTTGCCGTTCGTCAGCCTCTGCGCGCCCGAGAAGCTGGGCGACGAAAGCGCCGCGTCCGCGTTCATGTGCGACCACGTCGGCGGGTTTGGTTCGAGGTTCCCCGTGGCCATCCGGTAACTGCCGAAGTCACTGACGGGCAGCCCGATCTGTTCGACAGACGAGAACGCCCGCCCCGGCACCATCACCCGGTTGTTGTACGCCAGCACCTCACCCGCGCCCGGCAGCCCGTGAGGGATCCAGTGTGCGTTGTGGGGGGCGACGAGCATCGAGTCGACGGTCGGCGTCGTAAGGTGGCTGCGCGGGTTCCCGTAACGGTATAACAGACCCCCGCCCTTGCCGCGCGTGCCGCCCGTATGCCCCGCGGCCTCGGCCCGCGTCGTCCCGCGGTCGATTATCCAGAATTCGCCGAAGTTGAGCGAGGTCATCATAATCTGGTCGAGTTCGGACGAATACGCGATCGAGTTCAGGTGCGTGAAATCGACCTTCCCAGCCGACACGTTGCCGCCGATGTACCCGAGGGAGCGCAGCCTGTCGAACTCCCCGCTCTCGGCGCGGAGCACCGGGCCAGTCGTCGCCCCGTAGTTGATGTCGATCAGTTCCGGGTGCGCCGCCAAGTTCCGGTAGCCCGGCTTCTTGGGGTCGGTGTTCTGAACGAGGTGGTCCCACACGTACCACTCCCACACGATCTCGCCCGTCGTCTTCCCGGTCGGCCGGATCTCGACGAGGCCGTCGGCGAGCAGGTCGCCCCCGAGCGTGTTCGGGGCTCGCCCCAATGCCACGGCCTCGGCGACCGTGTGCCGGTCGCAGACGATAGCGAGCACGTTACCGTTGGGCAGCTTGAGTACGTCGTGGTGCGGGAACCGGCGGTCGTCGCTCAACCGGAAGTCCCACACCAACTCGCCGTCCCACGTGTACTCCTGAATGCGCTCGCCGCCGCCGGAGACGGCAATCGGCTGTTGGTTCTTGGGGAGCACGCCGGGGCGGAGCAGGTTCCCGTACGGGAGCAGCTGCGCGCCAAGCGCGGGGTGACACCCACACACCTACTGTTTCACCACACGCCCGTTGTCATCGACGAGGTACGTAGTTTCGGAAGCGATCGGTGAGATGAGCGTGTAGCCCGGCGACGCCCCCGGCTTCTTGATTGACAGCCACTCGGCGTAGGGGGTCATTTCGATTAACGGCGGGAGGTCGCCGCGCGCGGGCGGCGCGTCGCACTCGGTGTCAGCGCACCCGAAGGCTGAAACGAGCAGGCCTACGGCGAGTACGCGGAGCCAGTTGCGTGGGTCCCGACCCGTGGTCGTGTGTCTGCCTGTGGGCATGGCTCTGGTCTCACTCGGCGGAGGCGCGCTTTTGGCGACCTGCACCATAGCCCGTTGAAGTGACCGATTTCCACGAATAACTCGATGAGAGTTCCGCGTGTGTCTCATCCAGTGTGAGGAGTTGATCGACACACAGAAGTGAGAGCGGCCGGGCTGGGTATCACACTTTTTTTCAACGATCCGCGAGAG
>VGZJ01000233.1 GCA_016872595.1 Planctomycetota bacterium
CGCGCTCCCATTCCGCCAGCGCGACCGCGTGCCCGCGGGCCGCGAGCCGCGCCAGCGCGCCCCCTAAATCTAGCACACCGGACCGCTTCCCACCGCCCGCATCCAGCGCAAAGGCCGCGGCCCCCGCGACCGGCGCGTCCGTCAGAATCGCTTCGACCAACCGCGTCAGCACGCTCCCCGGCCCAACCTCGACGAACGTGCGCGCCCCGGCCGCGGCCATCGCCCGCACCTGCTCGACGAACGCGACCGGCTTGGCGAGCTGGTTCGCCAGCAGGTCTTTCGCGACCCGCGCCTCGGTCGGGTACGCCGCGGCCGTGGTGTTCGCGTATACCTGCGCGCTCGCGCCGTTCAGCGAGACGGGTTCGAGGGCGGCGCGGAACGGGACCGCGGCATCGGCCACCAGCGCGGAGTGGAACGCCGCCGCGACCGGCAGGCGGGTGGCACGCACGCCGGCGTCGGAGAGCAGGCGCGCGGCCCGCTCGATGTGCCCCGTCGGGCCGGAAAGGACCGTTTGCTTCGGCGCGTTCTTGTTCGCGACGACGACGCGCAGTTTCTCGCGCGCGAGGTGCGGTTCGATCTCGGCGGGCGCGGCGAACGCGGCCAGCATCGCGCCGGGGTCGCCCTCGCGCTGGCTCGCCATCAGTTGCCCGCGCACGCGCGACAGGGTGAACAGGTCGCGCGCCGTCATCCGCCCGGCCGCGGCGAGCGCGACCAGTTCGCCGTAGCTGTGCCCGGCGAAGGCGTCGGCCGTCAGCCCGAACCGCTCGCCCAGTACGCGCCACGCCCCGTAGCTCACGGCCCCGAGCGCCGGCTGCGCGGTGCGGGTGTCGCGCAGGTCGCGCTCGTGCTGCTTCTTCCGCTCGTCGTCGAAGGTGCCGGGCGGGAAGATGTGGTCGCTGAGCCGCCGCGCGTCGGTGTCGTCTTGGGCCATATCCGCGACGGACTCGTTCGCCAGCGCGAGCGCGCCGAGCGCCTCCGGGAACAGGCACACCAGTTCGCGCAACATGCCGACGTACTGCGACCCCTGCCCGGGGAACAGCACGGCCACGCCGCCCGGGGCCGGGCCGCGCCCGTAGTGCGCGCCCTCCGGGGTGCTCCACGCGCCGTCCGGGTTCGCGCTCAGTTGCGCCGCCGCGCCCGCGATCAGCTTCGGCAGGTCGGTGCGGGTGCGGTGCGCGGCGAAGCACAGCCGGCACGCGGCGCGCGCGTCGAACGCGCCGCGCGACGCTTCGGCCGCGCGCGCGAAGGCGTCCCACTCCGTCGGCAGTTTCGCCAGTTCCGCGGCCAGCGATTGGGGCGTGTCCGCGCCGAGCGCGACGACTTCGACGGAGCCGTCCCAATCCGGTTCGGCCTTCTCGGGCGCGTGCTCTTCGAGGACCGCGTGGAAGTTGCTGCCGCCGAACCCGAACGCGGAGAGCGCGGCCCGGCGCGGGTGCTCGCGGCGCGGCAGCCACGGGCGCATCTCGGTGCTCACGTAGAACGGCGAGTCCGCGGCGCGCAGCGGCTCGACCGGGCGTGTGACCTTCAGCGTCGGCGGCAGCACCTTGTTGTAAAGGGCCAGCGCCGCCTTGATGAGCGACGCCGCGCCCGCCGCGGCCTTCGTGTGACCGATCTGCGACTTCACCGAGCCGATGGCCGCCCACGGGCGCGCTTTGGGCGACTGGCCGCTGTACACCTCGTTGAGAGCCGTGACCTCGACCGTGTCGCCGACCTTCGTACCGGTGCCGTGCGCCTCCACCAGTTCGATGGTGTCGGGCGTGACGCCGGCGGCGCGGTAGGCCGCGAGCAGCGCCTTCTTCTGCCCGGCCGCGCTCGGCTCGTAGATCGCTTTGCCCTTGCCGTCGCTCGACGAGCCGACGCCCTTCAGCACGGCGTAGACGGTGTCGCCGTCGCGCTCGGCGTCCGCGAGGCGCTTGAGCACGACCGTCCCCAGCCCTTCGCCGAGGATGGTGCCGTCGCCGTCGGCGTCGAACGGCTTCGCGTCCCCCGTGGGCGACAGCGCCGGGGTCTTGCTGAAGCACATGAACATGAAGATGTCGTTGAACGTGTCGCACCCGCCGGTGACGGCCACGTCGCAGCGCCCGGTTTGCAGTTCCAGCGCCGCGAGGTGAACCGCGCTCAGCGACGAAGCGCACGCGGCGTCGACGACGCAGTTGGTGCCGCCGAGGTCGAGCTTGTTGGCGATGCGCCCCGCGACCACGTTCCCCAGCAGGCCGGGGAAGCTGTTCTCCTGCCACGGGACGTAGCTCTCGGCGATGCGCGCCGCGGCGTCGTCGGCCAGTTCCGCCGGCACGCCGGCGTCGCGCATCGCGCGCTTCCACTTGGGGTGCCCCAGCCGCGCGCCGAGGGGGATCACCAGCTCCAGCGTGCCCGTCACACCGAGGATGACGGAGACGCGGTCGCGGTCGACAGTCTTGGGCGAGCGGGGGGCGTCAGCCCCCTGATTCTTCTTGTCGCGCGATTGGCTCGCGTCGGTATCAGGGGGCTGACGCCCCCCGCTCGCCAAGACCACCTTTGCATCAACGAGCGCCTGCTTCGCGGCGACCAGCCCCAGCAGTTGCGTGGTGTCGGTGGCCTCGATGTCGCGCGGGGCGATGCCGAACTCGAGGGGGTTGAACTCGACCGCGGAGAGGAACCCGCCGCGGCGGGCGTAGGTCATGTCCGGGGCTTTGGGGTCCGGGTCGAAGTAGTCGGCCGGGTTCCAGTGCGTGGGCGGCACGTCGCCGATGCAGTCGGTGCCGTGCTTGACGTTGGCCCAGAAGAACCCCGGCCCGGCCGCCTTCGGGAACAGGCACCCGATGCCGATGATCGCCAGCGGGACGTTGGTTTCGGGAGTCTGCATCGCACCGTTTTCGTGTATCGCGGGCGGTTCAGCAACGCTTCTGTAGCCGGCCTCAGTGAGGCCGGAGCTACGCGCGCCGTACAGCACCGGCCCCACTGAGGCCGGCTACAGAAGTCACGCCAGTCGCTGCGCGACTTCGTCCGTTGTCTGCGGGGCGAGGGGGAAGCACTCGTCGGGCAGGTCCACGCCCTGCTGCCGCAGGGCCGCGCGGCGGGTGACGACGCACGCCCCGTACAGCAGGTTCAGCGCCACGCCCACCACGGTGCGGTTCTGGGGTTGTTCGAGGTGCGAGCCTTTGGCCCACTCGTTGAACGCGCCCATTGCCGGGCCGCACCACACCTGATAGTCGAGTTGCCGCCCGGCCTCGCCGCTGTTGGCCCACCGGCTGGACAGGCCCAAGTACCAGCGGAACGCGAGCGCCATCTTGTGCCGCCCGTCGCCCTCGGCCCGCGCCACCTGCGCCGGTTCCCGCTTCGTCCAGAAGTCGCGCGTCAGGTTCCACACCTCGTCGAACGTCATGCGGAACTGCGTCTTCTCAACTTGGACGCGCTCGGCCGCCGGGATCGCGTCCCAACTGGGGTACGCTTTGTAAAGGTCGTAGAGCTTCTGGGCGCGCATGGCGAACATGGTGCCGCGCTTGAGCACCTGCACCTTCACGCCCATCTCGAACATGTCCGCGGCCGGGGCCATCGTCACGTCGGGCTGCCCGGCCTCGGCGAGCATCTTGCGCACGGCGTCCGAACTGCCGGACTCGACGCACGCTTGGTTCACGCTGCCGGTCACGACGTAGGCCGCGCCCATCGCGAACGCGCCGGCCGCGCCCGCGGGGGTGGCGATGCCGCCGGCCAGCCCCACGCGCGGCGGCGCGCCGTACTTGTACTGCGCGTGCAGCCGGTCGCGCAGCGCGAGGATCGTCGGCAGCAGGGTGATCGCCGGGCGGTTGTCGGTGTGCCCGCCGCTGTCGGCCTCGACGGTGATGTCGTCGGCGACCGGGAACCGCGCCGCCATCGCCGCCTGTTGCGCGGTGACGTGCCCGGCCGCGACCAGTTCCTTGACGACGCGCTCCGGCGGCGGGCTGAGGAACTTGGTCGCGATCTCGACGCGCGACACCTTCGCGATGACGCGGTTGAGCGGCACGACCAACCCGGCCACGCCGCCACGGAACCCGGTCACGCGGTACCGCACGATTGCCGGCGTGAGGTCGAGGTACGCACTCGCTTCGACCAGCGACACGCCCCTTTTCAGCAGCAGGTCGGCGGTCGCCATCTCGTGGGCTTGCTCGCCGGGGCTGTGGATCAGGTTCACGCAGTAGGGCGAATCGCCGAGCGCCCGTTGGAGCCGGTCCACGGCCGCGCCGATGCGCTCCAGCGACTGCCCCGCGGCCCCGAAGCTGCCGAGCATCCCGGCCTTGCTCATGGCCTCGACGATCTCGACGGACGCGATGCCGTTCGCCATCGCGCCGGTCATGTACGGGAAGCGGACGCCGTGTTCCTGTAGGAACGTCGGGTCGCCGAGGCGCGCCGCGGGGAGCGGCGGCAGGTACGCCAGAACCGGCTTACTCTCTTTGGTGGCGGCCGTGCCGAGCGCGACGAACCCGCCGCGCGCGACCGCCGGCGCGCTGTTGTGCTCGACGATAACAACCGGCGCGCGCAGGTCGCCGACGGCGGCGCGGAGTGCGTCCGGTGCGTCGGCGGGGGGCGTGCCGTTCGGGAGCCAGTGCCCGAGTGGGGGCGGGCCGCCGGCAGCGGACGGGTGCGTCATCTCAGGTGGTGCGCGTCGTGTGGGGCGGAGCGGTACGCCTTACAGCGTATGGAATTGGGGCAAAATCGGGAAGCTGCGTCGCCCGTCGCGCCAACTCGCCTTTCCCGCGGGCCGCGCTCACGCTATGGGTGGGCCAAAACTCGTACCACAGAAAAGGTGCGCCCCATGACCGGGACCGATGAAGTACGCGCGGCCCTGACCGCGGACGGGGTGCTGCACGTCACCCTGAACCGCCCGGCGAAGCGAAACGCCATCACGCCCGACATGGTCGCGGCGCTGGCGCGACTCGTGGATCGCATCGCGGGAACCCCGGACGTGCGCGCCGTCGTACTGGGCGGGGCCGGGGGCACGTTCAGCGCCGGGGCCGATCTCGGCGTGTTCGCGCGCGGCACCGACGAGGCCCGCGCGTTTCTGCGCGCCGGGAACCGCGCGGTCGCGGCCCTCGCCGCACTCGACAAGCCGGTCGTGGCTGCCGTGGACGGCCCGGCCCTCGGAGGCGGGTTCGAGTTGGCGCTGGCGTGCCCGCTGCGGGTGGCCTCGCACCGGGCCACGTTCGGGCTGCCGGAAATCACCCTCGGCCTGATGCCCGCGTGGGGCGGGGTGCCGAACCTCGTGCGCGCGTGCGGGGCGAGCCGCGCGCTCGACGCCTGCCTGACGGGGCGCGCGTTCTCGGCGGCCGAGGCCCACGAGCTGGGGCTGGTGCGCGCGGTCGTGCCGGTGGCGGACCTCGAAGAGACGGCGACCGCGCTGGCCGGGCACCTCGCGCGGTGGTCGCCGGCGGCGGTCGCCGGCGTCCTCGAACTGGCCCGCGACCCCGGCGCGCTGTGGACCCGCGAGGCGGAACTGTTCGACCGCGCGCTGGCCCGCCCCGAAGCGCCGGCCGCGCTCGCCCGGTTCCTCACCCGCCGCGCCGCGGCGTGACCGTACCCACCTCTCGTCCGTGCCCGGCGCGGTCGGCGCTCGACCGCGGGCCGCGGCGTGCGTATCATGTGCCGGTCACGTCTCCCGACGGAGTACAGCCATGCGCCTCGCTCTGGTTCTGGCCGCCGCGGTGTTCGCCGCGCCCGCCGTTCGTGCCGCGGACCCGCCGATTACGTTCCAGACGCACCCGCTCGACCGGCTCCTCGGCGACTTGCGCGCCGCGGCCGACCTCATCGGCGGCGAGAAGGCCGTCAAGTCGCTGAACGCCGGCATCCGCGAGAAACTCGGCGACAAGGGCTTCGAGGGGCTGGACGTGAACAAGCCCATCGTGGGCTACGTGATCCTCGCGCCGAAGCTCGAAGACACGGTCGCGGTGGTGGCGTTCCCGGTCAGCGGGGAAAAAGCGTTCCTCAGCTTCTGCGAGCGCTGGAACGGCGGCACCAAGCCGAAGGACTTGGGCAAGGGGTTGTGGGAAGTGCCGGAGCTGTTCCCGGAGTCGGTGTCGCGGATGCGGTTCTCGAACGGGTACGCCTACATCGCCGCCGGGAAGAAGCCGGAGGCGGCGCTGGGGGAAAAGGAGCTGGTCGCGCCGGACAAACTGTACGACCCGGCGGAGCGCGCGGTTCTCGCCGGGAAGCTGCACTTCGACCGCATCACGCCCGATGTGAAGAAGGCCGCGCTCGGCTGGGTCGCGGAACTGAAGAAGCAGCTCGAGGATATCGGCGGCGGGCCGGCCGGGGCCATCGTGAAGTCCGCGTTCCCGGAACTGGAGAAGATGTTCGCCCGGTACTTCCTCCTCATGGGCGGGGCGGACACCGCGACCCTGCGCGTCGGCGTGGACGTGCCCACCAGCGACCTCGTCGTCGAGGCCACGCTGACCCCGAAGCCGGACACGCTGCTCGCGAAGGTGATCGGCGACCGCAAGGCGACCGGGAACCGCTTCGGCGCGCTGATCGCCAGCCCGGATACCGTGGCCGGGTTCAAGACGCGGCTGCCGTTCTTCAACGCGGAACTGAAAGAGGCCGGGGTCAAGGCGCTCGAAGAGGGCCAGAAGCAGGCCGTTCAGAACACGCCGGAAGTGGGCAAGGCCGCGATGGAGGAGCTGTTCAAGGGGCTAATCCGTACCGTGAAGACCGGCGAGGCCGACATCGTGGCCGGCGTCCGCGGGCCGGATAAGGACGGCGAGTTCGCGTTCGTCGCCGCGGTCGCGTTCGAGGACGGCGCGGCGCTCGAAAAGGAGTTCAAGAAGTTCTTCAAGGGCGACGCGCCGCAGAACGAGCAGGACCGGATGAAGTGGGACGCGGCGAAGGTGGGCAACACCAACATCCACACGTACAAGCTCACCACCGGCGGGTTCTTCGACATCAGCAAGCCGTTCGGCGGGGAGAAGGCGAGCCTCGCGTTCGCGTTCGCGCCCAACGGCATCTTCGTGACCATCGGCCCGGACCCGGTCGCGTTGATGAAAGACGCACTCGCGGTCAAGCCGGCGGACTCGCCGGTGCTGGACGTGGTGCTGAACCCCAAGCGCGTGGCCAAGTTCGTCGAGAAGACCGGCGGGCAGGCGACCGACATCGAGCGCGCGCTGGGCAAAGAGGACAAGCTCCTGTCCGCCATGTCGCTGCGGGTGACCGGCGGCAAGGAACTGTCGGTGAAGTTGGCGATCAACTTGCGGTTGCTGCCGCGCGCGCTCATCATTGAGGGCGGGGCGTTCGACGGCGACAAGGGCGAACCGATCCCCGGCGAGAAGCGCCCGGCCGGAGAGAAGTAAGGCGCGCCGCGCGCGTGTCCTGTTGTAGCCGGCCTCAGTGAGGCCGGCGCGGGACGGCGCGGGTGGCCCCGGCCTCACTGAGGCCGGCTACAGAAGACGGTGGGCCGCTCTTGTAGGGTGGGACAAGGCTTTGCGCCGTCCCACCATGCCCGTTCTGTAGCTAGGGGTCTGTGGTCCCGGAAGCGGAACCGCGCGTGTAGCTCCGGCCTCACAGAGGCCGGCTACAGAAATCCGAAGGCAAGCAACGCGAATCTGCACTACAGGAGACCGACCGCGTGGCCGAGAACACCCCGACCCCGCCGCCGCCCCCGGGTGGCCCCGCGCGCGACCTCACGGCCGGACTGGTCGTGTTCCTCGTCGCGCTCCCGCTGTGCCTCGGCATCGCGCTCGCGTCCAACGCCCCGCTGTTCGCGGGGCTGATCGCCGGGATCGTCGGTGGCGTCCTCGTCGGCCTGCTGAGCGGGTCGCACACCAGCGTTAGCGGCCCGGCCGCCGGGTTGACCGCCGTGGTCGCGGCCCAAATCGCCAAGCTCGGTTCGTTCGAGGCGTTCCTCCTTGCGGTGACGCTGGCCGGCGTCATCCAGATCGTGCTGGGCCTCGCGCGCTGTGGGTTCCTCGCCGCGTTCTTCCCGTCCAGCGTCATCAAGGGGCTGCTCGCCGCCATCGGCGTCATCCTGATCCTGAAGCAGATCCCGCACGTCGTCGGCCACGACCCCGACCCCGAAGGGGACATGGCGTTCCAACAGCCGGACCAGCAGAACACCTTCACCGAGCTGATCCAAACGGTGGGCGACGTGCAACTGGGCGCGGCCGTCATCGGCGTGCTGTCGGTGGCCCTGCTCGTGTTCTGGGACCGCTCGAAGCGGTTGAAGAAGTCGCCGGTGCCGGCCCCGCTGGTGATCGTGCTGTTGGGCGTGGCCCTGAGCCTGCTGTTCCGCGAGTTCGGCGGCGTGTGGCTGATCGAGCCGAGTCACCTCGTTCAGGTGCCGGTCGCGAACAGCGCGTCCGAGTTCTTCGGGCTGTTGCGGTCCCCGGACTTCACGCAGTGGGCGAAGCCCGCCATCTACATGGCCGCGCTCACGCTCGCCGCGGTCGCGTCGCTCGAAACGCTGCTGAACTTGGAAGCCGTGGACCGGCTCGACCCGCGCCAGCGGACCTCGCCGCCCAGCCGCGAGCTGGTCGCGCAGGGCGCGGGCAACATCGTGTGCGGGCTGGTCGGCGGGCTGCCCGTGACCTCGGTCATCGTCCGCAGTTCCGTGAACATTAACGCCGGCGCGAGCACGAAGCTCTCGGCCGTCTTCCACGGGCTGCTGCTGCTCGGCAGCGTGGCGCTGCTGGCCGCGTGGCTGAACCAGATCCCGCTCTCGTGCTTGGCCGCGATCCTCCTCGTAACCGGGTTCAAGCTCGCCAGCCCGAAGCTGTTCTGGCGCATGTGGTCCGAGGGCCGGTCGCAGTTCCTCCCGTTCGTGACCACCGTACTCGCCATCGTGCTGACCGACCTCTTGGTCGGCGTGCTGATCGGGCTGGGCGTGAGCATCATGTTCATCCTGTGGAGCAACGCCCGCCGGCCGCTGCGCATCATCGTCGAGAAGCACCTCGGCGGCGAGGTGGTTCACATCGAACTGGCGAACCAAGTGAGCTTCCTGAACCGGGTCGCCATCGCGAACGCGCTCGACGCCGTCCCCGCGGGCGGGCACGTCCTGATCGACGCGACCGGGACCGACTACTTCGACCCGGACGTGCTCGACCTGATCCGCGACTTCGCGGAGCAGACCGGCCCGGCGCGCGGGGTCGCGGTCAGCCTCGTCGGGTTCCGCGAGCGGTACCGGCTGGACGACCGCACGCAGTACGTCGACTACTCGACGCGCGAGCTGCAAGAGGCCATCGCGCCGGCGCAGGTGCTCCAGATTCTGAAGGACGGGCACGAGCGGTTCCGCACCGGGCGGCGGCTCTCGCGCGACCTCGGCCGGCAGGTGCTCGCGACCGCCGGGGGCCAGCACCCGCTGGCCGTCGTGCTCGGTTGCATCGACTCGCGCTCCCCGGCCGAACTGATCTTCGACTTGGGCGTGGGCGACATCTTCAGCACCCGCGTGGCCGGCAACGTGACGAGCCGGAAGATTCTGGGGAGCATCGAGTACGGGTGCGCGGTCGCCGGGGCGAAGCTGGTCGTGGTGATGGGCCACACGCGGTGCGGCGCGGTCGGGGCCGCGGTGGACCTCGCGTGCGCCGGGCGCACCGCGGCCGAGGCCACCGGGTGCCAGCACATCGACCACATCGTCGGCGACGTGCAGAAGCTGCTCGCGGTGCCGGAGTGCCGGGCCGTGCCGCACCTGCAACCGGCGGAGAAGCAGGCGTTCGTGGACGACGTGGCGAAGCGCAACGTGCGCCGCGAGGTCGAGAACATCCGCACCGAGAGCCGGATGCTCGCGGACCTCGAGCGCGCCGGGCGCATCCTGATCGTGGGCGCGCTCTACGACGTGGCGACCGGCGACATCGAGTTCCTGTCGGACGCCAACGCCCCCGCGGGCGCAAACTCGTAGAATGATCGTCCTTGGGAGCGTTTGCACCGCTGGTGCGGGCCCGGGTCTTCAAAACCCGTGGGGGGTGTGAACAACGCTCCCAGTCGGTTCGATTCCGATACGCTCCCGCTTTTCGTTCGGACTCGCGGCGCGCACTTTTCCCGCCGACTCATTCGGATTCCGATCCGGTGCCTTGTCGCGATCACCCAGTTTGGCTGGGTGCGTCAGAAGCGGTTGTGCCACATGTTGGGGTTCACGAATGGCAAGATACCCGGCGGTGGGGATTTACTGATCCGCAGGTAGGGAATCCTGTCTATCTCCTCCTCGCATATGGGAAGGGTAGGTCGGACCCGTCCCACAGACTCCGGAGGAGGTCCGGGTCGCACTTCAGCTCGATGAGGCGGTCGGCGATC
>VGZJ01000234.1 GCA_016872595.1 Planctomycetota bacterium
CGCTGTGGGCCGTGTGGCTCGCGGACCGAACCGCGCCCCCGGCGGCGCGGGCCGCGCTCCCGCCGCCCGCGGTCGAGGTGGCCCCGGTCCCGCGCGCGGTCGAACCGCCCGCGCCCGATCCGGTCGTTGGCGCGCCCGCCGAGGAGCGCAGCGTCGCCGAAATCTGGGCCGAGATGAGCAGCCACGACAGGGTCGAGAAGGCCCACGAGGACGAGATGCGCTGGCGGCAGCGCGTCCGCGACCTCGCGAACCCGCACGTGACGCGCGCCGCCGCGCCCGACGCCCCGAACCCGTGATCCCACACTGTAGCCGGGGTCTGCTACCCCGGTGCTTTGCGATGCGTGTCGCTCCGGCCTCACTGAGGCCGGCTACAGAAGAACACCCGCGCTGCCGCTCCCGTCGGTGAGGTTCCGTCATGGTTCGCTCGCTCGCTCGCGCCGTCGCGCTGGTCGCGGTGCTGCTCGGTTGCCGCGCCGCGCCCGCCGCGGACCCGCTCCCCCGGTTCACCGAGGAGCGCGAGGCCGCCGCCCGCCACTTCGTCAAGAAGCACTGCCCGGACCTCGAACCGCTCCTCAACGAACTCAAGAAGGCCAACCGCGCCGCCTACGAACTGCAAGTGCGGGAGACGTTCCAAGTCACGGAACTGCTCGCGGACCTGCAAGACGACCCGAAGCGGTACGAGTTGGAGCTGAAAATCTGGAAGGCCGAGAACAAGGCGCTGGTGCTCGTCGCGAAGCTCGCGGCCCCGACCGGCGACGCGCGCAAGGCCGTCGAGGACCAACTTCAGGCACTGGCGAAAGAGTTGGTGGAACTGGACGTGCAAACGCTGGAGCACCGGGCCGAGGTGCTGCGCACCGAACTCGCGACCGCGCGCGACGAACTGACCAAGCTCCGCGACAACATCGAGCGCGCCACGAAGGACCGCTTCGAGGCGCTCCTCGACCGCGCGCGCAAGAAGAAGCCGTAGAAATATGGCGCCTCACGGAACTTTCATTCCCTCGCGGGGTCTAATCCTCAACGGGGCCGGGCGCACGGGGCGACCGGTTTCGCGTCACGTCTCAAAGGGAACGGCTCACATGATTCGCTCACTCGCGTTCGTCGGTGCCCTCGCGGTCGCGGCCCTCCTCGTCGGCGCGGCCGACGTGTCCGCCCAACCGAAGACCCAGATGGTCAAGGGCACCGTGAAATCGGCCGACTCGAAGGAACTGGTTCTGGTCATCAACCAGAAGTTGAAAAGCGAGACCGTGGACCGCCAACTGAGCATCACCGCGACGACCGAGTTCAGCGTCACCGACGCGGACGGCAAGGTCACGAACACGACCGGCAAGGCCGGCCTCGCGCTCCTCACCGTCGGGGCCGACGTGCAGGTGAAGTGCGACAAGGACGTGAACGTACTCAAGGTCACGGCGAAGCTGAAAAAGTAAGTCGGGGTCGCGAGTCGTAAGGTCGAATCCCGCCAACCGGCTGAGGTCTTCGACCTTACGACTCGCGACGTTCGGACTTGCGACCCCACTTACGCCGCGCGCTTCTGCGCGGTGCCGTCCAGCAGTTCGATCAGTTGCGCCGCGTACCGCGGGCCGGTGCCGGCGTCCTCGTGCTTGAAGAACACGAACGCCTCGTCCCACTTCTGCGCCTTCACCCGCGCGGCCCACGCCGCCAGCCCCGGCCCGGTGTAGTCCGCGCGCCGCAGCCGCACGTAGCCCCAATCGGCGGTCGGCACGAACGGCACGTCCAAGTCGTCGCCGGCGTCCGCGAGGCACAGCGCCGCGTTGCGCGCGCGGAGCAGCGCGTACACGTCGTCGCGGAACCACGACGGGTGGCGGAACTCGAACGCCGCCCGGCACCGCGCCGGCAGCGCCGCGAGGAACGCCGCCAACCGCGGCACGTCGGCCCCGAGGTTCGGCGGCAACTGGAACAGTACCGCGCCGAGCCGGTCGCCCAGCGCGCCCGCGACCTCGTAGAGCGCGACCGCCGCGCCCGCGTCGCGCAAGCGCTTGACGTGCGTGATCTCCTGCGGGGCTTTCAGCACGAACCGGAACCCGGCCGGCACCTGCGCGGCCCACGATTCGAGCAGTTGCGCCGTCGGCGCGCGGTAGAACGTGTTGTTGATCTCGACCGTGCCGAGCCGCGCCGCGTAGAACCCGAGCATCTGCTTCGGCGGCATCTTCGCGGGGTAGAACGTGCCCTTCCACTCCGGGTACGAGTACCCGCTCGTGCCAACGAACACGTTCATGGCTGGCCCGTCCGTGAGGCGCGGTGAGGAACGCGCCCAGCGTACCGCCGCGCCGCCGCGAACACCAGAGCGCCCGCGCGCGCCGCTTCATCGTAGGCATCACGCTCCGCGTGATGCCGCGTAGACATGGGCTGAGGTTATGCGGTTCCTCCGAAAAACTGACCGCGCGGGTATCGCGTCATCACGCGGAGCGTGATGCCTACGGTTACGCCTTCCCCAGCACAAGATCGCAGACCCAACAGCCGCGGATATGAACCTGCTTCGGGTCGCGGCAGTGGTTGAGGATGTCGTCGCTGTCGCACCCCGCGTCTTGCAAAGCGTCGGCCAGAATCGGCATCGCGCTAAACTCGCGCGCGTCGTACATCGTCCGCGCGAGGGCTATCGCGGTGTCCGTGCGCCACTCCGGGGAGAAGGCGACCGGGCACGGCTTGACCTCATCGAAGAACGTGTTGTACTCCGGCGCAACTGACGGCGCGGTACGCCCATCCCACGTAAGTTGAAGAGCGCCGTGAAGAAACGTGATGAGTTGCCCATCGACGAAGTAATTAATCTCGCGGTATTGGCTCCTTGTGCACGGCTCCTCCCAGACCGTCGTATAGGCCACGGCACACGCAATACACCAGCGACCGGAGACTCGTGGAATGTCTTGAATGACGTATCGCGCGAGTTCGTTCGCACGGTGCAAGTCTGCCACCGTCGCGAGGCCGTCGGCGTACCGCTCACTCACCTCAAGAACGCCAATTAACTCTGGCGAATCCAGCCACGGCAGCATCTGGCGGCACAACCCGCACATGAAAAGTCGATGCTTTCGCTCCGACAACGTGTGTGGTGATCGTTTCACTTTCCTCCCTCCTTTCGCCTCACTTCGGTTCCCCCAAGTGCTTCTTGAAGAACCCGGCGTTCTTCGCCCAGAGGCGCTCCATGACGACGGGGTCGCTGGTGTACATGTGCGTGACGCCGGCGAGCGGCAGGCTCTCGAAGTCCTTGCCGGCGCGGAAGAGCGCGTCGGCCAACTTGAGGCTGTGGCGGTAATACACGTTGTCGTCCGCGGTGCCGTGGACGAGCAACAGCGGGCGCTTCAGGTCTTTCGCCAAAGGCAGCAGGCTGGCGTCGTCGTAGGCCTTCTTCGATTCGGGCAACAGGCCCATGTAGCGCTCGGTGTAGTGCGTGTCGTAGTCCTCCCAGTCCGTGACCGGCGCGCCGGCGACCGCGGCCTTGAACACGTCGGGCTTGCGCAGCACGCCGTTCGCCGCCATGTACCCGCCGAACGACCAGCCGACGATGCCCACGCGGTCGCGGTCCAGCTCCGGGTACTTGTCGCACAGCAACAGCAAGCCCTTCACCTGATCTTCGATGGGGAGCGTGCCGAACTTCTGGTACACGCTGCGCTCCCACTCGCGCCCGCGGCCGGGCGTGCCGCGGTTGTCCACCGCGACCACGACGAAGCCCTGCTCCGCGAGCCACTGCGGAACGAGCCAGCTCCGCATCGCCTGAATCACGTGCAGGTGCTTCGGCCCGCCGTACACGTCGAGGATCACCGGGTACTTCTTCTTCGGGTCGAAGTTCTTGGGGCGCACAATCGCCGTGTAGTAGTCGCCCACCTTCGCCACGGTCATGTTGGGCACGAGTTCCGGCTCCTTCGCGACCGACGGCAGTTCGCCGAGCTTCACGCCCTCGCGGTTGTACACGACGCTCTTCGGCATCGCCTTCGTCGTGGTCGAGGTAATGACGAACGGCCCGCCGGACTTGCCGAAGACCGCGGTGTGAACGCCCGGCTCAGATGTCAGCGCTTCGTCGTTCTCGGACCCGGGGTTCACGTTCAAGCTGCGGGTCTTGTGCCGGTAAACGTGCTGCTGCGTCGGGTCCGCGCCGCCGGCGTACACGATGAACGTGTCGAACCGCGTCGAGTACACGCTCAGCACCTTCTCCGGGCGGTTCTTCGCGGGCACGAGCACGTCCTGAATCACGCCCTCCATATTGCGAAGCTGAATCTCGCTGTCGCCGTCCTTGTCCGCGCCGAGCCACACGAACCCGCCGAGCGCGCTGTTGAACTTCGGCACCTCCGGCGACAGGTTGATCCACGCCGCGTCCTTCTCTTCCAGCATCTTCTTCGTCTGCCCCGTCTTGGTGTCCGCGCTCAGCAGCAGCAACTTCTGCTGCTTGCGGTCCTGCACTTGAAGCGTGAGCGCCGCGAACTCCTCCCAGCGCACGGCCGCGAGGTACTCGTACTCCTTGCGGTCCCACTCCAGCCACTTCGTCTCCCCACCCTCAACAGAAATGACGCCGAGGCGCACGCTGACGTTCTTCTTGCCGGGTCGCGGGTAGAACTGCTCCGCGGGCTTCTGGTCGGGCTTCAGCGGGTCGGCCACATACCACGTCTCCACGCCGGTGTGGTCGGCCTCTTCGTAAGCGATGTGCTTGCCGTCCGGCGACCACCAGTAGCCGGTGAAGCGGCCCATCTCTTCCTGCGCTACGAACTCCGCGAGGCCGTGCGTCTTGGTGATAGTGCCGCCCTTCGTGACCGCGCTCTCGGTGTTGGTGGCGAGGTCGATCACGTACACGTCGAACCCGCGAACGTAGGCGACCTTCTTCCCGTCCGGACTCCACTTCGGATCGACGACCGCGCCGCCGGCCCCGGTTTTCAGTTCCGTGACCTTGCCGGTCGCGCGCTCGAACACGAACAGCTTGCCCGACAGCGGCAGCAGCACGTTCTTGCCGGTGCTGTCAAAGTGGAAGTCCGCGAACCCGCCGGCGCTGAGGCGCATGCGCTCGCGCCGGGCCTTCTCTTCCGCCGTCAGGTTTTCCTCGCCGCCCTTGAGCAGCGTCGCGGGGGAGAGCACTTCCGCCGACTTCCCGCTGGCGCAATCGAACTCGAACAGCTTGAGTTGCGGCTTGTCGGCATCGGCGCGCAGGAACAGCACAGTTTTGCCGTCGGGCGCGGGCTTGGGGTTCTGGGGCCGACCGAGCATGAACCGCCGCGTCTCGGCGAACTGCTTGAGGAACGACGTGTCCACGGGCTTCGGGGTGTTGGGTTCGGCCGCCGGCGCGAGGGCGGCGCAGAGGGACAGCAGCGCGAGCGCGAGGAGTGCGGTTTTCATAGGCGACAGGATACCACAGCGCGCGACGCGCGCGCAGGGGCGTTTCACGCCCACAAGAGGCGCGTACCAACACCAGAGGCGTTTAGCGACAACCCCCAAGGGGGTTGTGCCAACACGTTACTTGAACACCTTGCACTTCGGCAGTTCCTTGCGGAACTCGGCGAGGCCGTCGGCCGTGACCTTCGTGCCGAAGACGTTCAGGTTGGTGAGTTGCTTCAGTTGAGCCAGTTCCTTCAACCCGGCGTCGGTGACGGCCGTGTCAGCGACGCTGAGCGTGGTCAGCGCCTTGAAGTCGGCGAAGTCCTTCAGTCCGGCGTCCGCCAGTTTCGTGCTGGTGAGGTCGAGGCGCGTGAGGTGCTTGAGCGCGGTCAGGTGCTTGACCCCGGCGGCCGTGACCTTGGTGCCGAGCAAGTCGAGGCGGGTGAGCGCCTTCAGGTCGGCGAGGTGCTTCAACCCGTCGTCCGTGACCTTCGTGAGGCTGAGGTCGAGCGCGGCGAGGTGTTTCAGTTCGGCCAGTTCCTTCGCGCCCGCGTCCGTCACCGCGAGACCGCGGAGGTCGAGCACAAAGGGGGCTTCGGGGTGCGGCAGCCCTTTCAACATGCCGTCCTTCCAAGTCTTCGCGCGGAACTCCGGCAGCCAGCCGGCCTTCGGCGCGACGGTCGCCTTGCGGAAGGCGAAGTTCCCGTAGTCGTCGAACTCGCACCAGCCCGCTTCGGCCCCGGCCTTCTCCCACGCCGCGACCAACTCTTTCGGCAGCGGCTTGGGCACCTCGGCCTTCGGCTCGGCGGCCGGCAGCGCCGCGGCGGACCCGAACAGGGCAGCAGCAACGAGAAGGAAGCGGGCGGAGCGCGGCATGGCGAACCCTCGTGGCGCGAGTCGAACAGCACTCTTGTATCGCGCGCGCGGCGCGCCGGCAAACGCAAACACGGGCGGCTTTCGCCGCCCGTGTCGCTGAGTTCTGTAGCCGGCCTCAGTGAGGCCGGTAGCTGAACCTGTGGGGTAGCTCCGGCCTCAGTGGGCCGGCCACAGACGACGGCATCAGTCGCCGGGGTTAATCATCTTGCCGAGGTTCTCGCCGGTGATCTTGCCGGAGAGGGTGACGTTCTTCTTCTTGGTGGCGACCTTGAGGGTCTTGACCACGTCGGTCAGCGGCTTGGCCTTGGCGTCGGCCGCGGCGAGGATCGGCACCAGCGCCTTGAGGCTGTCGATGGTCTTGGCGAGGCCCGCGTCCATGTCGGTCGCCGCCTCGTCGTCGGCCATGCCGAACACCACCTCCAGCGCGATGTCGCCCGTGACCTTCAGCACGAAGGTCATGGTGTCGGTCTTCGGCAGCACCTTCTCGACCCCGGCGAGGCCGAGCGTGTCGCTGATCTGCGCCGGAATCTTGACGTTTTCGAACTTGCCCTTCACCAGCGACACCGCGAACAGCGAGGCCTTCTCGTCCATCGTCTTCACGAGGTCGATCAGTTCCTTCTTGATGGGCGCGGCCTTGCCGCCTTCCTTGTGCTTCAGCGCGTCGGCGATCAGCTTCTTGTCGGTGCCGGCGACGACGGTGGTGTCGTCCACGACGGTACCGTAGACCGGGTTGCCCTGATCGGGCTGGTACTTGAACATGGTCGCCGTGCCGTCCTTGACCATGCTGAACTTGTCGCCGTCCTTCTTGGTGGCGGCTTCCGCGGCCTTGAACAGCTTGTCCGGGTCGAACTTGCCGTGGATCACCACGAGCACCTTCGTGTCGTTCTGGTCCTTGCCGGACGACCCCATCCACACCTTCTCCACGTCCTTGAGCGGGTCGAGGCCCATCTCTTCGAGCAGCTTCTTCGCCTCTTGGCCGGCGAGGGCCTGCTTGATCTGGTCGAGCGCGAACTTCTTGATGACGTCGGACTCGACGAGCTGCTTGAGGTTGACGTAGGTGACGGTGTCGGAGTCGGCCGGGAGGAGCTTATCCGGTTCGACGGCGCGGGCGGTTGGGGCGGTGAGGGCGGCGGCGAGCAGAGCCGCAGCGCCGAATCGGGACAGGCGCGGCATGAGACGTTCCTTTCGGGAGGGAAGGCACCGGCCGGGGGCTACCGGCCACGGCGTATTCTACCCGCCGCGCGGCCGGCCGGTTTCGCGAATCCGCAGTTCCAGAAGTTACAAGTTCCAAGTGAACAGTGGCACCCGT
This sequence comes from Planctomycetota bacterium, assembly GCA_016872595.1. Classification (GTDB taxonomy): domain Bacteria; phylum Planctomycetota; class Planctomycetia; order Gemmatales; family Gemmataceae; genus Gemmata. The sequence continues at coordinate 7,496 of VGZJ01000234.1, forward strand.
GAATCGATGACCGGGATACGCTCACTTTGGAACTTGGAACTTCTGGAACTTGGAACTCCCCGCGTCACGGCGGGGGCGGCGACCACGGGTTGCCCGCCAGTTCGCGCGCCCACAACTCCTTGCCCCCCTTCGCCACTTTGAACGTCACCTTCGTGAGCATCGGCGCGCCGGGCTTGAACCCCGGAATCTCCTCGTTCATCTCGAACGTGTAATCACCGAGCTTGTTCGTACCGCCGCCCGCGGGGCCGCTCGCGAAGTCGGTGTCCTTCGGCTTGCCGTTGGCGGGCGTCACCTTGCCGGTTTTGAGGTCGAACTTCGCCAGCCCCATTTCGTTCTTGCGCGCCGCCTCTTCGATCTCCGGCGTCGGCCGCGCGCCGCCGGCATAAAACGCGCCGGCCTGCCACGCCACGATCACCCCGTCGCCGTCGGCGCGGGCCGCGGTGCGGAACGTGCGCCCCCACGTCTTCGCGGTGGTCGCCCAGTCCGGCAGCGCAACGGCGTCCGACTTGCCGACCGTCTTGCCGGTCGCGGCGTCGATGGCGACGACGGAGAAGGCGTTCCCCTTCTTCGGGTCGCCGGCCCACACCAGAACCAGTTTGTCGGACGCGCCCGCGAGCTTCGCCCCGTCCTTGTTCGCCCACAGCGCCTTGCCGGTCGCCAGATCGACGGCCTCGACGCCACCGGCTTTTGCCGGCAGGTACACGGCGGCTAGGTCCGGCGACACGACGCCGACGCCGACGACCGGCGCGCCGGCCTTCGGCGCGTCCGCCGCGCGCGCCGGCAGCGCCACGAACAGCGGCGCGAGTGCGAGAAGGTGCTTCATGGGAAGGGCCTCGGAAGTGAGGGGACAGCCTCGTCTGTAGCCGGCCTCCGTGAGGCCGGAAGCCGAACCGCTCGCACAGTTCCGGCCTCACGGAGGCCGGCTACAGAAGCAGCCTACAGGTACGTCGAGAGCAGGTAAAGGACGAGGCCGATGGCGACGAGGAACCCGGTGATGCGCAGGCCCCAGCCGGTCGCCTCGTGAACGATCTTGTCCCAATTGTCGTGGCGCGTGGCCGCGTACACGAGGCTCACCACCACGAGTAGGACCGGCAGGTCCCAATAGATGCTGACGGCGAGGAGCGGGAGCATCACGCGCCCCCCTGTTGGTCGGGCGGGTTCGGAACCTGTGACGGCGGCGCGGCGGGCGCGGGCGGCGGCTCGGCCTTCGCCGGCGGCTGCGCGCCGGCCCTCGCGCCTTCCACGTCCGCGTCGTCCACCCAGTCGCTCGGTTTGGGCGGCTCGCGGAACATCGGCCCGGCGAAGGCGTCGTAGATCACCAACAGATTCAGCACGCCGGCGATGACGGTGTACACCCAGCCCAAGTCCCAGCGCTTGTTGCCGTTCCGCTGGAGCTCGTTCAGTTCCTTCTCGTCGGGCGTGCGCTGGAACTTGCCGAAGACCGGGCCGGTGTCCTTGGTGGCGTCGAACACCGCGTACTGATACACGCCGGGCCACGCGGCGGTGCCGATGAAGAACTGGCCGAGGAACTGTGGGCGGTACGACGCGGCCTTCGCGGGCCCGCCGAGGGTTTGGCCGGCGACCGACACGTCGGGCAGGCCGCTGACGTCCGGCAACCAGACGTTGCGCCACTGGCCCATCCACATGCCGTAGAAGAACAGCACGTACAGGCCGCCGAAGAACAGCAGCCCCTTCCCCGTGCGCCCCTGATACACCTGACCGAGGCCGGGGATGAGGTAGCTGAGCAGGGCGGCGAGCGGGTCGAGTTTGACCGGCGGGAGCGGCGGTTCTGGGGTCGGCGAAGACGCCATCAGCGGGCCTCAGCGGAGACGAATCCGGGCCGGGCGCGGCGCGCCCTCTCGGTCTTTCGCCGACAGCCGCGCGAAATTGCCGATTCCGCGATTATACGGTGGGCAGTGGGTAGTGGGCAGTGGGGCGCGAAGAGAGGACAGGAAGGCAACAAAGGCAGTTTCGACACGATCACAGGATGAACAGAGATGAATGAGAAGAAAGCTCAACTCTTCATCCGGCCTGATCCTGCAATCCTGTCGAAACTGCCTTTGTTGCCTTCCTGTCCTTTGTCCTCTGACTAGCGGGGCCACGGGAGGGTGACGGGCAGCGTGACCCAGCCCTGCACCTGCGCGACGCGGGCCGCGGTGTACGCGATCAGGCCCAGCCCGGCGAGGCCGTAGAGCTGTTTGAAGAACCCCGACCGCAGGACGCGCCCGAGCGGGCCGAACACGCCGCACGCGGTGTCGAACGCCGCGTTCACCGCCACCAGCGGCAGGAGCGCGAACGGGACCGGGGGCGCGTCCGGCGCGGGCGCGACCGCCGCGACCGGCTTCGGCGCGGGCGGCAGCGGCGCGGGGGCCGGCTTCGGGGGCGGCGCGACGGTGGCGACGGGCGCGGGCTTTGGCACCGGCGCGGGGGCCGGCTTCGGAGCGAGCGCGGGCGGCGGCTCGAACTTCAGTACCGGCGACGACGGCGGATCGACCAGCGCGAGGTGCGGGATCGACGACCCGCTGGACGGGAGCGGCGGGTCCGTGCGCCAACTGGGGGGGAGCGGGGGCGAGTCCGCGAGGGCCGCGCCCGGGGCGCCGGGCGGCGGCAATGGCGGGAGCGGGGTGTCGGTGAGCGGGACCGCGAGCATCCGCTGGAGCAGCGCGTCGAGTTCGTCGAGCTGCTGGCGGGTGAGGTCGTTGGGGCTG